>JAFUBA010000067.1 GCA_017460395.1 Clostridia bacterium | reverse complement strand
TTCGGATGGCCCTCTCTGACCGCGATCTCAAAGTTGGTCAGATAGATCTCCCGGAGCGTTCTCTCGTCCATCACGGAGTTGGACGCCATGCGGCGAAGCTCCGTATTGTTGGCCGCAAAGTGCTTGGGGCAGGCCGCCACGCCGTTTTCCTGGATGCCGCGGATATAGCCCGCCGCCATCTTGCCTGCCAGATACGGATCCTCGGAGAAGTACTCGAAATTCCGCCCGCAGAACGGATTGCGCTTCACGTTCATGCCGGGTCCCAGCAGCACGCACACGTCCTGGCTGGCCGCCTCTGCGCCAAGGTGCCTGCCCAGTTCCTCCCCCAGCTCCGGATCCCAGCTGTTGGCCATGGTGGCGGCGGTGGGATAGCAGGTGGCCGGCACGGAGCCATTCAGGCCCAATTGATCGCCTGCGCCTTCCTGCTTGCGGATGCCGTGGGGGCCGTCCGAGAGCGTCATATTCTCAATGCCAAGCCGCTTGACGCTCTGTGTCTGCCAGAAATCCCGTCCGGACAGAAGATGGCATTTCTCCTGCAGGGTCAGCCTGGCGATGATCTCTTCATGCTTCATAGAATGTCCTCCCCCTTCTTTTGGTCTTGCTTCATCTGTGCACAATGATGAAGAGCGCCCCACTCTGCCAGATCGAAGGGTGGGGCGCAAAACATGAAATTACATGACTGCCTGATATGTCAGGCCATTACTTTTTTGCCTTTTTGCGCTTCAGGAACTTCGCAACCGCAAAATAACCCAGAGCGCAGATGCCGAGACCGGCGACGATATCGCACCCGATCAGGATCTTCTTCCATGTGGCCATCGCGGTGGAATAGTTTTCCGGTGCATAAGCGCGGGAATTGACCACGACATAGAGAATGTTCTTCACGGAATTGCGAAGCGCATACTTGGCCCCGTTGGTCGAGGTGAAGCGCATGTCATTGGTTTCCGTGGGATAGTTGACCAGCATCAGGTCGGAACCATTTCGGATCGCCTGATCCGCATTCATGTATCCGTACACGCCGAAGTAGTCCGTTTCCACAAAACCGCGGAAACCCCATTCGCCGCGAAGCACGTCTGTCTGCAGCTCCCTGCAGCCGCCAGACCAACGGTTTCCGATGTAGTTGAAAGAGCTCATGACTGCCAGACAGTCGGAATCTTTCACGCACAGTTCGAAGGGCCTCAGATAGATTTCCCGAATGGCCTGCTCATTGCTCCATGTGCAGAGCATATCGCAGCGATTCATTTCCTGGTCGTTCAGGGCAAAGTGCTTCATGTATGCATAAACACCGTTGTCCTGCGAGCCCTTCACAGCGTTTGCCGCAGTGTATCCGGAAAGAATCGGATCTTCCGAATAGTATTCAAAGTTACGACCGGCAAAGGCAGTACGGTGGATGTTCATGGCAGGCGCATACCAACCGGACACATCCATCTCATTGGCCATCTTTCCGATGCTCTCACCGAAGCGATAAGCCAGATCTTTGTTCCATGTGGCTGCGATCATCACACCCACGGGGAAACCAATGGATCCCTGGCCTGTAAAATTGTTATTGATCGACGCAGGACCGTCACAGTCATTGGTGCGAATCTTGCCGACGGCTTCCACTGCGTTGGTCTGATAGCCGCCCAGGGAGGTGACGGAGTTCATCTGTTCGACCGTGAGCTGATCCATGAACTTGTCCCACTTGGGGTCATCCTTTTCAAGGCCGCGCAGGTCGACCAGCTGCAGATTGCTGTTGACGCCTGTTGTCACCGCAGCAGCAGCCGCATTTTCATCCAGGGCGGTGGCTTCCGCAGTCAGATAATTGGAATTATTGTAGAAGGCAGCCTTTGCATCTGCGGGCATCTCATAGGAAGTCGGTGCGGCAGTGGCTGCATCATAATTGGCGAAATGATCCTTGCGGCTCAGATAGGTCACATCTCCGGCTGCAAAATCGAACAGATTCTGCGCCTTTGTCACATCAGAGTCCTTGTCATGCTTTTCGGAGGCAACGGTATAGGTCTTTGCATCGATGACCGTGTGGCTGTCTTTGTTGATGGAAATGACATAATCTCCCGCCTCCAGCACATATGCCTTCGCGTTCAGATAGTCATAGCTCATCAGATCTTCCAGCTCAAAGCTGATGGTCACTTTTTCGCTGGCACCGGGCTGAAGAAGACCCGTCTTTGCATATTCCACCAGGTTCGCGCTGGCCTTTTCAATGCCGCCATTTGTATAGGGCGGATCGACATACACCTGCACAACTTCCTTGCCTGCGACAGCGCCTGTATTCGTGACCGTCACATCGAAGCTGATCTTTCCATTGCTTTCTGTGACTTCGCCCATCGTCTGCTCAAAGGTGGTGTAGCTCAGGCCGTGGCCGAAGGGATACTGCACCACGCTGTCATAGTCGATGAAGCCTTCCTTGGCAGCAGTTTCATAGAACTTGTATCCGACATAGATGCCTTCCACATAGTTCACGAAGCTGGGGATCTCATCCGCCTGGATAAAACCAAACATGTTCAGATGATAATTGAACTCATCCATGTTGGTATAGTTGAAATCACCGAAGTTATTCCACCAGGGTGTGGATTTCATGTCATACACATATGTATCGATGAGTCTGGCAGAAGGATTCACCTTGCCACTCAGGATTTCGCCGAGGGCCGTCATGCCCACATGACCCTGGCCTGCACTCCAGAGCACAGACTTGATCTGGGCGTGCTCCTTCACAAAACCCATTTCAAATGCATTCGCACCATTATACAGTACGATGACACGATCAAAGTTCTTGCAGACCAGATCGATCAGCTCTTCTTCCCTGTTGGAAAGCTGCAGATAATGATCACCCTCATCCCAGTCGTTTCCGGCATTCAGGCTGTCATCATACACGGCATTGCGGTACGTGGTGCCATCCACATAGGAGCCGTTCACGACGGAAACCATATCTTCCGGAAGATCGGCGCCCTCACCGCCGGAGCGTGTAATGACGACCATTGCAATATCCGAGAAGGATTTTGCGTTGCTGAGCATACTGTCCGTATACAGGCTCACATTGGGTTCCGGCAGCGTCCAGTCCTGGCTCCACATGCCAACCTCAGGCCTTGTGGCAGCATAGGCCGTATAGAAATCTGTCAGTTCCGTATTTGTTTCAATGCCCGCCGCATTCAGGCTGTCAATAATGCCTGTGCGTTCGAAGGATTCATTGAGTCCGCCGGAGCCTGCCCCGCCCAGAATTGCCTGGGTGGAACCCCAGCCAAACACGTTCAGCCTGTTTCCGGCAGACAGAGGAAGAAGACTGTCGTCATTCTCCATCAGGACGATCCCTTCCTCGCCGATTTCAATCGCAAGCGCCTTGGCTCCGGCAGCAGTACTCTCGGAGATTTCCCCGGATTTGGAGCCAATCAGATCGAGCATCGTGCTCAAAGGTCCAAGCAGCATCGAATTGACTGACGCGACCGTCACAACGAGTACCATGATCCACGAGAGGGCCCGAATGAACTTCTTCGTGGGATTCTGTATCTTCCTGACACCGATCACCACTGCAATTCCGACGACAAGGGCAATGGCAATCACGATCAGCTGTGATGAGATCGCGCTGATGACATTCATCACGTCTGACATGTTGATAGACAGCATTTGTTTTCCTCCTTCAGTCGTAATACTTGTTGTTTTTTGCAAGATTGCTCTGCATAAGCAACCAATTCTTACAAATTATACGACAGGAACAGAGAAAAAACATTGTGAATAAGTACAAAATGCGGTCATGTATTTCGCATATAATTGAAATAATTCACAATGCTCTTTGATCAAAGCGAGATCATGTCAGCCGATTCAGGATCAAAGCAAGGGCGATCTGCAATAAATCATTGGTGCTGTCAAAGTGAAGGCCTGTGATATCACTGATTTTCTGCAGACGGTACCGCAGGGTATTGTCATGAATATGCAGCATTTTACTGGCCTTCTTTGTATGAAAAGCGCTCTTTGCATATGCCTCCAGCGTTTCAAGCGATTCCTGGGCAAACCGTTCATCATATTGCTGCAGTTTCCGAATCATATCATTTGCAATGGACTCGATCTGTATTTCTCCCTTGAGATACCAGGCAGCCAGCACAAGCACATAAGCGTCATACGCGTAGTATGAAACCGAAGGATAAGCCTGTTCACAGGCAGCAGTCAGCTCAAGTGTATTGAGGTATGCCTGATACGTTTTTGAAACATGCTCAAATCTGTAGCTGCATGCTGCTTTCAGATGAACAGAATCAAGAATCTCCTTCAGCCTGATGATAGTTTGTTCCGTCCTGATGAAATCGGCATCCAGAAGATATATCAGCCGATCCCTGTGCTGTGTGCATATGCTTTGAGGGAAAAGAGCAGATATACGTTTTTCTATCACGAACCATGGATACGAATCATCACCTTCATCCTCTTCCGGCTGATAGATCATGAGCACACACATGTTTTCTGCCGGTTTATATCTCACGGCCTTCATCCTGGAGAGAATGTGATCCGTATTTTTTCCAAACGTTGATAAGATTTCGGCCAGGATACCTGACACAGGTGATTTGTTGCTTCGGGGAAGAGAGCTGCCCTCTGCCTGCAGAAACATGGAAATCATGCTGCTCGCCTTGGTCAGGAACGTAAGCTGCGAATTGTCCATCATCTCTTCTTTGCAGCATGTTGACAAGTAGCCCACAAGGATACCTTTGATTCTGACTGTTTGGACGATCATCGTCCGGCCTATGATTTCGTCAAAATACGTGTATGGCGTTTCCACCTGACGGTTGACATGCTCTACAAGATGATGGTGATGAATATACACCAGCCCCTGTGGATCGGTTGCTCCGGACAAAGCTTCTTTGAGCCCCGGATCAAAGCTTTCCGCATTTCGTGCAACGGCCAGATAATGAAAATCATGATCGACCAGCCAGACCGGGCGCTCCAACTCCTCCCCTGCAGTATCAATGATCGCCTGAAGACCCGCTCCGTTTACGAGTACGTCCGTCAGTCTATATACCGATTTTTCCAGTTCCATTTTTTACCTGTCGGTGCAGTTCCCGAGCAATATTGACGCACAAAAACGGACACTGCAAAATTGTCCATTCCCCGATGCTGCAATGATGAAGTCTGTCCTTTCTGCCTGTGTCCCAAACAGATAGGTGCATCAAATCATGAACTTGCCTTTAAGAGCAGTCAGCTTACGCTGTACGGACACAGAATCAGAGCGTACAAAACGTTGCGCACCATGGCAATACATGATGGACTTGACCATCCTGCATGGCATCAGCTTCGTGACATGTTTTCATTGTAATCCATCCATCGCAAATTGCAATGCTGTATCGCTTTTGCGATCTTTCCTGCAGCATTCAACATTCAACATTCGTTGTCTGGAAACGAAAAAAGCCGGACCATGTGAGGTCCGGTATTCTCGTATGCGCTTCGTCTCACCTGTGTCTTCAGAAACACTTTTCCTTCCGCTCCCGCCGGCACTGTTCGATCTTCCCGCAGCGGTAGCACAGCTCATTCGAGCAAAGCCCATCCCCTCCAAAGCAGGCCAGGATATTGCCCACCGTCGTCTCCGCAATGCTGTCCAGGGCTTCCTCGGTCAGGAACCCCTGGTGGGAGGTGACGATCACGTTGGGCATGGAGATCAGGCGGGCCAGGAGGTCGTCGTTCAGGATGTGACCGCTCCTGTCCTCAAAGAAGACGTCAGCTTCCTCCTCGTACACGTCCAGGCATGCAGCCCCCACCTTCCGAGCCTTGATGCCCTCCAGCAGCGCCTCCGCGTCGATGAGTGCGCCACGGGAGGTGTTGAGGATGACGACGCCCTTCTTCATCTGATGGATCGCATTTTCGTCAATCAGGTGATGTGTCTCCTCCGTCAGCGGGCAGTGCAGCGAGATGATGTCGCTCTCCCGGAAGAGTTCTTCCAGGGACACATACCGGATGCCGCTGTCCTCCACGGGAAAGGGATCATAGGCGATCACGTTCATGCCAAAGCCCCGGCAGATGTCCATGAAGATCCTCCCGATCTTGCCACTTCCGATCACGCCCACGGTCTTCCCGTGCAGATCAAAGCCGGTGAGACCATGCAGGGAAAAGTTGAATTCACGCGTCCTGTTGTAGGCCTTGTGGATGCGCCGCACGGAGGTGAGCAGCAGGGCCGCGGCGTGCTCTGCCACGGCGTAGGGCGAATAGGCCGGCACATGCACCACATGGATCTTCCCGAAGGCTGCGCGCACGTCCACGTTGTTGTACCCGGCGCACCTGAGGGCGATGAGCCTGACCCCCATTTCATGCAGCCGCCCGATGACAGGGGCTGACACCGTGTCGTTCACGAACACGCACACGGCGTCGCAGCCGCGCGCCAGCTCCACCGTGTCCTCCGTGAGCTTTGTCTCCAGAAAGCGGAACTTCACATCCGCCTTTTCGCCGTACTTTTCAAAGGCTGGCCTGTCATAGGTCTTTGTGTCAAAGAATGCCACCTGGATCATCTTCCCGACCTCCTGCCTCATCCGTCATCTGGTACCATACTCATCCGTCAAACCTCAGTCCAGAATCCGTCCATCGCAGGAGATCGTCACGACCTGCCAGGGCAGAAATTTGCCGCTGTCCTGGATGGCGCGCTCTGCGGCCCGCTGGAGCCCGCCGCAGCAGGGCACCTCCATGCGGACGATGGTGACGCTCCTGATATCGTTCTCCCGGATGATCGCCGTCAAATTTTCCGTATAGTCCACGGCATCCAGCTTCGGGCAGCCGATCACGGTCACTTTGCCCCGCATGAACTCCTCGTGCATCCCGGCATAGGCGTAGGCCGTGCAGTCAGCCGCGATGAGCAGCTTTGCACCCTCAAAGAAGGGAGCCTTTATGGGCACCAGCTTCAGCTGGCATGGCCACTGCGCAAGGCGGGACACATGGGTGCCCGGGGCTACGTGCGCATCGGTATCCTGCTCTCTCCTGAACTGCATCATCCTCGAGCCTGGGCAGCCGCCCGCGGGATGTTCGTGCGGCATCTCGGGCATCTTCTTCTGTGCCTGTGCCTTCCTGACCGCAGCCTCATTGTACTCCGGCGCCTCCCGCTCCTCAAATGAGATGGCCCCCGTCGGGCAGCCCGGCAGGCAGTCCCCAAAACCGTCGCAGAAATCTTCTCGCATGAGCTTTGCCTTGCCGTCCACCATATCGATGGCACCCTCGTGGCACGCACGTGCACACAGGCCGCAGCCATTACACTTTTCCTCGTCAATTCGGATGATCTTCCGGATCATACCTGACACCTCCTTGTGTTTGCGTGCCCATTGTAGTACCTTCTCCGCAGGATGTATGTGGTTATAACCACATTTATAAAAGAGGAGGTCTCCCGGATGGACGCGGGAAAGCTGCAGCGCATGAAGCTGTTTGACGGCATGACGGAGGGCGAAATTCAGCAGGCGCTCCGACTGCTGGAGGCAACCGAGAGGCGTTACCAGAAGGGCGAAGTGCTGCTCATGGCGGGCTCCGTCACCGATAAGCTCGGACTCGTACTTGAGGGAAGCGTCACCATCGAAAACAACGACGACTGGGGAAACCGGACCATCATCTCCCATGTGGGTCCCGGGCAGGTGTTTGCAGAGAGCTACGCCCTCACGCAGCAGGAGATGCTGGTGGACGTGACGGCCAACGAGGACAGCCGCATCATGTTCCTGCGCACAGGCCAGGGCACGGAGGCATGGAGCGTGAAGTACACGCTGAACCTTCTTCGCCTCTCGGCCCAGAAAAACCTCCACCTTTCCGCCAGGAGCTTTCACACCGCGCCAAAGACCATCCGAGGCCGCGTGATGGCCTACCTTCACTCCGTCTCCGTGCATGCACACAGCCGAACCTTCACCATTCCCTTTGACCGCCAGCAGCTGGCCGACTACCTGAATGTGGAGCGAAGCGCCCTGTCCAAGGAACTGGGAAAGATGCAGTGGGAAGGCCTGATCACCGTTCGGAAAAGCCGCTTCACCATACTTTAGGGCAGAACAGATCGATGATCAAAATGTTACATCCCCGTGAGCTGCATGTAGCGACAGTGAAGAACCCGAAACAGTAAAGGGATGATCAAATGATGGGAGACAGAGGCTGCAGAAAAAAGCATGCAGGCTATATGCACGGACCCACCTTTTCCATTCCTCATGGTTTGGCGAACAAATCATCCAGTGTGACCTGGCCCTGAATCAGGTTGCTGTATTTATTATTTTTTACTCCAAAGGTGGTAATCATAACCAGCTGCAGTGACTTTGTTGTTCCTGTTGTGCTTCTAAACGATTCAATTTTATTCCGAAGAATTTGATCATACGCCTTGTTTATCTCGAATACATTTTGAGAATATTTGGCCTCACAAAGAGAAATGACATGATCCCTTCGTTCCAGAACCATATCGATTTGAGATCCGGATTCGTTTTTCTCATTTCCTGTTCCCTTCGCCCTCCAGGTCGATACCTCTGTCAGCACCCCCGAGATGCCTAACCGCTGTCTGATCTGCATAAGATGATCCCTGCAAAGCTGTTCAAACGTCAGACCTGCCCATGCGTTTCGGGAAGGGTTATCGTACGTAAGCGTCCAGTAAGATTCATCCATGCCATAATGACCTTTGACAAAGCGCAAATAAAACATACTGAAGTAATCTGACAGCTGATATCTGGTTTCTCTGTTCTTTTGATGAAAGTACGCAATAGCCTGAACGAATCCGGATTCGACCAGCCTGTCCAGCTTTTTTGAAAGCTCACCGTTATATGGCAGACCGGACCTTTCTGCAAGTTCTTTCTTCCCCAGGCCATATCTTCTTTTACTCAGTGCTTCTACAATTTTGACATATTGTTCGCTGTGCGTAAAAAGTGTCCTGAACAGATTGTCAAATTCATCCGCTAATGCTGCACCCTTGCTAAAAAAAATATTGTCAATATTTGCACTCAAAGAACGCTCGCCGTCCAGACGTTCCAGATAGTAGGGAATTCCTCCCATAATCATATAGCACATCGCGATATCATACCGTGACCAGTTGATTCCTCTCGTCTGAAGATATATTTCTGTTTCCCCCAGGGTAAACGGACTTAAATGAAGACTGCAGGTCTTTCTGTTAAACAGACCGCCTTTGTTCCGATCAATATGTTCCGTCAGCCATGATGTTGCAGACCCACAGACGATCATGACCAAATTATCACAGGCACTCCCAAAAGAATTCCAGAAATACTCAAAGGCAGCCAGGAAATCCGAGCCAGGTGTATCCAGCCAAGGCATTTCATCCAGGAAAACCACATGCTTTTCGTCGGAAGTGAGCTGCTCCAGGTAATCTCGAAACTCGTTAAACGCTTCCTTCCAGCTTGTAAACCTCGAATGGACCGTTTTGGTTCGGCGATTCAGCTCATATCTGAAATTCTCCAGTTGAGTTTCCTTTGTCGCGTTATATTCCCCTGTCAGCTTAAAGTCAAAGCGCTTTTGGAAGAATTCATTGATCAAATATGTCTTTCCAACCCTGCGCCGCCCATATACCACAATCAACTGAGCCTCTTTTTTTCTCAAAGACTGTCTCAGTCTGCGGCATTCCTCTTCTCTTCCCAGCAAATGAATCTCATTCATCAGGCCTTCTCCTCTCCATGGTGAGTTTACCGTTGGATGCTGTCCTGCTGCAGTCGCAATCAACACGCTTCATCCCTTGTGTTCACAGAAGATTATCACAGTTCATGACAAAGATCAACCAATTTGCGTCATTATCCGCTGTGATCTCTGTACAAAATGACGTATTATAGTCGATTTTTGTCATTATCTATAATATCGCCGTGAGATAATGACTGATTTTGGGTGAATTCCGTCATTATCTCACGGCGGCGTGTGATTTTCCCTCAGATATTCTGCTTGTGTAATGTCCACGATAACCTGTTCCAGGAATGATTCGTAAAGCCAGAGATGACCGGCGGCATATGTGTCTGAAAATCAGCAGATTGAATGAACACGATATGATCTGCCGTATTCTGGGGTAAAAGAAGAGACTCCGGGATTGATGTAAAACGCTCGTTGTAGCCAGGGCTCTCCTTAAATCTGAGATGATGACGTCCTCACGTCCAGGATTCAGCCGCCCGGAAGGCGTGCGCCATGACTTTCTGTGCGTCCCGAGGTATACCACACCGATCCGCAGCGGGGCGCCAGAGCTGTTTCACCTGTTTCAAAATCCTCAAGGCCGTCTGCCTCGCCTCCCCGGCATCCTCCAGCCCGAAGAATGGTGCCACCTCGATGGCCAGATCCATATCGATCCTGGCATCGTAAAGGGACACGTTCATGGACAGCATCTGTCCCCCGGGATCCGGATTCACGTCATACATAGGAGACAGTCGCCACCCATCCTCCTCCAGCAGGAACCCATGGTTCTTCAGATGGTCGTCCGTGTTGGAGACCGCCATGCTGAAGACGATCCTCTTCCAGAGTTCCGGAAGATCTTCGCCGGGCCTTGCTCCGTGTGCCCGGATGAAGTCCGCCAGTTCAAGATAGCTGCTGGTTTCATCGTCCATGTTTCTTCCAAGCAGTGCCATGGCGGAGGCAAAGTGAATCCTCCGTTCCCCTTTCCGATCAAAACGCTTCGTCAGGTAGGTGGCGCCATCATACGAGCACCTTTCGCACCTGGCCTCCGGCACATGCAGATCGCAGGCCGCCGCCAGAATATGCGTGACCATCTCCCACGCACCTGCGTCCCAGCGATCATGCTTTGAGGGAAACTTGGCGATCCAGACACTTCCATCCGGCCCCTTCACTGCCGCCTTGGGGCGTGCACCGCCGAGGGCAGCCCCCGGTGCCAGCAGCTGACGCAGCCACCGCTCGTTCAGGTGGTCCTCGTCCCGCTCAAAGGCACGCGAGGCAGCCTCGAGCTCCCGGAGCGCTGTCCATGGCGGTACAGCATTCGATGGATCGTCTGCGAGAAACGGACCGCCCGGCGCCAGGGAAAACCTGAGGGCACCCATGCGCACTTCGTCACAGACACCAAGAAGCCAGTCCGATTCCAGAAGCTTTCTCGGTTTTCTCCCTTCGCGGTCTGCCACGATGAGCTCATGGCGATTCATGAGCATCCGACCCCAGTGGTCCGGACACGAGTCCGTAAAGAGGCCAATCTGTCTCCTGCTCATCTGTGCTGTCTGCCCACCCTGATACAGCCGCAGTGCCGGATCCAGGAAGCAGCGTCCCACATGTCCACTGAGCCATGCCTCGTCGTAATCAAAGGAGAAGACTTCCCTCCGGCCCGACCACTCCGCGGACATGCGACCCATAAGCAAAGGCTGCGCTTCCGACCAGGTCTCATACACGTAGATATTCTTCCCCATGATCAAAAGCCCTTCCCCGTGTGCCGTCTCGGTGCACGGATACGCTCTGGAAGACCCAGGTCCTGAAGCTTCCGCCCGAGCTCGTCGTCCGCGGCAATCAGGAGCAGATCCTTCTCCATCTCTCCCAGTGCGTGCAGCACCGCGGCATAGGCGCCGATGGCCACGGACGGGTTCCCGTGCTCGACGGCGGAGACGGTGGCGCGCGATACGCCGGCACGCTCAGCCACAAGCTCGGAGGATAATCGCCGGCGCAGCCTGGCCATGCGGATCTGCTCCCCCATCTGGCTGAGCAGCTGCTGTGTCTGCGGCATCACCGTGACGGCTTTCCGTCCCATGTCCCTCGCCTCCCACTGTAGACTTTGCGTCTAATTATCGTCATAAACAGATTTAACGTCAATAATTAAGATCATTATTGGAGTTTATGTCTGCACGCATCCAGGACTTGCCGTGTGTTCGAACAATCCATTCTTTTGACAGAAAGAAGATGTTTCCTTCCGGAGCTGCACCGCACGGAAACGGCGGAATGGCGGGCGAAGAGACCCCGTCATCCTCCCTCGCATATTACAGGCGGATATGCTCATCGACCGCGAGGGAAAACTTCCAGATCATGGCCTCGCGCTTGCCCTCAAGGTACATCTCGTTGTCCGGGGGAATGCTTGCGGTTTCAAGATACGTTCCGCCCGCCAGCTCGCAGGTCCTGGCAGATGCCCTGTTGTCTGGATCGCAGGTGATGATGACGTATTCCATCCCATGCTTTCCCGCCTGACGGAAAAGAAGCCTGCAGGCCCTCGCAGCATAGCGGTGTCCACGATGCGCCTCAATGATCCCATAGCCGATGTTCCCGCCAATGTACGTCTTCTCGTTGTGACCGATCCTGAGATCGCAGTATCCGACCTTCGTCCCGTCCATCTGACAGATATCGAAGTAGTACGCCGGAAGCCAGCGTTTCTCCGGCCGCGCATCCGCGGTGTGATTGAGCCTGAGGAAGATCACATCATCTTTCAGGTCGTCCACAGGATAAAATGCCATCGGTACCCCTCCCATCTCGAATTCTCCTTCACCAGCGCTTCAGATTCCTCTGAAACTTGTCTGTGTATGCCGTTTTCAGTTCCTCCGGCGAGATCCCGTAGCACAGCATCACATCACCATAGTACATGAGGACATCCGCCATCTCCTCCACCAGATGAGCCCGAAGCTGACTGTCCGAGACAGCTTCCCTGTCCCCATGCTTTTTGATGATGTCAATGACCTCACCGATCTCCCCGATCATCCATAAAAGCTTATTCTTTCCGGTCTCCGGGGAGATCTCCTCCCAGCTGCCTCTGTACTTTTCCTGCAGTGCCTCCTGCATCCGGAGCATCTCGCTCACGCTGAAGTCTTCCATTGATGTCTTCCCTTCCCTCGGGCTCATTCCACCCGAAATCTGAATTCTCCGTTCATGCACGGCCCATCTGTCTGGACGATCACGTACACCGTTCCCTTTTCCAGGTATCCGCCGCTCGATTCCAGCGTCTCCCCGGAGGAGATCGAAAAAAGCTCGGACTTGGTGCCGCCATCATCGTAGTACACGGTGGCCGCACCCGATTCCAGCATCGCCGAATATTTCAGGTCCCCCTCTCCGGGACTCACCATCCGGAACACCATGGTACCGTCAAAGGAATAGAAATCCATCCAGGCAGATGTCCTGGAGCTGGAGTGCACAAAGCCGACGGCCTTGTAGCCCGAGACATACTTCCCGCATCCGGCAAGCACAGGCAGCATGATCCCGGGCATCATCAGAAGAAGACCCTCCCTGATTCTTCGCATGCATATCACTTTTCCCCGTGAGCGTCTGTCCCGCGCGTCCTCCATTTTACCGAATCGGGTTTACCCGGAAAAGACCCGGCCACGGGCTACATCGCGCCGTCACATGCCCTGCTGCCGCCTTGCATTGTCCATCAAATCCTGAAACAAGCATTTCGGCATCTCGTGCCACTGCCCCTCGTCGCTCTCAGGATCATCGCGCCTGGGGCCCGGGATCTGCTGCTCCACAGACAGCGTATCCGCATCCAGCACATACTTATCGTCTGCCATCCGGGGCATCCAGGAAGGTCATGATGTCCATCACCTTTGCGCTGGCCAGTTCTCCGACAGAAGGAACTTGGGTCCATCCAGAAAGGCATCATGCAGGGCACAGTGAGGCACAGAAAAAGTGGGGCAGAGATCCTCCCCTGTCCCACTTCCCTCTGCCGGAAAAAAATGGGGTGTTTTCGTCCCGAGACGGCGGGCAAACTATTGACAAGGGAACTGAGTACCGTATAATGCAGGCTGTCACAGACGAAGGAATGAAAAAGAGTCATTCCGGGTAAAGACGCGACCCATTCTTTGGAATGTAAGGCCGGACGGACAGCCGGGTCGAAGCCGATGCGGGGTATAAACTCGCACGCAGCTTTCGCTGCATTATTGATTGAGTTCGAAGCTCAGTTTCACCTGCGCAGACGCGCATCTCCGAGTGAAATGGTCAATAAGAGTGGTAAAAGGGACGCTTTACCGAGGAGACTCTGACAACCGATCATAGGCCGGACGCCGGGCGAAAGTGCCGCGGCGGGCCGTCATGGGGGAGATGTGCGCGGACGCGCCTCTCTCCCTTTTTCTGTTTCGATGTCCGTGTGTCGTGTTTAATCAAGTTTTATAAAAATGCAAACAAGTTTCATAAGTTGTGTGAACTTTCTGTAATCAAGTTCAATAATTTTATCTAATACCACGAATCGCCCCAATGAGTAATGCATGCGAAATGGGCCGAAAACGTGA
>JAFUBA010000066.1 GCA_017460395.1 Clostridia bacterium | reverse complement strand
TCATGGCCATGAACATGGGCGGGGACGACTTCATCGCAAAGCCCTTCGACCTGGACGTGCTCATGGCCAAGGTCCAGGCGCTGCTGAGAAGATCCTACGACTATGCAGACTTTTCGCCCGTCCTGGAGCACGGAGGCGCGGTGCTGGACCAGTCGGCCCGCGTCCTCCGCTATCAGGACCAGACGATTGAGCTTTCAAAGAACGAGTACCGGATCCTGCTGACACTCATGGAGAGCCTGGGAAAGATCGTCAGCCGTGAGAAGCTCATGGATGCCCTCTGGCAGACGGACGCCTTCGTGGACGAGAATACCCTGAGCGTGAACGTGGGCAGGCTCCGGCGGAAGCTGGAGGCGGCCGGCCTTCAGGACTTTATCCGGACCCGTTTCGGGGAAGGCTACGGTGTGGGGTGCGATCCATGAAGCTGTATTTTCAATACCTCCGCGCGCGAATTGCACACATCGCCCTCCTTTTTGCCTTCTTTCTCATCTTCCTCGTCTCCTTCTTCCTCTATCGCCTGCCCCTCAGGGCCGTCCTGTATCCCGCCGCGCTCTGCCTCCTGCTTGGAATTCTCTTTGCCGTTTTCGACTTTCTGAAAATGAAACAGCGTCTTCTGGAGCTCAAAAAGCTCAAGGGCGCAGATCACGGTCTTCCGGACACGCTCCCTCCGGCCCATGGGCCCGAGGCCGCAGTCTGGCGGGAGATCGCTGCGGGTCAGAGTGATGCGCGCAGGCATGAGCTTGCCCGCGCCGAACAGGATTTCAGGAACATGACCGACTACTACACGCTCTGGGTGCACCAGATCAAGACGCCCATCGCGGCCATGCGCCTGAAGCTGCAGGAGGAGGATACAGCCCTGGCGCGCAGTCTGCGTTCGGACCTTGGCCGCATCGAGCGGTACGTGGAGATGGTGATGACCTATCTTCGCCTGAATACCGACAGCACGGACTACGTGATCCGTCAGTATGCTCTCGACGGCATCCTGCGTCCCGTCTTCCGCCAGTTTTCCGGGGAGTTCATCCTGCGGAAGCTGAGCCTCCGCTACGAGCCCACGGACGAGAAGGTGCTGACGGACGAAAAGTGGCTTGCCTTCGTCCTCGGCCAGCTCATCTCCAACGCCCTCAAGTACACGCGGGAGGGAGAGATCTCGGTCTACATGGAGGCGCCAGGGACGCTGTGCATCCGGGACACCGGCATCGGGATCGCGCCGGAGGACCTGCCGCGGGTCTTCGAAGAGAGCTACACCGGTGAAACCGGCCGAAAGGACCACCGTGCCAGCGGCATTGGCCTCTACCTCTGCCGCAGGATCTGTGACCGACTGGGGCACGGACTCTCGATCGAATCGGAGGTTGGCAAAGGCACCACCGTGAGGATCGACCTCAGCCGGCGTGTCCTGCCGATCGAGTAGCCCGCCCAATTCTTACAAAGACGTTAGATTTGGCCCCCAAACTGTTAGACGATTCGATGGAATGCGTCTCCCTCCCGGCGTAAGATGGGGACATCACCAAGACAGGAGGGATGATTTCCTATGGCTCTTCTTGAAGTCAGAGGACTGAAAAAGATCTATCGCACGCGCTTCGGCGGCCAGGCCGTGGAGGCGCTCAGGAACGTAAGCTTTTCGGTGGACGAGGGCGAATACGTGGCCATCATGGGGGAGAGCGGGTCCGGCAAGACCACGCTCCTGAACATCCTGGCCTCCCTGGACACGCCGACCGCAGGCACGGTCCTCCTGGACGGAAAGGACTTCTCCGGGATCCCGGAAGCTGAATCCGCCGTCTTTCGCCGCGACAACCTGGGCTTTGTCTTTCAGGAGTTCAATCTCCTGGACACCTTCACCCTGGAGGACAATATTGTTTTGCCCCTGGTACTCCAGGGCAAAAAGTGGGATGAGATGGAAAAGCGCCTGAATCCCATTGCAAAGGACCTCGGCATCCAGCAGCTCCTCCGGAAGTACCCCTATGAGGTCTCCGGCGGACAGAAGCAGCGCGCCGCCGTGGCCCGTGCCCTGATCACCGGCCCGCGCATCATCCTGGCGGACGAGCCCACCGGCGCCCTGGATTCCCGCTCGACCGATGAGCTCCTGCGCGTGTTTGGACGGATCAATCTGGACGGCCAGACGATCCTCATGGTCACCCACTCCGCACGCGCTGCATCCTGTGCCTCCCGCGTCCTCTTCATCCGGGACGGGGAGGTCTTCCACCAGCTCTACCGCAGGGAGGGAACGGACGAACAATTCTACCAGAAGATCGCAGACACGCTCTCGCTTCTTCACCAGGGAGGCAGAGCATGAGAGGCTATATCTACCATGTGCTCGCCTGGGACGGGATGCGGCGGAACCGCCGCCTGACCGCCCCCTACCTGATCACCTGCATCTGCATGGTCGCCGTGCTCTACATCCTGGATTTCCTCCACATGCAGGCGGCCCTCGGCCTTCTCCAGTGCCGGGGACAGAACACGATCTCCTATATTCTAATGCTCGGCCAGATCGTGATGCTGCTCTTCTCCCTGGTCTTCCTCTTCTACACGAATTCCTTTCTCCTTCGCCGCCGTCTGCGGGAGTTCGGTCTCTACAGCGTCCTGGGGATGGGAAGAAAGAACCTCGTGAGAATCATCTCCTGGGAGAGCATCATCACCTTTGTGCTCGCGCTCTCGGGCGGGCTACTGGCCGGCATCGCCCTGTCCAAGATGGCGGAGCTGGGGCTCGTGAACCTCCTGGGCGGCGAGGTCACCTATGCCATCCGTCTGGACACACAGGCCATTCTCCGCACGCTCCTGTCCTTCTCCCTGATCTTCGCCCTCATCTGGCTGTTCTCCGTCATCCGCGCGTCCCGCCTGTCGACGGTCGACCTCATGAAGTCCGAGAGCGCGGGCGAGAAGGCACCCCGGGGCAACCTTCTTCTGGCACTCCTTGGAGCGGGACTCCTTGTGTACGCCTATGACCGGGCCATCACCATCGAAAACCCTCTGGAGGCCATCTTCGGCTTCTTCCTGGCGGTCATCATGGTCATCATCGCCACCTACCTCCTCATGATCTCAGGGAGTGTCAGGCTGTGCAGGGTGCTGCAGAGGTGGAAAAACTACTACTATAAGCCACAGCACTTTGTTTCCGTATCCTCCATGGCCTTTCGCATGAAGCGAAACGGAGCAGGCCTTGCCTCCATCTGCATCATCGCAACCATGGTGCTGGTCATGCTCTCCTCCACCACCTGCCTGTGGTTCGGCGCGGAGGATGCCATGCTCGCCCAGTACCCGAGGGAGATCAACCTGACCGTACAGATGAACGCACCCTCGCAGCTCTCGGACGAAAACCTTTCCCTCTTCCAGCAGGCCGCGAAAGACTTCCTGGAGACCCAGGGCGGCAGTTTGCATAACGAGCAGAGCTTCCGGTACGTGTACATGGCGGGGATCTGGGAGGGGAGCGAGCTGCAATGCGACTTTACGCGCGCCGACGATACACCAAACTTCAGCGGGCTATGGGAGATTTACCTTGTGTCGGATACAGACTACACAGAAAAGACCGGCGAGCCACTGTCGCTTCGCGAAGACGAGGCGGTCCTGCTCATGGACAAAGGGATCTATGATGCCGACACGCTGACGCTTCGGATGGGTGACATATCCCACACCTTTTCCGTAAAATCGGTATCCTCTGGCACCCTGATGCCT
>JAFUBA010000065.1 GCA_017460395.1 Clostridia bacterium | reverse complement strand
GCCCAGGAGTGATTCCCTGAAGGGCCACGAGCTGTGCTGGTTTTTGCGGGACGGCGATACCCAGGCCCCGGACCGAGTAGCCGCCCTGCCCGTTGTGGCCTCAGGCAGTGTGAGCGCATCCGCACTGGATTCGGCGATGTGCCTGCATGCCTATGACACGATCCAGAATCTGCAGCTTTGGCATTTTGACCGGCCCAAACTGTATACCCTGGACCTGCAGCTGCGAAATCCAAAGGGCGAGACCGTCGACCAGATCTGCTCCGCCATCGGCTTCCGCACGCTGCGCAGAATTGGCACCAGGCTGTATCTCAACGGAGAACCCGTCCGTCTCCCCGGCATGGAATGGATGCCCGGTTCGTCCCCGGACAGCGGCATGGCCGAGAGTCCGGAGGAAATGTACAGCATGCTCCAGCTGCTGAAGGATGCCGGCTGCACGCTGACACGTTTCCACTGGCAGCAGAGCGAGGAAGTGCTCTCCTGGTGCGACCGGCACGGTCTTCTTGCGCAGGAGGAGATCCCCTTCTGGGGAAAGGTGCCTGAGGATGATCAGCTGAAAATGTGGCCCGTGGCACAGCAGCAGCTGCGCGACACCATCTGTGCCCATTTCAATCACCCGTCCATCATCTCCTGGGGCGTTGGAAACGAGCTCGCAGGGGCCAGCGAGCAGGCACAGCTCTATGTCCGAAGGGCTGTAGCCCTCTGCCGGGAGCTGGATCCCTCCCGCCTGGCATGCTATGTCTCCGACACGGCGCTTCGCAGCCCCATGCACGACGGCACCGAATCCGGCGATGTCATGATGGTCAACGACTACATCGGCACCTGGCACGGCAACCTGGACTCGGAGGCAACCTGGCAGACATTCTGTGCCAGTCATCCGGACGCTGTCTTCATTCCTTCGGAGTTCGGTCTGTGCGAGCCCGCCTTTGACGGCGGCGACGAGCGCCGCGGCCGCATCTTCCTGGAGAAGCTCCAGCAGTACCGCCGCATTCCCCAGGTGGCAGGCACGATATACTTCTGCCTGAACGATTACCGAACCCACATGGGCGAGGACGGGGATGGGAAATTCCGCCAGCGGATCCATGGCAGCTGCGGGCTGCGCGGGGAAAAGAAGCCTTCCTACGCGATCGTCCAGCGGGAGTACCTGCCGCTCACAATCTCGCGGGACGGCCAGAAGGTCATCCTTCGCTGCCGCGACGATCTGCCCTCCTACACCCTGCGCGGGTATGTACTCCGCGGCGGAAAGGACGACAGCTATACCGTCGCCCTCCCCACGCTGCACCCGGGCGAGACCTTTGAAACCACCACCTTCAAGCTCGGCAAATCAGTGGAAATTGTGCGTGCAGACGGCTCCCTCGTGCTGCGGTGCAACATCGCCGATCTGTAAACCCCCTCCTTCATATTTTCGGCCCGAAGCAGAGCATGCTTCGGGCTATCTATGCGGCTCACCAAAACCAGAACCAGTTTTCATAACGAGGAGTAACAGTCTACATGAGTTCAACTGTCAACCAGTCCACCGAAGGCCCGCAGTCATTTACCGCCGACTGGCGTCCGCTCTTCTCCCCCGCCGTGCTGAAAGCCGCAGAGGAAGCAGAACAGGCGGGCACCATCACCTCCTTTTCCGGACGTGGAGGTGCGGCGTTCTGTGAGTCCAACCGCCCGGAGCAGCGCTGGATTGTCCGTATTTCCGGAGCTCCGGAAAAGCTGCAGGATTCCTGGACGAGGACCAATTTCACCTGCACCTGCCCGGAGGGCAGGATCTCCAGATGCATGCATCAGGCTCAGGCGCTCCTGCACTGGGAAAAGCAGCACGGCCCATGGGTGTTCAAAGAATCCGAGAGTGAGTGGAAGGCGCGCGTACAGAAAGAAGAGAAAACGCAGGAGGAAGCGCGGCGGGCACAGCTTCGGGAAAAGCTCAGTGCTTCCATGCCCGCACTCACGGCGCTCTCGGAAGTCTGTCCCCCGGACGAGCAGACGCTGTACCATCCCCTCAGTGCCCTTTCTTCCTTCACCACCACCGCCTATGCAAAGACGCGGCTTGAGGAGATCATGAAGGATGAGCATCCCGCAAAGGCGCAGTGCACCTGGGTTGTGGACGCAAAGCGCCATCCCGGCGACAAGATTCTGGACAGTACTCTGACCATAGAGGACAGGCTCGGTCCCTGTCATACCCACTGCTCCCTGATCCCGGGTGTGTGCATCCAGCTCTCCTGCGACTGCGGGCACGGCGCCGATGTGCGGAAAAATGGCTCCAGGGACATGTGTGAGCATCAGCTGGAGCTCTTCCGACAGACGTCTGCCTTCCTCCGGAAGGAGGCGGATGCTCAGCCCTCCGACAGTCATACAGAGACCTTCCTCGCAGCCCTTGAGCAGGATACCTTTGCCAGGGAGGCGCTGCTTCATCAGCGGGACGCATCCAGGATCCATAACCTGGCGCTCCTGCCTACCCTGCACCTGGATAAAGGGGAGCTGACCATCTCCTTCTCTGTCTACCAGGACGGCGGCCTTCTTCTCCCTGTGCGTTCCATCAACGAACTGCTCTGGTGCACGGACAACGGCGAGCGGCTGCAGCTGACCAAGTTTGACTCCATCGACTTTAAGACCTACGACTTTCGCAGTGACTCCCTGAAGCTCCTGGATATCATCCGCAGTCAGTTCCGCGAGATTCAGTTTTTCAATGAGGAGCTCATGCACCGGACCATCACGGACCGGCCGATCCTCTCCACCGCCAGCACGCAGCCCCTCTCGGGTGCTTTCCTGGATGAAATCTATGACCTGATGAGCGGCAAGCTGTGCGATTATACCCAGGACGGGCAGGAGAAGGAGGACCTGTTCATCGGCTACCGCCCCTTCCGCCTTTACGTGTTCATCCGCAGGCTGAACCATCCAAGCGGTTTTGGCGGCGTCGCAGTGAACGGCGCCCTCCCCTCTGTATTCCGGGGCCTCAATCACCGGTATGTTCTGCGAAGCGGGCGCCTCTCCCGCCTGACTGAGGAAGAGTCTGCCGCCCTTG
Organism: Clostridia bacterium; assembly: GCA_017460395.1. Classification (GTDB taxonomy): domain Bacteria; phylum Bacillota; class Clostridia; order Christensenellales; family Aristaeellaceae; genus UBA2943. The sequence continues at coordinate 20,482 of JAFUBA010000065.1, read as the reverse complement.
CCCCCTTTGAAAAGATCGCTGATCCGGATGGCCGCTTCTCCTTCCAGGTGAACCTCAAGCAGCTTCCGGACTTCTACTATCGCTCCCTCCCGCTTCTGAAAAGCTCTCCCGTCATCTATGTGGATGACCGCTGTGAGGAAGAAGCCATCGCTCATCTGCCCCCGCAGCCGGTCTTTGATTTCTATGCAGACCTTCAGCGCACCAAGCTCTATGTCAGGGCCACCGTGCACTACGGCGAGCGCGCCTATGTGCTGGGCACGCAGGTCAAAGATGACGGGAAATACCGCGATCTGATCCAGGAAAACCGCGTGCTGCAGGCGATCCGACGAAGCTTCACCGCCTTTGATGCGCGCACAGAGCAGTTCTCCTTCGATGTGACCGATGACTCCCTGTTTGCATTCCTTCAGGACGGTGTGCCGCTATTGCAGCGCTACGGCACCATCCACGGTACGGATGCCTTCCGGCAGAGAAACATCCGCAAGGTGCCGGACCTGAAGCTCGGCGTCACCATGTCCTCCGGCATCATGAACATGCAGATCGACACGGGTGGCATGAGCACAGCGGAGCTGATGTCCGTGCTGGAGAGCTATCGGCTCAAAAAGTCCTACCACAAGACCGCAGACGGCCAGTATGTGAGCCTGCTTGGCAGCGATGAGCTGGAGACACTCAGGGCTCTTGTGGACGGCATGGATCTCAATGCCATGGACATCATCCGCTCCCAGGTGCACCTGCCCGTCTACCGGGCGCTGTACCTTGAAAGAATGCTCAAAAACCACCACGCGGTGGTCGTGTCCAGAGACGACACCTACCGGGCCCTCGTGGAGCGGTTCCAGTCCTACAAGTCCGCCTCCGACCCGGTGCCGGAGTGCCTGCAGGGTGTGCTGCGCCCCTACCAGGTGGACGGCTTTCACTGGATGAACATGCTGCGTGTCACCGGGTTTGGCGGCATTCTGGCCGACGAGATGGGCCTTGGCAAAACCATCCAGACCATAGCTCTCCTGGAGTCCGAGCGCATCAAGGGCGTCACCACGCCCTCCCTCGTGGTCTGTCCCTCCTCCCTGATCTTCAACTGGCAGGAGGAGATCCGCCGCTTTGCCCCGCTTCTCACTACCCAGCTCATCAATGGGCCCCTGGCCCAGAGGAAAGCCGTCATCGAGTCGCTGGCGCCGCAGAAGCGCCGCGGCCGTCCTCCGAAAACGCCGAAGGAGCAGACGACGCCCGAGCACGCCCACGTCTACATCACCTCCTACGACCAGCTCCGGCGGGATATTGCAATGTATGAGCCCATCAACTTCCACATCTGCGTGCTGGACGAGGGACAGTTTGTCAAAAACCAGAAGGCTGCCATCGCTCAGTCCGTGAAGCTCATCCATGCTGACCACCGCTTCGCGCTGACCGGCACACCCATCGAGAACCGCCTGGCGGAGCTTTGGAGCCTGTTTGACTTCATCATGCCAGGGTATCTGTTCTCCGCGGACGTCTTCACCAAGCGCTTTGAGGGACCTATCACCCGGGAACATGACCTGGACGCCACAGAGCGCCTTCGCAACATGGTCTCCCCCTTCATCCTCCGGCGCACCAAGAACGATGTGCTCTCCGACCTGCCGCCCAAGATGGAGGAGATCGTCGTCTCGCACTTTGACGAGGAGCAGGCGCTTCTCTACAGGGCCCAGGTCACCCACATGCGGACCATCATCGCGACAGGCAGCCTCGCAGGCGCGGACCGGCTGCGGGTCTTCAACGAGCTCCTCAAGGCTCGGCAGATCTGCTGCGACCCGGCGCTGGTCACGCCGGAGTACCATGGCGGCAGCGCCAAGCGCGAGGCATGCATGGATCTCATCCGCACTGCCATGGACGGCGGGCACCGGATGCTCATCTTCTCCCAGTTCGTCTCCATGCTCAGGCTTCTGGAGCAGGACCTCAAGGAGCAGGGCATCCCCTACTTCATGATCACAGGGGAAACACCGAAGGATGAGCGGCTGGATCTGGTGCACTCCTTCAACGAGGGTACGACCCCCGTCTTCCTCATCTCGCTCAAGGCCGGCGGCTTTGGTCTCAACCTCACCGGTGCCGATACGGTCATTCACTACGACCCGTGGTGGAACCTGGCTGTACAGAACCAGGCCACCGACCGCGCCCACAGGATCGGCCAGACAAAGGCCGTCATGGTCTACAAGATGATTGTCCACGGCACCATCGAGGAGAAGATCGTGGAACTCCAGAACACCAAGCAGGATCTGGCAGACTCCATCCTCAGCGGCAGCGGCACCTCGCTGACCAGTCTCTCCAAGGAAGAGCTCCTGGATCTGATTTCCTGATGACCACCGTTTCTGAATATGATTTCTTCTGGCAGCTCCCGGCACAAAACGGCCGGGAGCTGTTTTTTATAGGTTTTTTCTGTGGGCACCCTCCGGTGCATTCCTCCCTGCAGAGGCATTGGCGGAGAACAGCATGCCGTGTCCCCGCTTGCCACCCCGGTCTGTCCCCTGCCACCTGTCATTGTGTTTGCTTTCGATTTGCTCTTTATCTGCCTGTTTTCTTCCATTGACAACAAAAAACCACCCCGCGTATAATGAAGTGTAAAGAATCGATCGATCATTCTGTCGATCGGTCCGGTGTCTCGTTCTAGTTTCATAATGGATTTCTTCTGTGCCACCCGGCAGTCCATGCCTTTTATTTTGCTCTTCTTTGCGTCCTATATGATCCGGGACTGCCCGAAATGATTTTACTTCCATGCTGAAACACATCATCACGGATAGGAGCGTCAACTTATGCACAAAGGAAAACTCAGAGGACTGCTCGGTCTTCTGATCGTGATTGCCGCAGTTGTTCTGATTGTGGTACTCGGTCAGGGGCCCAGTGATTTCCACGAAAAGTATGAAGGGACTGACCTGACGGCCAGCATCGGTGAGCTTGGGCGCACGGATACCTATGAAAAGTATCTTGTCGCACACCAGGATGCACCCCTGGCTGAGGCTTCGGTTCCTGTGGATATCCTTCAGTTTGAAGGGGATGCACAGGAAGCCCCTGAGCACCCGGGCTGCGTCTATCAGCCGGACGGCTCCACGGTCACCTTCCAGGTGGATGTGCCCCAGAGCGGCATGTACCGCCTGAAGATGGACTATCTGACCGTGCAGAGCCGCGGCGTGGACATGGAAAGGTCGCTGCTTATCAACGGCACGGCTCCCTTCTCCGGCGCCACCCAGCTGACCTTCACCAGGCTCTGGACCGATGCGGGTCCGGTGCGCCAGGACAACCAGGGCAACGACATCCGCCCCTCCCAGGTGGAAGTGTTTGACTGGCAGACAGCGTACCTCAAGGACGACATGGGCTATGAGACGGAGCCGTACAGGTTTTATTTCGAAAAAGGCCTGAACACTGTCTCTCTCAAGGCCGTCAATGAGCCGATGATCATCGGTGCCCTGGAGCTTGTGCCGGTGGAGAAAACGCAGACCTATGCAGAGTATGCTCAGTCGCACCCTGCCGTCTCCATGACAGAGAGTGCCAGGGCATACCAGCAGATCGTGCAGGGCGAGCAGAGCACCCTTCGCTCATCGCCTTCCCTCTATGCGCGCTACGACCGCTCCTCCCCTGCCACTGAGCCCTGTGATGTGACGCACACCGTGCTCAACTATATCGGCGGCGATCCGTGGAACAATGCGGGTCAGTGGATCGAGTGGCAGTTTGATGTGCCCGAGGACGGCCTCTACTCCATCTCCATCAAGGCGCGCCAGTCCTACCAGCGTGGTGCCCTGAGCTGCCGCAACTTCTATCTGGATGGCGTGGCACCCTTCCAGGAAGTGGAGACCCTGTCCTTTGACTACAATACAAGCTGGGACATGCGCACCCTCTCGGATGCCGCCGGAAAGCCCTTCCAGTTCTATCTGACGGCGGGCTCGCATACCGTCCGCCTCGAGGCCACCCTCGGCGACATGGGTCCGGTGCTGGAGCGGCTGGAGGATTCCATCTTCGAGCTCAATCAGATCTACCGCAAGATCCTGGTGCTCACCGGCGTCAATCCTGACCGTTTCCGCGATTACAACCTCTTCAAGGTTTACCCGGACGTGAAGGACGCCATGACCCTGGCCAGCAAGAAGCTCTACAAGATCGTGGATGACACGGTGGCCATCACCGGCCAGAAGAGCGACCGCGTGGCCGTGGCCCAGACCCTCGCTGTACAGCTGGAAGGGTTTGTGGAACACGAAGAGCGCATCACCCAGTCCTTCTCCAACTTCAAGGACAACATCACAAGCCTTGGCACTGCCATGCAGAACATGGCGGAAACCAAACTGGATGTGGATATGCTGGTGGTGAGCGGCGAAAATGCAAAGCTCCCCTCCGTCAATGACGGGTTCCTTGCAAAGGCATTTCATGAGATCCGCTCCTGTGTCGCCTCCTACTTTGTGGACTACAACTCCCTGGGCGACAAGTTTGATGAAAACACCGAGGATCTGATTGAGGTCTGGATTGTGACGGGCCGCGATCAGAGCACCATCCTCAAGACCATGGTGGACGACACCTTCACTCCCATGACAGGGATTCACGCCAACGTGAAACTGGTGGTGGCAGATACCCTGCTGACCGCAGTTGTGGCAGGCAATGGCCCGGATGTCGTTCTGTCCGTCGGGTCATGGTTCCCGGTCAACTATGCCATGCGACATGCCGTGGAGGACCTCACACAGTTCCCCGACTATGAGCAGGTGGTAGCACCCTTCTATGAAAGCGCCCTGGCACCCATGGTCTATGAGGGCGGCGTCTATGCCCTGCCCGAAACGCAGGAATACTCCGTGCTGTTCTACCGTGAGGATGTTCTGGAAGAGCTTGGACTTCCCGTGCCGGATACCTGGGATGACCTGATCGCGCTGCTGCCCACCATTCAGGGCAACAACATGTCCGTGGGCATTCCTTATCCGGACATCGCCAACGCGGACCTGTCCATCCTGAACTCCATGATCTACCAGAATGGCGGTCAGATCTATGACACGGCCGGCAAGAAGACGCTGATTGACAATGAGCAGGGCGTGAAGGCCTTCAAGCTCTACACCTCCCTCTACAATGACTATGGTCTTCCCACGGTCTACGACTTTGTCAGCCGTTTCCGTTCGGGCGAGATGCCCATCGGTGTGGCACCCTACTCCACCTACAACACCCTCACGGTCTCGGCACCTGAAATCCGCGGCCTGTGGGACTTCGCCCTCTTCCCCGGAACACTGGTGGAGACCAGTAGCGGCGAAACGGTGGACCGCTCCGTGCACTGTGCCGGCCTGTGCTCCATGATCATCGCCACCGATGACCAGAAGGTCAAAGAGAACTCCTGGGAATTCCTCAAGTGGTGGATCAGCAGCGAGGCGCAGGTTCGCTTCGGCCGCGAGATCGAGTCGGTCCTCGGCTCCTCCGCCCGCTATACCACCGCCAACCGCACAGCCCTCGATCAGCTGGCCTGGTCTGCGGATCAGCTTTCTGTCCTCAAGGAACAGATGGCCTCCACCGTGGGCTTCCGCGAAATCGCCGGCGGCTATTCGACCACCAGACACATGACCAACGCCATCCGCAAGGTCATCAACGACAAGGATGACGCCCGTGAAACCCTGCTCACCTACTCCAAGACCATCAACGAGGAGATCCGGGTCAAGCGGCAGGAATTCAACATGGAAGTTGACTGAAAATAAGGAGAGAAAGGAGGAAACCGTATGGAATCTACCGCCAGGAAATACTGGAAAATGAAAAAGGAGAATTTCAGCTATGGCCTGTATAAGGCGAAGAAGATGAAGGTCTGTTACCTCTTCCTTCTGCCCTATGCCGCCCTGTTCATCGCCTTTTTCATTCTTCCCATTGCCACATCCATTTATTATTCCTTCACCTATTACAATATCCTGGAAGCACCCCGCTTCATCGGTTTCCAGAATTACATCAATCTGATTCTGCAGGATGAAGTTTTCCTCACAGCCGTCAAGAACACCTTCGTGATTGCTGTGATCACAGGACCGATTGGATATATCCTCTCCTTCCTGTTCGCCTGGTTCATCAACGAGCTTCCCAGATGGCTGCGCACCATCGCCGTGGTGGTCTTCTACGCGCCGTCCATCGCAGGCAACGCCTTCTACATTTTCTCCATCATCTTCAGGGGCGATGCCTATGGCTATCTCAACTCATTCCTTCTGCAGTTCGGCTTTATCGACGCGCCGCTGCTGTGGCTGACCGATCCCAAGTACATTCTTCCGGTCATCATCGTGGTCATCCTGTGGATGAGCATGGGCACCGGCTTCCTCTCCTTTGTGGCAGGCCTTCAGGGCGTGGACCGCTCCATGTATGAGGCCGGCTATGTGGACGGCATCCGCAACCGCTGGCAGGAGCTGTATTACATCACTCTCCCCAGCATGAAACCGATGCTGCTCTTCGGCGCCGTCATGGCCATCACCCAGGCCTTCAACGTGTGCGATGTGCCCCGGGCCCTGGCCGGCTACCCCTCCACAGACTATGCCGCCAGAACCATTGTCACGCACCTGTTCGACTATGGTTTCTCCCGCTTTGAGATGGGCTATGCCTCTGCCATCGCCACGGTCCTGTTCCTGGTCATGATTCTGTGCAACAAGGTCATCCAGAATGCGTTGAGGAAGGTGGGCACATGAGTTCTAAGAAAAAGATTCAGCATATCAAGCCCCCGGAAACCAACGACCGGGTGGACCAGCTCAGATATCTGGCACAGATCCGCGGGGAACTGGAGATTGAGGAAGAAAAGCCAAAGCTCAATATGAAGCGCTTCCTGATCATCTCCCTGTGTGTCCTTCTGGTCCTGTCTGCAGGCCTTGTCTTCTGTCATCTGAAGATCGACGACATCAACCTCTACAACCAGGCACTGGATGCTGGCGAGGTGACCGGCGACTTTGACGCCAGCGTATCCTATTACATGCTCGGTCAGGTCGCCGCGATCGCCCTGATGGTCATCTATGTGATCTTCATGGTGGTCAAAATCTGGCACCCCAAGCGCAGAAAGCCCAACCGTTCCTTCTGGGGCGACCTGGGAATCTATCTGGTCATGCTGCTGTTTGCCGTGGCCATGGCCTTCCCCCTGGTCTTCTCCATCTGCTCTGCCTTAAAGCCACTGGATGAGCTCTTCCGCTTCCCGCCGAAGGTTTTCCCGCAGCACGTCACCATGGACAACTTCTCGGACCTGTTTGTCACCATGGGACAGAGCTGGATCCCCTTCTCAAGGTATCTGACCAACACGGTATTCATCACCTTCATCGGTACCTTCGGACATGTGGTCATCGCTTCCATGGCAGCCTTTGTCCTGGCCAAGTATGACTTCCCCGGCGGCAAGTTCTTCTTCTCCGTGGTTGTCACCGCCCTCATGTTCTCGGGCTATGTCACCGGTATCCCGAACTACGTCATCATGTCCCGCCTCGGAATGATCGACACCTACTGGGCGATCATTCTTCCGGCATTCGCAGCGCCCATCGGCCTGTTCCTGATGAAACAGTTCATGGAGGGCCTCCCCACGGCCCTCATTGAGGCCGCACATATCGACGGCGCGGGCGAGTTCAGGATCTTCTGGTCCATCATCATGCCCAACGTCAAGCCCGCCTGGCTGACCATCATCATCTTCTCCGTGCAGAACCTGTGGAACACCAATGCGGCCACAGTCATCTACTCCGAGGAGAAGAAGACCCTGGTCTATGCGCTTCAGCAGATCCAGGCCGGCGGTATCGCCAGAACCGGTCAGGCAGCAGCCGTCACCGTGATCGTGATGCTGGTGCCCATCACCATCTTCATTCTCTCTCAGAGTCAGATTCTGGAAACCATGGCCAGTTCCGGCCTGAAAGACTGACAAGCGACAGGAGGAAACAACTGTGATGATCTTCCAACGGATGCTGCTCCTGTCCCTGTGTCTTGTCATCGCGGTGATGCCCATCGCGGTGGCCTCAGACGACGGATTCGCCAGCAGCTATACCTATAACTATGACTATTGGGGAGAAATCCGGGAGTCCCCGGATGCCTACCGTGTCAGCGATGTGATCTACTCTGCCACCCTGAACCTTGAGGAAACGCCCATGCGCAATCCCCAGAGCCTCTTTGTGCAGGGACAGAACCTGTATGTGGTGGATACAGGCAACAACCGGATCCTGGAGATTGCAAAGCAGGATGATGCTTACCTTCTCACCAGGATCATCGACCGTGTGGAGGGAGCCGAACCTTCCACCTTCTCCTCCCCCTCAGATGTGTTCGTCGATGAGGAGGGCACGGTGTATGTGGCAGACCCCGGAAACACCAGGGTGATCAAGATGGACAAAGATCTGAACTATCTTCAGAGCTTTGTCAAACCCCAGGATTCCACCTTTGATCAGAGCATCAGCTTTCTGCCCAACAAGATCGCAGTGGACGTGTCCGGCCGCGTGTTCGTGCTGGCCACCAATGTGAACAAGGGCCTGATCAAGTACGAGGCCGACGGCACCTTCACCGGCTACATCGGTGCCAACCAGGTGTCCTACAACCTGTGGGACTATGTGTGGAAGACCTTCTTTACCACCAAAGAGCAGCGCGCGCAGCAGGCTTCCTTCGTCCCCACAGAGTATGAAAACATCTACATGGACAAGGAAGGCTTCATCTACGCCACCAACACAGTCTTCTCCGAGTATGACCTGCTCTACGACGTGGCAAAGCCCATCCGGCGCCTCAACTCCGTGGGCAGCGACATCCTCATCAAGAATGACCGCTATCCCCCCATCGGCGACCTGAGCTGGGTGGAGAGTTCCCTGGACTACGGTCCCTCCAAGCTCAAGGACGTGACGGTGCTGGACAACGACATCTACATCGCCTTTGACCGCACCCGCGGCCGTATCTTCGGCTATGACCCCCAGGGCATCATGCTGTGGGCCTTTGGCAACAAGGGCAACAGCGCCGGTTCCTTCATGGGTGCCGTGTCCATCGAGCACATGGGGCAGGACCTGTACTGCCTGGATGAAAACCAGTGCTCCATCACGGTCTTTACCCCCACCGACTACGGCAAGCTGATCTATCAGGCCAGCGATGAATACCTGCGCGGTGCCTACGAACAGTCTGCCGACACCTGGCGGCAGGTGCTCAAGCTCAACGCCAACTACAATCTGGCCTTTATCGGCATCGGGCGCGCCCTGATGCGCCAGGAGCAGTACAAGGAAGCCATGGACTATTTCAAGATGGCTCATGACCGCCGGAACTACGGCCGAGCATACCGGTATTACCGCAAGATCCTGGTGGAGGAGAACATCGGCTGGATCGTGGCTGTTGTGATCCTGCTTCTGGTGGTGCCCCTGATCCTTCGCAAGCGACATCAAATGAAAGAGGAGGTGGAAGAGTATGAGCGTCTCAAAGTCGGCAGAAAGTAATGCTTCCCGCAGGGAACGCTTTGCGCGGTATCGCTCCACGCTTCGCTACGGTACCTACGTTATCTTTCATCCCTTTGACGGATTCTGGGACCTGATCCATGAACACCGCGGCAGCCTGAGTGCAGCCAACACCTTCCTGGTGCTGTTCCTCATCACCTATGTGCTGCGCCTCATGCTCACCAATTTCCAGTTCATCACGGCCCCGCTTCAGTACATCAACATCTATGAGCAGTGCGGTTCCTTCCTCTTCCCCTTCCTGACCTTGTGCGTGTCCAACTGGGCACTGTCCACCCTCTTTGACGGCAAGGGACGGCTGAAGGACATCTATATGGCCATGTGCTATGCGCTCCTGCCCTATGTGCTGATTCAGCTGCCCCTGATTCTCCTCAGCCATCTGATCTCCTTTGACGAGGCCTCCTACTATACCGTGCTCGCCTCCGTCTCCGTGATCTGGTGCCTTTTCCTGATCTTTGTAGGTCTCATGGAAGTCCACGACTACGGTCCCGGGAAGACACTGATCTTCCTTTTTGCCACCATCTTTGGCGCCCTGGTCATCCTCTTCCTGATCCTCGTCTTCTTCTCCCTGCTCAGCGACGCCCTCGGGTTCTTCGTGTCTCTGTACCGGGAAATCGTCTTCCGACTGAACTGAAAGGAGGGTGCATGACATGAGAAAGAAATCGAAAACCAAACAGTCTCTCTTTCGGCGACTGCTTCCATGGATCATCACCGTCCTGCTGCTGGGCGCGCTGGTCATCTTCGTGGGCATCCCCCTGTATGCCACGGAAGAGGTAGAGGTCGAAAATCCCCCCAAGGTTTCCTACTATGAGGACGGCGCAAAGAAGCTGTCCATGGAAAATGATCAGCTTCTGTTTGAACTGGATGCGCAGACCACCCAGTTCCAGCTGACCGAGAAGGGCACCGGCCGCGTGTGGTATTCCAATCCACCAGGTGCCGCCAAGGACACCATCGCCGTAGCGGCCAACAAATCCACCCTTTCCTCCACGCTGATCGTCACCTATTCTTCCTCCTCCGGCGTGGTTGACTTTAACAACTACCAGTACTCCATCGAAAACGGTTCCTATACCGTGGAACAGCTGGAGGATGGTGCGGTCAAGGTCAATTACTCCGTGGGCAAGATCGAAAAAATCTACATCCTTCCCCAGGCCACCACGGTGGAGCGGTTTACCGAGTTCACCGACAAGATGGACAAGAAGGATCAGAGAAAGATCAAGAACTCCTACACACTCTACAAGCCTGACACCGTGGCAAAGTCGGACCGGAAGGACGAGCTGCTGGCCATGTATCCGGAGCTTGAGACAGAGAGCCTGTACGTGCTCAAGTCTGACACCTCGGAAACCAACAAGCGCAGCATGGCCGCCACCTTCGAGGCCATCGGCTACACCGAGGAAGACTATGAAGAGGACATGCAGCATGTGGCCGGCACGTCCGAAAACAATGGTGCGATCTTCAATGTGTCCGTGATCTACCGCCTCGACGGCGGGGACCTGACGGTCGAAGTCCCCTATAGCGAGATCCGCTACCGCGCAGAATCCCCCATGACCGCCCTCACCGTGCTGCCCATGTTCGGCGCACAGAAGGATGATCAGGACGGCTTCATGCTCATCCCCGAGGGCGGCGGCGCCCTGATCCGCTACAACAACGGCAAGCTCTCCCAGAACAGCTACTACGCCAACATGTACGGCTGGGACTACGGCAGCGAGCGCAAGACCGTGGTCAGCGAGACGAAGAATACCTTCCCCATGTTCGGCATGACCAACCAGGGCGGTTCCTTCATCTGCATGCTGGAGGGTGCACCCTCCCTCGCCGGCGTCCAGGCCGACATTTCCGGAAGATACAACAACTATAACTGGGCCTGTGCCAAATACACGGTGCTCCACTCTGACCGCTACAACGTGTCTGCCAAGACCGCAAGGCTGGTGTACATGTTCGAAAAAGAGCTCCCCGACACCTCCATCTTCCAGCGGTATCGCTTCATTGATTCCAACAGCTATGTGGATATGGCCAATGCCTATGGCGACTATCTGAGAGCGGAGTATCCGACCCTTCAGACCGCTGTCCAGGAGACCACCTCCCCCGTGTCTGTAGAACTGGTGGGCGCCATCGACAAGAAGGTCGTCCGGTTCGGTCTTCCGGTGGACGCGGTCATTCCTGCCACCACCTTCTCCCAGGCGGAGGACATCCTCTCCAGTCTCTCCTCCATCCAGAACCTGTCCCTTCGCTACAGCGGCTGGGCCAACGGTGGCATCTCTCAGAAGGTGCTCACCCGCGTGAAGGTCCTCAGGCAGCTGGGCGGAGAGAGCGGCCTCAGACAGCTGATTGACAAGGCAGAGAAAGCCGGCGTTCCGCTCTATCTTGACGGCATATCCTGCTTTGCCTACCGCTCCGGCATCTTCAACGGCTTCATCGCCTACCGGGATGCTGCCAGGTTCACCACCAGGGAACAGATTCAGATCTATCCCTACTCCAAGATCTACTATCAGCAGGACGACAACGAAAAGCCCTTCTATCTGGTGCAGCCCGCCTACGCACAGGCAGGCCAGGACAATCTGATCGCTGCGGTGGACTCCCTCGGCGCCCAGGGCGTATCCTTCCGGGACATCGGATATCTGCTCAGCGGCGACTACGATCCGAAAAACACCGTAGGCCGCGAGGAAGTCAGGAAGGCCAACATCCAGACGGTCCTCAGCGCCAAGGAAAAAGGCGAAAAGGTCATGATCAAGGAAGGCTATGACTACGTCATGCCCTATGCAGACCTGATCACCGACATGGACCTCAACGGTATCGAGTACTCCATCATCGACCAGCTGGTCCCGGTCTATCAGATCGCCATCCACGGGTCCGTCAACTACACCGGCGCCCCGATCAACATCTGCAGCGACTGGGAGACAGAACTGCTGAGGTGTGCCGAGTACGGTGCCGGCCTCAACTTCACCTTCATGGCAGAGGATGCCCGGATCCTGCAGGATACCGGATACAACGACCTGTACGGTTCGAGCTTCGGCGCCTGGTCTGAACACGCCCTGCAGCTGATGCAGGATTACCAGAAGGACATGGAAGGCCTCAACAATCTCCGCATCACAGACCATGCGCGCCTTTCCAAGGATGTGGCCGTCACCACCTATGAAAACGGCACAAGCGTCTTCGTCAATTACGGCGAAGAGGACTACACGCAAGGTGCCGTCACAGTGGCTGCCCGCAGCTATCTTGTCACAGGAGGGATCGAACCGTGAGTAACAGGAAAAAGAAATCCAGCCGTGAGCGCTGGGGGCTCGGCGAATCCATCCTGACCTTTATCCCCGGCAATTCCACCTATAACTCCATGCGAAGCCGCAACGCCAGGCACGGCGTCCTGTTCATCCTGCCTTTGATCATCGGTTTTCTCGTCTTCATGGCCCGGCCGCTGGTGCAGTCGTTCATCATGAGCCTGTGCGATGTGAAGATGCAGGTGGGCTCCGGCTTCTCCATGACCTTCAACGGTCTGACCAATTACCGCTACGCCTTCACGGTGGACCCCTACTTCAATCAGCGCCTGGTGGAGGAGGTCGGCCGCATGGCCATCAACTCCATCGCCACCATCGTGATGAGCTTTGTCATCGCCGTGATCCTCAACCAGGATTTCAAAGGCAGGACACTGGCCCGTGCCATCTTCTTCCTGCCCGTGATCCTGGCCTCCGGCGTGCTGCCCGGCATCGAGTCTCAGAATGAGTTCTACAACATGATGCAGGGTATCTCTGAGGAGATCGCCAATTCCTCCGGCGTTAACCTGTCCGCCGCCCTCCAGGACCTCCTGGCAGTCTCCGGCATGGGCAGCGGCGTGTTCGACATTCTCTTCCAGATGATCGACGCCATCTATGACATCGTCATGGCTTCCGGCATTCAGATCATCGTCTTCCTCTCGGGTCTTTCCGCCATCTCCCCGTCCCTGTATGAGGCGGCAGATGTGGAAGGCTGCACCGCCTGGGAAGCCTTCTGGAAGATCACCTTCCCCATGGTGAGCCCGCTGCTTCTGGTGAACATGATCTACACAATCATCGACTTCTTCATGAAGAACGACAACCGGGTCATGGAACGCATCAACGAGGTCATGTACTCTCAGTTCCGCTTCGGCGAAAGCTCCGCCATGAGCTGGATCTATTTCGGCGTGGCGCTGCTGTTCATCGGCATTTCCACCGTGATCATCTCCAAGGGGGTGCAGCACTATGAAGACTGAGAAATCCAGCTTCCGGGAAAAAAATAAACGGGCCGGCGGGTACCTTCTCAGGGCCAATCTCAAAAAGTGGACGATCTCCATTGTGCGTGGTCTTCTGCTCTTCGGGCTGTGCTTCATGATTATCCAGCCCATGCTCACCAGGCTCTGCACCTCCCTGATGGAAGAAAAAGACCTGTATGATTCCACCATTGTGCTGCTGCCCCGGAATGTGACACTGGACAATTTCCGGATCGTCTTTGATCTCACGGACTTCCCAAGGTCCATGCTCAATACCATCTGGACGTCCTTCCTGGTGTCCATCTTCCAGGTGGCCTCCTCGACCCTTGTGGCCTACGGTTTTGCCCGATACGACTTCCCCCTCAAGCGCTTCTGGTTCGGGTGCGTGATTGCCATTATCATCATCCCTCCCCAGACCATCGCCACGGCCCTGTACATGAACTTCGCGTCCTTTGACGTGTTCGGCATCATCACGGCCATCCGGGGCAGCGGTTTAAACCTGCACGGCTCCATCGTCCCCTATGTACTCATGAGCGCCACATGCATGGGACTGAAAAACGGCCTGTACATCTATATGCTCCGCCAGTACTTCCGGGGAATCCCCAAGTCCCTTGAGGAGGCAGCCTTCGTGGACGGCTGCTCCACGCTGCATACCTTCTGGCGCATCATGCTGCCGGATGCCATGCCCACCGTGCTCTCCTGCTTCCTCTTCTCCTTTGTGTGGCAGTGGACAGATCTTTTCTATACAAGAAACTTCCTGTCCTCCATGAGCATCTATTCCAACCAGCTGTCCACTATCGTATCCCGCATGAGCCGCTACTTCTCCAGCAACTCTGACGTCCCGGTGATCGTGCCTGTCGGACGCCAGCAGCAGCTGATCTCCATCGGTGTTTTGATCTGCTGTATCCCATTGATTATCCTCTATGTCTTCACGCAGCGCACCTTTGTGGAATCCATCGCCATGTCCGGCAGCAAAGAGTAAAAAGCGTTTCATGTAAACTGGTTCCATTGTCAAGGACATATTTTAGACAGTCGAATATATATTTTGTAGGGTTCGAGAATCACACCTCGAACCCTTTTCATGTGGAATTTCTTTCCTTTGCCGCTATAACCGAACCGGTGCCATGCGCGGAACCATCCGGAGAGTAAACAACCAGCACCTACCGGGGTATGTCCCCTCCGTACACACCTATGACAGCAGCCCACAACTATACCTCCTCTCAAGGTATAATAAATAATAATTACTTATAAATAATACATTTAACCAGGACCGCTTTGCTCGGGCTTTTCATTTCTTTCGAAAGTCTGTGTTTCGGCCTTTTCCCGGTCAAAGTCAGTTGCATACCCACTTTATTTTCTTTGGTCAAAAATTCTCCGAAATAGCTTGATTTTGAGCGCCCCCCCGTGATAGAATACCGACAGCATCTGATTGAAGGCAATTTGAAATTTGCCAGGCGGGCAAAAAACGTTTTTTACGTGTTTGCAACGCTCGCCGAAATTCCATTCCGTCTCTGAGCAGTGAGGCATCACTGTTTGGAAATATGCGGGCAACCGCAATATTATTAAGGAGGACCTTTTTCTATGAAGAAGATTCTTGCCATGATTCTGTGTCTGGCCATGCTGCTGTGCAGCGTCGCCGCACTGGCGGAAGCACCTGAAGGCTATCCCGAGGTCAAGGAAGGCATTGACTTTGGCGGCCAGAAGATCTACGTCTATGACTACTGGACTTCCAGCTCCGAGCGCAAGGCCGAGCCCAACGAAGAAGAACAGGCTCAGTATGACTATCGTGACTGGATCATGTCCACCTACAACTGCGAGATCGAGCAGATTGCCAAGGGCGACTGGGGCTCCAACGTGACCGAGCTGACCAATTTCTGCACGGCTCCCGACGGTACCCTGTGCCTGTACATCCTGCCTCCGGACTTCGTGGGCACGCCTATGGCCAACCACCTGTTCGCAGCCTGGAACGAAGACAACGCCATCGTGGACATGACCGCTGACAAGTGGAATGGCTCCACCCTGGATTTCATGACCGTGGGCGGCAAGATCTACGGCGTGGCCACCGGCAATTCTGAGCCCCGCGGCTGCCTGTACTTCAACAAGCGCGTTCTGGAAGAAGCTGGCATCGACTGGAATACCATCTATGACATGCAGGCTGACGGCACCTGGACCTTCGAGGCATTCGAAGACATGCTCAAGAAGATCAACCAGGACAAGGACAACGACGGCATCCTGGACGTGTATGGCATGACCGGCTCCAACGTCGACATGTATCGTCTGGCTGTGTTCTCCAACGGCGGCTCCTTCTTCGATTTCGACGAGAATGGCAAGCTGGTCATCACCGCTGGCAGCGACAACACCCTGGAAGCTCTCCAGTGGTCCAAGGACATCTGGAACAACTACGGCTATCAGCAGCCCGCTGATGGTGCCTGGGACTATTACAAGGATGCCTGGAAGCAGGGCTTCTGCGGCTTCTATATGTATCAGACCTACGGCGGCTTCAACGACAACTCCGAAATGTCTGACATGGACGACGAATGGGGCTGCGTTGCATTCCCCACCGGACCTAAGGGCACTGCCGGTGCTTACACCAACATCGTTTCCGACAACGTGACCGTGATCCCCAACGTCTATGACGCTGACACCGTCGCCAAGCTGGCCTACATCTATGACCTGTGGTCCAATGCGACCCCCGGCTACGATGACGAAGATGCCTGGATCGGCAACAAGTACAACTACACCGACGACCGCGCTGTGGACGAGACCTACGCCATGCTGCGTGAGCCCGAACACTGCTCCTCCGACAAGGTGCTGTACCTCGGTTCTGTGAACGACATCGAAGGTCAGGATTATCTGTGGAATCTGGGCGGAAGCACTCCCGCTGAGCTCCTGGAAACCAAGACTCCTGTCTGGCAGGGCCTGATCGACATCTTCAATGGCAACTGATTGATATGAGGACTTTGGGAGCCGCTGCTACAGGCAGTGGCTCCCTTTTTGATACGATGCAAACGCCCCGAAAGGAGGCTGGCAGATTTGAAAAAATTCTTGCTGATCCTGCTCTGTATGGCTTTCCTGACTTCACTTTCTTTTGCACAGGGAGAAACAGTGATGGACTACTGGTACCCCCGCTCCATGGGCAGCGCTTCCCTGACCGAATATGAAGATGGCTCTCTCGGCATCCAGGGCCGCACCATGGACTGGAACTCTCCGGGACATGATTTCGATCTCATTGCAGGCAATCAGTACTCTTTCAAGGTGGAAGTATTCCAGGATGAACAGACAGAGGCTCAGATGATCCTCTCTGTCGCCCACACAAAGGACGGCACAGAGTCCTATGAGAACCTGGCCTTCGCAAAAGCAAAGAAGGGCGAGTGGACCACCCTCGAGGCAGGCTATGTGGCCGGCGACTTTGATCGCTTTGTCATCTATATCGAGACCCTCGGTGCGCCGACCCTCGCCTATCAGTTCCGGAACTTCACCTTCACGGGCGTGGAGGCTGTCTTCGGAAGTGCCGAGACGGGCAGTGAGACAACAGAAGTACCCTCCCTGAAGGAAAAATTCCAGGACTACTTTGCCTTCGGCACCGCCGTCACGCAGAACGAGGCATACAACCGCCAGAGGATGGATTTTTATGCCTCCCAGTTCAACATCATGACGCCCGGTAACGAGCTGAAGCCGGACTACGTTCTGGATGTTAGCGCCAGCGCAAAGCTGGCCGCAGAGGACGAATGCCAGGCAGCCGTCCACTTTGATCGTGTCAAGCCGCTGCTCACCTATGCATGGGAGCACGGCATCAAGATCCATGGACATGTGCTTGTCTGGCACCAGCAGACCCCCGAGGCCTTCTTTCACGAGGGCTACAACATTTCAAAACCACTGGTCACAAGAGAGGTGCTTCTCGGGCGGCTTTCCAGTTACACGGAAAAGATCATGGAATACCTCGAGGAGAACTATCCGGGCATGGTGGTGTCCTGGGACGTGCTCAACGAGGCCATCGACGACCAGACGGGCCAATTGCGTGACTCCAAGTGGCTGAGCATCGTGGGCGAGGACTATCCGGAGCGCGCCTACGAGATCGCAAGGAAATATGCGCCTGAAGGCGTCCAGCTCTACTACAACGATTACAACACCGCCTATGAGCCGAAACAGACCGGAATCGTGCATCTCCTGGAGCGTCTTCTGGCTGACGGCACCGTGGACGGCTACGGTTTCCAGATGCACCACGACCTGTCCCAGCCCTCCGTTGACCAGATCCGAAAGTCCCTCGAGCGCATTGCCGCTCTGCCCCTCAAACTGAGGGTCAGCGAGCTGGATCTGACGATACCGGACAATCAGGAGGCGACACTCGAAAAGCAGGCCGCAAAGTATAAGGCCATCTTTGAATTACTCCTCCCCTACCGGGACCGTCTGGAGGCCGTGCAGGTGTGGGGCGTGACGGACGATCTCTCCTGGCGTGCCTGGGGCTATCCGCTTCTGTTTGATCATAACGCCCAGCCAAAGCCCGCCTTCTATGCGATCCTGGAAACCCTTCCTGAATAACACTGCGATCCTCCCGGTCTGAAGCCGGGAGGACTTTTCACCCCGCACGAAAGAAGAAAATGGAGAATGCCCCGAAATACGACAGAATTGCATTTCGGGGCTTCGTAAAAGCTTGTTTGTTGCAAAAATGTATCACATCCTACTGGTGGCCCCATCTGTTTACAGTTGCGGTCCTCTATATGCTGACAGTTTAGTCTTGGCCTAACAGCTCTGTATCTGGATGAACCATGATTTCTGCAAGTGTAACCCCGTCAATGATGCATTGTTTTACTGCTTCAGCAGCCGTTGCGTATTGGCCGATTAATCCATACTCATGACCTTCTGCAGGATGATCGAGCTTCCGGTACACCCCAAAATCGGCATCGCGCCCATCTGGCAGCGTGAGGGGCTCAGATTCATACATAACGCCCGTGTGAAAACGATATTCGCAACCATTCCATGAGAAGTCCAGTCCATACCAGTGTCCATCTGAGGGCCCCCACTCACCGGTATATTGTGACAGAAACTGATCAATCGATGTATATTCATTCCTGCTCATGTGAGATGAAACTCCTTTCGAATCTTGTTGATCAGTGCCCACGCGTCAGCTGTGAGTGGCACTCCTGGTGAATTCTTGTCATGGCTAAGGTATAACTCCTTTGCGTGGATGTGCAAAATCAATGCTTACGGCCTGTTTGTGCTCGGCATCATAGTACGCAAGCTGCTTTGCTGCCCATCTTTCACGACAGCATATACCTGGCGTTCAGCTACATCCTAACGTCGAAACAGCGACGGGGCACCCTTCTTCAACATCACTGAAGCATAGATCATACTGCCTATGCGGTTGCATAAAGGGGAATCTTCCAAACGCGATTTGAATCCCCGCTGCAACTGTGTTACCATGCCTTTCGTGCTTCGTATATGGCACATGACCGCCGAAGCCACATTCCGTGATATCAAGGGAGGACCGACATTGTTTCAGCATCTCAGACATATGCTGTCCTGTTTACTCCTTCTAGTGCTGCTTGCAAGCCTCATCCCCGCCGCACACGCCGCCCAGGCGCCGTCAGCCCCGCAGGTCCGGGTTCTTCTCCGAAGGCTCACACTGACCGACCGCGCGGATCTCACGCTCCAGGGACCCTATCAGATGGAGAGTGCCTATACCGTCGCTGCCTTCCCCTCCGGTGCCTCCATCGTCTGCCAGATCCGGGGAGGGGAGATCGTCCTGTTCTATGGCGGCATGAGCATCCGCGTTGGAAAAGAGATCCGCTTTACAAGACAGGCGTCCGGCAGCACGCAGGAAGGCGGTCTTCGATTTTCTGATGGCGGGAACCTCTACCCGGGCGATCTTGCTCTGTCCGTGGTGGGCGGCCAGCTGCAGCCCATCCTCACCCTCTCGGTAGAAGACTATCTTCGGGGCGTGGTGCCCTATGAGATGAGCAATTCCTTCCCCCTCGAAGCCCTGAAGGCCCAGGCCGTGTGTGCGAGAACGTATGCCTTATCCCATGTGGACACGTCCAGAGCCTATGATCTTGTAGACACCACCAACGATCAGGTCTACCGGGGCACCAGCGGCCGTGACACAAGGTCCGATCAGGCCGTGCGGGAGACCGCCGGCATCGTCGGATGCTGGAATGGCGATCTCACCGTGTGTTACTATTCTGCCAGTAACGGTGGCCAGACAGAGCTCCCAAAGAATGTCTGGGCCGGCAGCGACGCACCCTCCTTCTACACGGTGAAAGAGGATCCGTACGACCTGGAGAATCCAGAGAGCCCCGTCAAACGTATCCGTCTGCGACGGGACGGCCATGATCTTCCAGTCGGTCTTCTGGAAACTCTGCACGAGACGCTCATTCGCACCATCGCCTCAAAGGGCTTTAGCCGTGAGATGGAGAACTTCCGCGTGGATGCGCTGGATGCCGTTGCCCTCACCCACCAGCCTTTCGGGGATCAGAGCCTGTTCTTCGACCGTCTGGCACTCACCTTCCGCTGGTCTGGAAGGGCAGAGGGCAGTTCTGCATGGATGAGTGCCGGTGAGCCCGTGACACAGACCCTTCCCCTCTTTCCGGATCTCATCACCGGCCTTGGCCTTTCCATTGCGGATCTTCACAATGAGATCCTGAGTATCCGCGAGGAGAGCGCATCGTTTGTCCTGGAAAGCCGGCGCTTTGGTCACGGCGTCGGCATGAGCCAGCGCGGTGCACAGCAGATGGCACAGAAATACTCTGCCACCTTTGACCAGATCCTGAGCTTTTACTATCCCGGGATGGAGCTCTGGGTGATCCCCTCGGGGGACACCGTCCTGCCCACCCAGGACCCGCGTCTGTTTTCCACCCCAGCGCCGCCCGCTACACCCACGCCGCGGCCCACT
>JAFUBA010000064.1 GCA_017460395.1 Clostridia bacterium | reverse complement strand
GGCGGACGACATCGCAGTGTGGCTTCTGAAGACCTTCATGGGCAAGATTCGGAAGTATCACACCTATCGTAACTCCGAGCCCAGCACCTCCATCCTGACCATCACCTCCAACGTGGTGTATGGCAAAGCCACCGGCGCGACCCCGGATGGACGGAAGGCCTATACTACCTTCGCTCCCGGCGGTAATCCCTCCTATGGCGCGGAGAAGAGCTGCCTGCTGGCCTCCCTGAATTCCGTAGCGAAGCTGCCCTATGAGTACGCTCTGGACGGCATCTCCAACACCCAGACCATCAGCCCCTCCACCCTGGGCCACACCCTGGACGAGCAGAAGGAAACCCTGATGGGCCTGATGGATGGCTACTTCGACCGCGGCGCCCATCACCTGAACGTGAACGTCTTCGGCACGGAGAAGCTGATCGACGCCATGGAGCATCCGGAAAAGCCCGAATACGCGAACTTTACCATCCGTGTTTCCGGCTACGCGGTGAAGTTCATCTCCCTGACCAAGGAGCAGCAGCTGGACGTCATCGCCCGGACCTGCCACAAGAGCATTTAAGGAAAAACAAGGAGTGAAGCAATGGAAGGCCTGCGGGGAGCGATCCATTCCACGGAATCCTTCGGGGCGGTGGATGGGCCGGGCATCCGGTTCCTCATCTTCCTGAAGGGTTGCCGGATGCGCTGCCGCTACTGCCACAATCCGGACACCTGGGATCCCGCCGGGGCAGAGATGCGCACAGCGGACAGTCTGCTGGACGAGGCGGAACGGTACCGCAGCTACTGGGGGCGCCGGGGCGGCATCACCGTCAGCGGCGGGGAACCCCTGCTGCAGATTGATTTCCTGCTGGAGCTTTTTCAAAAGGCGAAGGCTCGGGGAATACATACGGCCCTGGATACCTGCGGCCAGCCCTTCACCCGGGAGGAGCCCTTCTTCTCCAAGGTGGAAGCGCTGATGGATCTGACGGATCTGGTGCTGCTGGATCTGAAGCAGATGAACGATAAAGGACACCGGCAGCTCACCGGGTGGGGGAACCAGAATATCCTGGATTTTGCCCGGTATCTTTCCGATCGGGGGACGAAGATGTGGATTCGGCATGTGCTGGTTCCCGGCATCACCGATCAGGTGGAGGATCTGCAGTCCATGCGCTGTTTCCTGGAGGAACTGAAAACGGTGGAAAAGGTGGAGATTCTGCCTTACCACTCCCTGGGAGAGCCCAAATGGGAAAAGCTGGGCATCCCATATTCACTCCATGGGGTGGAGCCTCCCACCCCGGAGCAAATCGCGAAAGCGGAAGAAATACTGTATAGATCATAAAACATCAGGAGGGAAACCAACATGTCTCAGAAAAAACAGGTTATTTTCCTGGCGAGCTTCGGTACCAGCATTCTCCGGGCCAAGGAAGTCAGCTACGACCAGATCCAGAAGGAGCTGGAGGCCGCCTCCGGCCTGCCGGTATGGCAGATTTTCACGGACGATGATACCGCCCGGGCGGTCAGCGGCATTGATGGACAGACCATCTTCACCGTGGAGGATGCGGTGGAAACCGCGGTGATCCATGGCTTTGAGGAGATCATCTGCGTCCCCGTGTTCTTTGCCAAGGGCGAGCTGTACAACAGTCTGCGGAACCGGCTGGATTTCTATC
This sequence comes from Clostridia bacterium, assembly GCA_017460395.1. Taxonomy (GTDB): domain Bacteria; phylum Bacillota; class Clostridia; order Christensenellales; family Aristaeellaceae; genus UBA2943. Next base: position 7,912 of record JAFUBA010000064.1, on the reverse strand, counting down.
GGGATCGCATTGATATCCGCATGACCGAAGCTGTGCTGTATAACCCCGCCTCCTGCGAGGAAGTGGGCGAGCTGCTGCTGCAGGTGGTCAAGCCCGAGCCCAGCCGGGAATACCTGTTCGTAGGCCATGGCCAGAGCATCTATCACAACCAGGGCTATGGCATTCTGGAAGATTATCTGCGGGGCAAGGGTTATGAGAACATCCGGGTCATCAAGCTGAAGGAGCGGGACAGCGTAGGTCAGGCCATCGCCTGGCTGAAGGCTCGCGGCGCCGACATGCGGGATGAGCAGGTGGAGATCGTTCCCCTGGTAGTGGCCTGGGGCGACTATATGGCGGGCGAGCTGTACAACAGCGAGGATTCCTTCATGTGGCAGCTGCGCAAGGCCGGCTTCCGCACCATCTTTACCGGCAAGGGCATGGGTGAATATCCGGAATTCCGGACCATCTACGAAAAGCGCCTGGCTGCTCTGAAATAAATATTCATTGTTCCCCTACCGGATAAACTCCCGGTAGGGGCTTTTTTCTTCACGGGGAATAGCTCGCGAAGTCTTATGGGGCAGGTCTGAGGAGGGTCAGCCGGATCGTTCCTCCTGCTTCAGGCGTAGTGTGTTTTACTGCTCCAGCAAATGGAAGCTCCTCGGAAGGGTGATCAGATTGTCTGTGCCTTTTTCTTGATCCCATTCTTCAAGCTCAGGCCCCAAAAGATCTTACATGAAAGAGCTCTTCCGAATACCTCTTTTCGGCTTTTCCAAATCAATACGGCGGATGTGTCATTTTAAGATTGTAAATTGCTGAAAAACAAGCAAATATGATTGATAAAATGCGAAATGGAAGCTATCATGCAGATGCATACTTCTTGAACAGGAGGGGATCTCGTGCTTCTTGAATTTGCCTGCTCGAATCACAGGTCTATTCGGGAGGAAATACTTTTTTCAATGATGGCAGGCACCGATACGACAGATGAGGACAGACTGTATGAAACAGCTGGGCTCAAAGTGTTGAAATCAGCTGTCATCTACGGGGCCAATGGATCAGGAAAAAGCAATCTGTTGGATGCCATTTCATTCCTTTGCCGTCTTGTGGCCGAAAGCGGAACCAATCTGCCGGGGAAGGATATCCGACAGCAGCCATTTAAACTGGATGGGGCTGGGAGAGAAAGTACGTACAAAGTGCAGCTTCTTGCAAAAGGTGTCCGCTATGCATACGGTGTCTCACTGAAAGAAATGAGGGTAGCGGAGGAATACCTGTATTGCTTCCCAAACAACCGGCGGACAAAAGTCTTTGAGCGGTCTGGTGATGTGTACACTGCAGGGAGCAGGTTCCGGGGAAAGTTTTCAGCCTGCAAAGCAGAGCTTGCACCAAATCAGCTTCTTCTTTCGTGTGCAGCACAGCGCAGTACTGTTCAGGAAGTGAAGGACGTCTTTACTTTCTTTTGCCAGGACCTCTTCGTTTACGCTCCAGCACAGCATGACGGCTTGCTGAGGTACAGTCTCTGTCGGATGTGGGAGGATCCTGCGCTACATGCTGCTGTGATCGTACTGCTGGGGAGTCTGGGGACTGGTATAAAGGATATCGACATCTCGATCAACAGGGAGAAACTGGCATCCCAAAAGCTACCTTCTTTCCTGTCGGAGGCGCAGAGGTTCTTTCTTCTGGGGGACACAGAGGAGCTGATCACGGCGAAGGTGAAGTATGATCGATTCGAAACAGATCTGATGCAGGAAGAATCGGCAGGCATAACAAAACTGCTCGCATTTGTCTGCCTGCTGATTGATACGATCATCGGCGGCAGGGTGTTGTTCTGCGATAGCCTGGAGTCTGATTTTCATCCATCTCTGCTCAGAGGACTGGTGAAGCAGTTTGAGACTGTCAATTTCGAGACGTTTCCACAGATGATCTTCACAACTCATGAAACAGAGCTGCTTAACCTTGACCTGTTTCGACGGGATCAGATCTGGTTTACGGAACTAAGGAAAGAGGACAGGTCTACGGACTTATACTCTCTGATCGCCATAAAAAACGTCAGAAAAGAAGAAAACTTCGAGAGAGGATATCTGGCTGGCAAGTATGGGGCCATACCGGTGGTGAACCTTCATCTTGGAAAGATTGTTTGTGGACAGTGAACTATCGGACATTCAGATCAGATCGAATAGCCGGGAAGCGTCCCTGCGAAATATACGTGCAACAGCTGGTTATCACAGAAATGCATTGTGTAAAGCGTCGGTCGATGTGAAATCATGATGTACAGTATCTTTCTGCAAGGATTGCTGCCTGCCTGAGGCAGGGGAGCGATGCACAGACTTCCGCAAGATGTGATAGATTCCTCGGCTGCTCCTTTCTGTATGACCGGAATAACTTCTTCAGCATGGCGTCAGAGTATGTCCCGGAGGGATTGACCATGTAGGCCTGGTTATCGTCGAAATTGGGCGCCAGTCGCAGCTCATGGTCAGTTTGGGCAGGTCGCATGACACCGAAGTTGTGCATGTGTCGATCAGTACTCATGAACAGTGCATCGGCGAGCAGGATCCGGAGCCAGGCTTCCTCAAAGTCCTGTCCCGGGGATGAAAGGCTGCGTAGAGCCGTGGCTTCATCATCACTTCTGTCGGTGAAACAGTACCTGAAGGAATCGTAAGTCTCAAAAAACTCACCATCCCTCGCGAAGTTCAGGGACCAGATGCTTGTGAAGGAGATGCCCACATAGCGGTATTCCGCCGTATCCCATCTGCGCTGCCGTGCTTTGCTGATATTTTTACGACGAAAAAAATTGTACAGACAATATTTTTTCGATGAAAAATATTGATGGAGGGTGATTTTCCATGTTGCCGACCGAAGCCGACACTGCAAGGCGACAAAGAATACACGAAAGCCCCGAAGCAAAGGCAGGCACAGAAGAAGACGGCAAAATGGCCTATGATACTGTCTCAATGACTTCAAAAAGAAATACAGGCAGGGCTCACGGTGAAGTGAACCCTGCTTACACACTGGTATCATGCCAAAATCTGATTGATCTGCGGATCATGAAGAAGCGGGCCGGTCAGATGCGCCGGCCCGCTGAATTTGAAAGGGGAGCAGATCAGTTCATGGCGGTACCGTTCACATAGAGCGTGTAGCCGTTTGTCACGACGCTGTCCATGCTTCCGTCAAAGGAGGTGATGCAGGTATCGCCCGTCAGGGTCCAGGTGCTGGTCTCGTCGAGCACCACAGAAACGGTCCCGACGTCCGTGGACACCGTGTCACCCTTTGCGTTCACAATCTCGCCGCTCACAGTGCCCTCGAAGGTTGAGCCGTTTTTGAGGGTCAGGGTGAGGGTGGAGTTGTCGCCCACGAGGATTGTGCCGGCAAGCGCCTGGGTGTCCGCCACGAGCTCCGCGTTGTTGGATGCGCCGCTCCAGCCGTCATCGCAGACGGAGAGGAGGACGTCGCTGCCCTCATTCACAAGATTCACACCCGAGAGGGTGATGACCGCGTGGGTGTTGGTCACATGGAACATGTGCCCGGAGAGGCTTGTGAGGCTGCCGCCCGTCATGGTGAAGGCGGAGGTGCCGCTGTCCGCATCGCCGGACATGGACTGGTAGATCATGATGGTGTCAAAGAACGTGGCGTTTCCGTTGCACTTTGTGTTGTTCGCCGTCATGTCGCAGTTCTCGAGGGTGATGCTGTTCATGCCCTCGATGCATACGCCCTCGGAGAGGTTGGACACGAGGGTAGCGTTCTTCACGGTGATGTCCGCCGTAGAATAGATCGCGGGGGAGCCGAGGCCGTTTGAGGTGTAGGTGCCACCGTCCACGACCACACTCCCGCCGCCCCGGTCCGTGCGGATGGGCGCGGAGGAGCCGCCGGAGGTAGTGACGGTCAGATTGCTTGCCAGCGTCACGCCACCGCCCGTCGTCATGATGCCGCCAGAGCCGTTGCCCGTGGTGGTGATGGTCGTATCTGAGATGATGACGGTTGTCCCGTCGCCGCCGGCACCGTTGGAGGCGCCGTTACCGCCGTAGGAGAAGACGCCGTTTGCACCGCTTGCATCTGTGGTGATCGTGCCGCCCGTGATCGTGGTGGTGGACCCGCCCATGACCAGCAGCGCCGCGTTCAGACCGTAGAAGTTACAGTTGTCGCCGCCGTTTGAATCTCCGGTCTTGGTGACCGTCGGATTCTCGATGGTGACCGCGTCCTCGGTATTTACGATGAGCGCACTCTCGTCCGCAGTGCCTGAGGCGAAGGTTTCGCCGGACAAAACGCTGGCCGATGTGATCTCCGTGGATGCTGCATATTCAAAGGAAGAGGTACCGCCGCCTGGGGGTGTGCCTCCGCCGAAACCACCGCCCATGCCCTCCGGCGGCTCCCCGGGCGGTGTACCGCCACCAAAGCCGCCGTTTCCGCTCGGCGGGTCTCCCGGAGGTGTGCCACCTGGACCGCCCTGGGCAAAGGCCGCAGAGGTGCATAGCATGGCAAGGATCAGCATGAGACTCATGATTTTCTTCATATTCCTTCGCTCCTTTCATGGTGCCGGGGTTCTGTTCCCCCGGCAGAAAGTACTTTACCATGCAAAGATTGAAAGAAGATTGAAGAAAAGCCTTCCCTTTCGGAAAGGCTGAAAAAAGATGACCAACGCTATTTTCGAATGGGCAGCGAGACGGTGAAGCGGATCTTTCCAGTAAAGCACGCTGCGGCAATCTCCCCGCCGTGCCTTTCTGCAATGGCCTTTGCGATGGACAGCCCCAGGCCGTAGTGGTGGCCTTCATCTCCGCGCGCCTCGTCCAGGCGGTAGAAACGGTCAAAGAGATGCTGCATCTTGTCCTGAGGGATCGCGTCGCCCTCGTTTTCTACGGTGAGCTGCGCCGCGTGCCCCTGGCGGGCGAGCGTGAGCTCGATGGTCTGCTCCGTCCCGTGCTGAAGGGCGTTATCTAGGAGGATGGACACGATCTCTGCCAGCTGCGTCCGGTTCCCGGTCATCTGGATGCCGTCCTCCACCCGGCTCAGGATCTCCTTCCCCCGGTCGAAGGCCAGCGCCTCAAAGGCCAGCACCTCGCCCGTCACGATGCGGGAGAGGTCCACCTGCTCCATGGGCACATCTGTACGCTCGGCACGAGAGAGGTCCAGAAGCTGCCGGACCAGGCCGCTCATACGCTCGTTTTCATAGAGGATACTCGAAAGCCAGTCGTTCTTTCCAATTTCGCGCTGCAGCATCTCGGCACTCGTCTCGATCACCGCCACCGGGGTTTTCAGCTCGTGGCTCGCATCTGAGATGAACTGCTTCTGCCGCAGATCGCTCTCCTCCAGTGGCCTTATGATCTTCCCCGACAGGCAGAGGGAGAGGAAGAACAGGACAACCATGGCGGCAGTGCCAAAGAGCAGGACATTTCGCATGAGCGTATGAAGACCGCTCTCTGAGAGCGTCGTATCCATGAAGGCCACGAGGGTATAGCCGGGCTTTCGGATGAGGATGTACATGAGGTTTCCCTGGCGTCCGGCGGGAGTCTGTGATGTGAGGATCTCCTCCGCCATCCGGGTCAGCTCCTCCTCCCCGTACACGCCGCGGTCCCCGGTGTCGACACTGAGCACATCGCCGGGCTCCCCGAAGGCGACGGAGTAGAAGGTGGAGAGCTGATAGTCCGGCCGCTTGTCCAGGGGAGGCATCCCGGCCGGGGACTCCGGCTGTGGTGCCTCCTGCGGGCTCCCGGACTCCGACTCCAGGTGGAAGAGCTCGGCGTGCCTGAGGAGCAGTTCCATGTTCTCCTGCCGGATCTGGTGGGTGCTGGCCAGCAGGATCACGGAGAGCGTGACCGCGAAGAGCAGAAGGAGCGATCCCATGATGGACAGGACGATCTTTCGTCTTGAACGCTTAAACATTTCTTTCCCTCAGTTCATAGCCGAGCCCGCGCACGGCCTTGATCTCCACCATGGAGCCCACGAAGGCCAGCTTCTTTCTCGTGAAGGACATGTAGACCTCCACATTATTGTACTCAGCCTCGTTGTCAAAGCCCCAGATTTTGAGAGCCAACTGCTCCCGCGTCATGATCTGCCTGTGGTTGATGAACATGTACTCCAGGATATGCAGCTCCTTCTCACTGAGGCGGACGCTCTGGGAGGTCGTGTCGCACAGAAGCTCTGCCCGCGAGGTATCAAGGCTCAGATCACCGAAGTGCAGCTTTCCGTCCTGAAAGCTTGCACTCCTGCGGCCGAGGGCTCGGAGTCTGGCCAGCAGCTCCCTGGTCTGAAAAGGCTTGGTCAGGTAGTCGTCCGCGCCGCTGTCCAGGCCTTCCACCTTGTCCTCCAGCTGGCTCTTTGCCGTGAGCATGAGGATCGGAGTGGTGACGCCGCTGCTCCGCGCACGCCTTGCCACTTCAAAACCGTTCATCTCGGGCATCATGACATCGAGGACGGCGATGTCGTATGCGCCACTCTCAAGGGCGCTGAGCGCCGAGGCACCGTCCTCCACGTGGTCCACATCGTACTTTTCCTGCCTCAGGAGCGCCACCAGCGCCGCTGCCATCCGCTTTTCATCCTCCGCGAGGAGAATTCGCATGCTGTCACCGCCTTTCACCTGGTGTTCAGTATAGCACCAAAAGATTGAAAATCCATTGAAGAAATGTCGGACACGCCATTGATCCGCTGCAAGGTGGTTTCACGGATGCTGGCACAGGCGTCAGTTGGCTGGTCAAGTAAAGCGTTACTCCGGGTCTTGTATACTAATGTCGTATCAGGCGCCACGAATGGAACGGCTCTTGAAAACGTCTGACATTGCTGATAACATGGTAAGTGACGACTAACTTAAAATCCTGACCTATGGTTAGTCATATCTAATATCATCACGAAGTGAGGATGAGGCAGGATGCATGGAGGGAGAAGAGATCATGAAACCTGACTACAAGAACTGGATGCCAAAGGGTATGGTGTATGCGTTTCTGGGAGGCGCCGCGGGCTGTGGTGTGCTGGCTCTGGTGGCAGGGCTGCTGCTTTCTGGCGGCACCTTCAGGAGTGTGTTGACGATCTGCCTGGCAGCTCTGGCAGTGGTCTTCCTTGGAATGACCATCTGGGGCGTTCTCATGCGCCGCGCCTTTTCCTATGATGGCAGACGGCAGATGTCGAAGGGCATCATTGAGGGTGTGGCCGAGCATGTGAAGCTTTCCGCAGGGGCCAGGTGCCTGGATGTGGGCTGCGGCAGCGGTGCACTCGGTATCGCGGTGGGAAAGCGCAATCCCCGGGCGGAGATCGTCGGCATCGACCGGTGGGGAAAGGAGTATGCGTCCTTCTCCAGAGAATTGTGCGAGAAAAATGCCCGGGCTGAGGGCGTCGTGCACATCACCTTCCGGCAGGGGGATGCCACGCATCTGGACTTTCCGGACGAGACATTCGATGCCGTGGTCAGCAACTACGTCTATCACAACATCCCCGGCAACCGGCAACAGTACCTGATGGAGACACTGAGGACACTGAAAAAGGGTGGGACCTTCGCCCTGCACGATATCTTTTCGAAGATGAAGTACGGCGACATGGAGGCCTTTGTGAAGCGCCTGAAGGAGATGGGCTATGAAAAGGTCGAGCTCATCGACACGACAGACGGCATGTTCATGAAGAGGTCGGAGGCCCTCTGGATGGGGCTGTCCGGCTCTGCCTTGCTGGTGGGCCGAAAATGAGGGGACAAGGAGTGGTCCGCTGACCCGAAACGTATATCACCCACCCAAAGTGCATCACAAGTGGGTGATAAATCGCATCATCTCCTGCTTTCATTCCATGGGCTCAACTGTATTGCCAGTAGCCATCTCGAAAAAAGTGGACAACCTCTTGCGGTTCAGTATCTTGGTTCTGTAGCCTGATATCTGGAATCACAGCTATGGAGTGCGGCTGAATGGTTCATCGTTCTTTACCAGACCGGCAGTGAATTGGAGTTTCTGCCGATCTGGTGTTTTTTGTG
>JAFUBA010000012.1 GCA_017460395.1 Clostridia bacterium | reverse complement strand
CCGGAGGGCACAAGCCGCCAGGGCTCCGCCTCCGAGAGCGTGACAAACCCTTCCCTCTCCAGGGCCTTCTGCATGTTGTCACATGCATGAAAGCTGGTGGGAGAGTGGTCCAGAAACTCACACAGGTCTGAAATCAGCGTCTTCTCTTTATCTTCCATACTTCTGTCGTCTCCTGTTACTTTTTGTCTGTTGCGGACCGCTTCCACACCTCGCCGATCATCAGCACCATGTCGGCACTGGCAGCCATCACCAGCAGATAGCACACATCCATGGGCATCCAGGTCAGGAAGGGAATCTTCTTTTCAAGGGCAAACTCCATCGCCATGACGAGCCCCATGCTTGCGACAAACAAGGCTCCGTATGGCCAGATATGGGACGGTTTTCTCGGCTTTTCCATGCGCAGGACACAGATCAGGAAGCACAGGAGCAGCACCACCGCGCTGATCACTTCCCCGGCCTTCACCACGCCGGCCACGCCCCAGCGCGTCACATCGTCCTGGCGAAGGCTCTCACACACGACCGTCAGGACGGCAGTCATGGCAATCCCCATGATGCCTCTGTCCCCGGCTTTCCTCCCGCGCATGCCAAGCAGCACAGCGCAGAGCACAAGGCCGATCACGCCAACCAGGATGCACACGGCCCACCGCATGTCACCGTAGTAATTGTCCTCCACCGCGAAGGGCAACCGCTCAAAGAAGGACGCATCCTCCAGGTGAAACAGGCTCATCCCGGAGAACTCGTCCGGGTCCATGGCATCCACTGAGAACCAGTCCCCGATGGGCCAGCCGTAGCCAAGGCCCGCGGCCAGATCCCCGATGCGCCCGAGGGCCAGTGTCAGCATGCCCGGGGCCGCGGCCGCATCCAGGATCTTCCCGAACGGCTGAGATGTCACGCGGGATGTCAGGAGGGCCGAGAGGAGAAGGCCCGCCAGGGCACCGTACATCATGAGACCGCCGTCCTGAATGGAGAACAGCCACCCCAGGCCCTTTTCCATAAACCAGGAAAACCTTGAAAGACAGAAGCACAGCCTGGCGCCGAAGAGCGCCAGCGGCAAACTGAAAAGGGCAAGCCAGCTGGCTGTCCCTTTTTTCAGTGCACCTTTTCTGCATTCCACAATCAGCAGCAGCATCCCCGCCAGGGCGGAGACGGCAATCCATATTCCATAGGTAAAAGGTGCCATGGTATCCCCCTTATTCTTCCTCCGCGGAGGCAAAGTAGAGAATATCGCAGATCTCCCTGGCGTCAGGGTTCTTGTGGATCCGGACAAACTGCACCTCGGGCTCCTTGGTCTTCTTGTTGGTGCCGGCCTTGGGGAAGATCACGTTGGTGGATCCGCCGCCGTCGAGGTTGTAGGCGCAGATGGCATCCGGGAACAGGTCCACGATATAGTCGGCCAGGGTCTGGATATTCATGCCCGTCTTTCCGTCCGAGGTGCCGTTGCACTCCACGATGGCATACTGAAGATGGCCCAGCTGCACGATGGCCACCCGCTGCATCCTGTATTTGTACTGGAACTGGTCATGGCTGTTTCGGGTGGTAGCCACCGTTGACTCATTCATGTTGATGGCCTGACCGTTTTCCACCAGCACAGGCCCGATATTGAAGGTGTTGACTGCCGTCACGCCCTCTGGGAGCGCTGCCATGGCCGCCTCCACCATCTCGCCCGTGGCCGCCTTGATCACGTGGAAATCGCCCTCGGAGTCGATGAGGAGCACATCCCGCCTGGCCTCCGCGCGGTCGCGGTAGAAGACACCCTGGCGGAAGATGTAGCCGCGGTCCGAAGCATTCTTAAAGAAGTCGCCGTTCACGGCCGCCACGGCATTGGCCGACTGGGCCATGGTTGCCGCCTTCACCTGCTTGCGGGTATCGTAGTCGTCATAGCTCATAGCCGACCGCAGCTGGCTGGCATCCGCGATGGTCACCCGCACGATATAGCAGTTCAGCTTGGCCTTCCCCTTGTTGTCCTTATACTGCACGGTGTCATGTGTGACCACGGCATGGATGGTCGAATCCTGGTATTCCGTGTCATCGGCATTGAGGTGATCCACCTTGAGGGGCATGCCCTTCACCAGCTGGTCCATCTCCAGCTTGTTGCCTTCCTGAAGATCCAGGATCTGCAGGGGCTGAAGCGGAACGGAAGGGTTGTCCGGCCCTTCAAAATCATGGGTAAACTCGCTCTCGGCCAGCGCCGGCGAGGAGACCAGAAATGCCATGGCCACCAGCATCAGGGCCACAATCACCCAGCGAATGATATTGCCAATATTACCGCGGTCCATAAAGGAACCTCCTGAAAAGCAGTTTTTTCGGCGCCCGCAGCGCCTGGAAACGATTATATCCCCTCGGGAGAGGGCTTGCAACTGAAAAGAAATCAATTTGAGGCGGCATAGACGCTGCAGGGCCAGCTTTCCTCCGCGGCCGTCAGGTCCTGCTTCAGTGCGCCGCTCTTTTTGTAGCGGTCATACAGCGCCTGAAGCGCCTTCGCCGGCAGATTGAATTCTGCCCGGACCTCCTCCCGCCCGTAGAGCACCACCTTCACGGCACCTTCCTTTGCTTTCATGCACTCTTCCAGGCATGTGAGCCCTGTCTTTGAAAGGCCGATCTCATAGTCCTCGTAGTACGTCATGTCGTACTCACTGATCCGCGAGGTGACCTCAAAGCGGTATTCCTTCTTCCCTGCCCTGATCCCCACCTCCGCTGCCCGGATCTCCTCCCAGGTTTCCAGGGCAAACGTGATGCGCATGAGGGTGAGATCCTCCAAATCCGGCATCTCCACGATGTCCAGGTACAGGAGTATCTCGCGGCCTTCCCCCTCCACCTCGCCGAAATATGGCTGATCCAGCGGGCGGATCACCGTGCTGACGCCATCATCTCCAGGAAATACCAGGCAGTTCTCTGTAGCCTCAAGAAAGCTGACATCCACCTCGCCCAGAGCCGTTGCAGAGATGAGCACCAGACAGAGCAGAAGCAGTATGCATGTCTTTTTCATTTTCTTTCACTCCCCGATCCGGCATGCATCCCCGATGGATCCGCATTCCGGATTTGTTCTTTTTGTGTATTTACTTCTGATTTCGAAATATTTTGGCAATTTTTCCTATTGTAGCCTTGTATTTTCCTTCTGACAGTAGGAAAAACCGCTTGACGTAGTATTCTGTTTTCTTTATTATTGCACTCGGTTGATTTCCTTCGGGTCTGTGGTTGCAAGCCGATGCCAGTCGCAGGCGAAACGGTCCACGTAATCCATTCAATCAGAATGGGGATCATGGTGCGGTCCAGAAGTAAGTCCGTCCGGGAGCTGAGGCTTCCGAGAGAAGTGCGTGAGGGCGCCAGCGCGTTGAGCAACCTTCCAGGCGGCGAGTGTGGGGGCAAAGACCAGGTCAGCCGAAGAGGTCACCGATATCATCTATCTTGGGGGTTTCCTGAACATGTTTGAAGACAAGACTCTTGTCTGTAGAGACTGCGGCGCAGAGTTCGTGTTCACCGCCGGTGAGCAGGAGTTCTACGCAGAGAAAGGGTTCCAGAACGAACCCACCCGCTGCAAGGCATGCCGTTTGGCACGCAAGGCCAGCCGTCCCGCTGCTGGCGGGGCTCGCGAAATGCATGACGCTATCTGCGCCAACTGCGGCAAGCCCACGCAAGTTCCTTTCCTTCCTCGTGAAGATCGTCCCGTGTACTGCAGCGAGTGCTATGCCGCGATGCGCAGCATCTAATGCCTGACTGTTGAACACAATCCCCTCCTGCGCTGGCAGGAGGGTTTTTCTGTGCCGAATTTCCTCCCCGTAAAAGCAGCAAAAGGACAGGAACACCTCCTGTCCTTTTATACCCGTTCTCATCACGATCTGGAAGGATCATAGATGGTCTGCGGGTATATACGATTTTCTATCAAAGCTCCGTTCCGGATCTTTGTGAAAATCAGTATATCTTATATTCTTCTCTGGAGGGTTTCCGGATTCATGGCAAAGCTCAGCGCCACATCCCTTGTGATCCTGCCTGCCTTGCACAGTCTTGCCAGCTCATTGTCCATGCTCAGCATTTCCTGATTGTTGCCAGCAAAGATCGCATTGTCGATCTGGTGGGTTCTGCCGTCTCGGATCAGGTTCTGGATGGCGGCATTCACCGTCATGACCTCAAACACCGCCGTCTGGTGCCCGTCCACCGTCGGGACGAGACGCTGGGAAACCACGGCCTTCAGGATCATGGACAGCTGCACGCGGATCTGCGCCTGCTGCTCGGGCGGGAAGGTATCAATGATACGGTCCACCGTCTTGCTGGCCCCGATGGTATGCAGACTCGAAACCAGCAGATGGCCCGTTTCCGCCGCCGTGATGGCCGTCTTGATTGTCTCCAGATCGCGCATCTCGCCCAGCATGATGACGTCCGGCGCCTGGCGCAGGGCCGCCCTCAGAGCACGCTCAAAGGTCGGCGAGTCGTTGGGCACCTCCCTCTGGCTGACCAGAGATTTCTCATGGTGGTGCAGATACTCAATCGGATCCTCGATGGTGATGATGTGGCCTTCCCTGGAGTGGTTGATCTGGTTGATCATACACGCCATGGTCGTGCTCTTGCCGGAGCCCGCAGGGCCTGTGACCAGGATCATGCCGTTTCGAAGAGAGGCCAGCTGCATCACCAGCTTCGGTATCCCCATCGCCTCCGGGTCCGGCAGACCGAAGGTCACGGCACGGCAGGTGGCGGCCAGGGTGCCGCGCTGATTGTATGCATTGCAGCGAAAGCGGCTGACATCCCGGATGGCGAAGGAAAAGTCATCGTCGCCGTCCTCGGTCAGAATGGTCATCTCACGCCCTGCCAGCGCATAGGCCTCCTGGATCAGAGTCTCAGAATCCTTCGGCAGGATCCTCTCGGAGAGGGGCACCATCTTTCCATGGCATTTTGCCATCACCGGAGAGCCCGGGATGATAAAGATATCTGAACCGCCCTGCTGAATGCCGTCCCTCAGCATTTCCGTCAGTCCCATGCTTCGTCCTCCTCCCATTCTTCGCCGGTGCCCGCCAGGAGCCTGTGTGAAACCCAGGAAAGAGAGTATGTTCCCTCTGTATCCTCCCGGATCTGCCAGGCACATTCCATGGACCGCTGTCCGTCCGTCACGGACATGGACACAATATCATCCAGGATCTCCGCATCCGCAGGAAGCGCATCTCCCACGCGGGCAAGGCATGCGTCCATTGTTTCATTCTCTGGTCCTGCCTGCAATATTCCGTCCAGATCGCGCATGGCTTCTTCGGCCTTCTCATTGAGCTCGTAGATCGCCTCTGCCACCTGCACGGCCCTTGTGGACAGGCGGGTGTCATTTCGGGAGCTGATCAGCGTCAGCACAGAGAGCACAGCCATGGCGAGGACCACGAAAATCAGGATCAGTGACGAGGCACCGGGGCCAACGGAAAGCGTACTCTTTCTCTTCATTGTCCTGCACCTCCCTCATAGGTGCCGTCAAGGCCGATATATCTTGAGCAGGGCAGTGAAAGGATCACGTCGCCCTGATAGAGCGCTTCCACGCGTCCGACCCGCATGCCGTCAGACCGAACCGCATCCACCGTGGCCCGCAGGGTCAGGGCATCGTGGTCCATGAGCCAGGTGCCTTCCTCCTGCACATAGCCTTCCTCCCGCAGCATCGCCTCGGGATCGTCCGCTGCCCAGATGCTGTCGGCCAGGGACTGGGCATACATCAGGGCATCGGTGGCAGCCTGGGCCTTCCTGGAGAGGTTACTTGCACCTGCAAACATCTGCATGAGCACGCAGGCGCTGAGCATGAAAAACAGCACGACAATCAGAAGCTCCACCAGAAGCGCATTGGACTGACTGTGTTTGTTCATGACTGTCCCTCCCCGCCCCTCAGTGCAATTTCTTCCTGCCAGGTGTTGCCCTCGGCATCGGTAATCCTGACCTTCAGAAGATCTCCCGTGAGCGTCGGCTCCAGCGCGATGGCGTCACAGATCTCCTCGCCGTCGTCAAACCTGAACTCGTATGTTTCATCCATGAACAGTTCGTAGAGCTTTCCCTCATAGACATACAGCCTTGTCAGATAGCTCTCATCCCCGTAGGTCTCCCGCAGGGTCAGCACCGGCACGCCGTCCACCTCGTCCACGCGCACCTGGCCCTTCTCATCGCCCGCACGCACGGCGCTTCTCACATAGGCCGTCAGCACGCGGTGCGTGTTGTGGGTGTTGGTCGATTCAATGCTGGCTCTGTATGCCCTTGCGCCCATGAGCACCATGAAGGTGGAGAGCAGTGCAAAGGTGCCCAGGAGAAGAAATACGAACACACCCGACATGGCATGTTTCTGCTGTTTCAGCATCAGTCCTCTCCCTCCCCCTCAGTCACAAAAATCTCCGGCAGATGGTTGGAAGCAAAGGCGTCATAGGTCACAAAATATCTGTTCTCGTCATAGGCAAGGCCGTAGGCTTCCCTCAGATACTCCAGAGAATCCGGATACGCACCTTCCACGGCATAGCAGGTCAACGCCGCATTTTTCACGGCATCACGCACCAGGGTCGTTTCCTCGGAGGCGTGGGTTCTGTCAATTCCGCGAATCAGAAAGACAAACGCAACAAGGACCACGACGGTGAGCAGAATGACCAGTATGTCCCGCTTTGACATTCTTCTTCACCGCGCCTTTCTCACAGCATGCTGGACAAAATCCCGATCATGGGCAGGGTGACAGAGAGAAGGACAGCGCCGATGACCAGGGACATGAGTGCCACCAGAGAAGGCTCGATCACGCTGATCAGCCGCGTGATACCGTCCTCCACCTGCTCTTCATAGAGCACGGAGATCTTCTGCATCACCTGGTCCTCGCGGCCCGTGGCCACACCCATGCGGATCATGCGCTCATGGAGTCCCTCAAACAGCCCGGATTCCTTGATGGCATCTGCGAAGCTCTCCGCTTCCTCCAGGGATGTCCGGATGCCGTCCACCTTCTTGGCCGCCTCCTGATCCGTGAGCACCTTGGCGGTCATCCGAAGTGCCTCGCCGGTGGGGAAACCGGAGGAGAGCATCATGGAGAGCACCGAGGCCACGCGGGCACTGGACAGCTTTCTGGAAATATTGCGGATCGGCGGGAAGACCTTCATGATCCACTCCAGCACCTTTTCCCGGTGCCGGGTCCTGAGGAGCATGAGCACGGTCCCCGTCCCGATACCCACAAGGGCGATCAGAACCAAGACGATCCAGCCGACCGCGGCGCCGATGTTCATGAGGGCGGAGGAGCTCTCGGTCACACCCACGCCCATGCTGGCAAGCACGCGGCGGAAGACGGGCAGAACAAAAATCAGCATGATCAGCACGATCACCACCAGCATGGCACCCAGGGCCAGCGGGTAAGTGATGGCGTTGGTCACAGAGGAGCGGATCCTGTCTTCCCTTGCGTAGAAGTCGCTCAGGCCCTTCATGACCTGCTCCAGCTGACCGGACTGCTCGCCGATGCCCACCATCTCCACCAGATATTCCGGCCATCTGTCATCCGCCTTCAGCGCCTCATACAGAGACCCGTGCTCGTTGACGCCGTTGCTGGCGGCCGTATACATATCTGCATTAGCGCTGTCCTTACCGGTTTCTGCCAGGGTTTCCATGCCATCGTACAGCGGCAGGCCAGACTCCAGAATCAGAGCGATCTGGGAGCAGAAGACACTCAGCTCTGCTGCGCTGACCTTCTGGGTCTTCTTGTTGAAAATATCCAACGCCATGCTCAAAACAACCTTTCCTCCGGCCGCACCGGACCTTTGTCGTGGGAAGACCTGATGTGCGAAATGAACATCGCTTTCATTTCACAGGCCTATTCCATGGAATCCTACCATAATCTGTATCCTTTCGCAAGATATTTCCGGCCCGCTTCCTGGCCATATGCGGGCCTGTACCTTGCATCGCCCCCGCCAAAAGCATATAATCTCCCGCATGCCACACGGCATATCATTCTTGCTCCTGAAGGAGTCGATTTTTATATGGAAAACATGAGCGGAAATCCCGTTTCTGCACCCACCCCTGCAGAAGAGACCACCAGGTCCAACTTCATCTGGGACGCCATCGAAGAGGACCTGAAGGAAGGCCGTTACACCGAAGTTCACACCCGTTTCCCTCCGGAGCCCAACGGCTATATGCACATCGGCCACTGCAAGGCCCTGATCATGGACTTTCTCACTGCAGAAAAGCACGGCGACAAATGCAATCTCCGCTTTGATGATACCAATCCGGCCAAGGAAGACACGGAGTTCGTGGAGGCCATCAAGCGCGACATCCACTGGCTCGGCTTCCACTGGACAGGCGGGTTGTACTATGCCTCCGACTATTACGACAAGTGCTATGAGATCGCAGAGGACTGGATCCGCCGCGGCCTGGCGTATGTGGACGAACTGAGCAAGGAGGAGATGCGCGAGTATCGCGGCACACTCACCGAGCCCGGCAAAAACAGCCCCTGGCGCGACCGGCCGTGGGAGGAGAGCCTGGACCTGTTCCGCCGCATGCGCGACGGCGAATTTGCCGAGGGCACCAAGACCCTTCGCGCCAAGATCGACATGACAAGCCCCAACGTGGTCATGCGCGATCCGGCCCTCTACCGCATCCTCTACAAGGAGCACTGGCGGACCGGCAACAAGTGGTGCATCTATCCCATGTACGACTTTGCCCATCCCATCGGCGACGCGCTGGAGGGTGTCACCCACTCCCTGTGCTCCCTGGAATATGAGATCCACCGTCCCCTCTATGACTGGGTCGTCGAGCATGCGCAGAATATGCTGCCCGGGCACCCCAGGCAGATTGAGTTTGCCCGCCTGAACATCACCCAGACGGTCATGAGCAAGCGTTATCTCCGCCAGCTGGTGGAGGGCGGCTATGTGTCCGGCTGGGACGATCCCAGGATGCCCACCCTCTCCGCCATGCGCCGGCGCGGGTATACCCCCCAGGCCATCCGCAGCTTCGTGGACCAGATCGGCATGAGCAAGGCGGATTCCACCGTGGACTTTGCCTTCCTTGAGCACTGCGTGCGCGATGATCTGGGCGAGAAGGCCCCCCGCGTGATGGCCGTCCTTCGTCCCCTCAAGGTTACCCTCACCAACTGGCCCGAGGACCGGGTGGAGGAGATTGAGCTGGAGAACCATCCGGCACACCCCGAGATGGGCACGAGGAAAGTGACCTTCGGCCGGGAAATCTATGTGGAGCAGGAAGACTTCATGGAGAACCCGCCGAAGAAATATTTCCGCCTCTTCCCCGGAAACGAGGTCCGTCTCAAGGGTGCCTACATCATCCGCTGCGATGAGTGCGTGAAGGACGCGGAAGGCAACGTGGTGGAGCTGAAGTGCTCCGTGGATCTCTCCTCCCAGTCCGGCACACCCGGTGCTGACCGCAAGGTGAAGGGCACCCTCCACTGGATCGGCGCAAAGGATGCCATCCCCTTCGAGGCGCGCCTGTATGAGCCTCTTCTCCAGGAGGAACTCCCTGAGGAGAGCGAGGGCGAGGATGCCGGCGACAAGGTTCTGGACAAGAAGGATTTCATCTCCCGCCTTGCCCCCGACAGCCTGACCGTGCTGCACGGCTTCATGGAGCCCCTGGGCAAGGAGGCAGAGGTCGGCGATACCTTCCAGTTCCTCCGCAACGGCTACTTCTGCAAGGATCCCGATTCTACGGACGCCCTGCCCGTCTTCAACCGGACAGTGGGCCTCAAGGATTCCTTTGCCAAGATCAAAAACAGCTGAGATATGCACGCACCGGGGCGGCGAATCTTCGCCCCGGTGAAACCAAAGGAGATCGAGCGCTTATGAAGGCATGTAAGGTGTTTCCCCTGGATACCTTTCCCATCTGCAAGTATGTCGTGATCGTCTCCAGCTATGAGGGCAAGCTTCTGCTCTCAAGACACCGCGAAAGAAGCACCTGGGAGACCCAGGGAGGCCACATTGAGAACGGCGAGCCCCCGATCGATGCCGCCATGCGGGAGCTGAGGGAGGAGAGCGGTGCAGAAGAATTCACCATCTCCCCTGTGTGCGACTACTGGGCAGGCGACGAGAAGGGCAGTGCCGTCGGGCGGGTCTACAAGGCCGTGATCCATTCCCTCGGACCGATGCCGGACTATGAGATGGCGGAGGTTCGGGTGTTTGACACGCTCCCCGAACAGCTCACCTATCCCTGGATCATCCAGGACCTGATCCGCGTTGCAGGTTTTCAGGGTATTGTATCCTGATGTGAACTGCGCAGAACGCAGAATACAAAAGAAAGAGGACAGCTACCATGGGAATGAATGGCGAGGTTCGCACCCGGTTTGCCCCCAGTCCCACCGGCTTTATGCACCTTGGCGGTCTGAGGACAGCCCTGTACAATTATCTTTTTGCCCGCAAGATGGGCGGAAAGTTCATCCTGCGCATTGAGGACACCGACCAGGAACGCTATGTGGAAGGCGCCACCGAGGTCATTTACGACACGCTGCGAGGCTGCGGCATGCAGTGGGACGAAGGTCCCGACGTGGGTGGCCCCGTCGGTCCCTACATCCAGTCCGAGCGCAAGGATATGTATCTCCCCTATGCAAAGCAGCTGGTGAAAACCGGCCATGCCTACTACTGCTTCTGCACCGAGTGCGAGCTGCGTCAGCGCCGCGAAGCTGCAGAGAAGCGGGGCGAGGTCTTCAAGTACGACAAGCACTGCCTCTCCCTGACCCCGGAGGAGGTTCAGGCAAAGCTCGACGCCGGCACGCCCTATGTCATCCGCCAGAATGCGCCCACCGAGGGCACCACGAGCTATCACGATCTGGTGTACGGCGACATGACCTTCCCCAACGATACCCTCGATGACATGGTGCTCATCAAGGCCGACGGCATGCCGACCTACAATTTCGCCAATGTCATTGACGACCATCTCATGGGCATCACCCACGTGATGCGCGGTGCAGAGTACCTCTCCTCCACCCCGAAGTACAACCTCCTCTACGAGGCCTTCGGCTGGGAGGTCCCCCAGTATGTGCACCTGCCCTCCGTGATGCGCGATTCACACCACAAGCTCTCCAAGCGGGACGGCGACGCCTACTACTCCGACTATGTGGAGAAGGGTTATCTGACCGAGGCGCTCATCAATTATCTCGCACTGGTCGGCTGGAATCCGGGCGATGACCGGGAGTTTTTCACCATGGACGAGCTGGTGGATGTCTTCGATGTTGCCCGCCTCAACAAGGCCCCCGGCATTTTCGATGTGGACAAGCTCACCTGGTTCAACGCCGAGTACATCCGGCGCATGGACTTCGACCGCTACCTTGCCATGGTGACCCCCTGGTTTGACCGCGTGCTGGCCGGCAAGGGGATCGACTACACGCGTCTTGCCCAGCTCATGCAGGAGCGGACCGAGGTCTTCAACCGGGTGCCCGACATGGTCGCCTTCCTCGGGAAGCTGCCCGAGTACGATGTGGATCTGTACACCCACAAGAAGATGAAGACCAACCCGGAAGTGGCAACCACCGCCCTCGAGCTGTGCCTGCCGGTCCTGGAAAACATCCCTGAGGATGCATGGAGCGAGGCAAACCTTCATGACCGCCTCATGGAGAAGATCCAGGAGAGCGGCATGAAGAACGGCCAGGTGCTCTGGCCGCTTCGAATCGCCATCTCCGGTCAGGCATCCACCCCCGGCGGAGCCATGGAGATCGCGTATCTGCTTGGAAAAGACGAGACACTGCGCCGCATCCGGGAGGGCATGAAGCTCCTGGAGAGTGCGAGGGAAGCATGAGAAAAAGCCTGTTTTTCCTTTCCCTCCTGATGCTCATCGCCCTGCCCCTTATCCCCTCCGGCGCCGCCCTGGCTGAGCTGCACCGTGCCCAGACCACCGATGAACTCCCGGAGGTCCTGGACAGCGGGTTTCTCGCAGAGTCGGACGGAGGATGGTACTATCAGAACCACGAGGAAGGCCTCTGGATCTATCTGAGCAGCACCGAGCGGGTCGAGATCACCAGAAATCAGACGACCAGTCCCAAGATGACCTGGTACGTGGCCGACATTGTGTGCCGGCGCGGCACCACACTCTTCACCCGGTCATGGAACGAGAAAAAGCCGGGCAAGACCCAGGGGCTCCCCCAGGACATTGCCCAGCGCGACCATGTGGTCTTTGCCATGAGCGGAGACTTTTACTCCTACAGGGTAAAGCACGACCGCTATCCGGGCGTCATCATCCGGGACGGCAGTGCCATCTACAAGAAGACCTACTCCAAGTATGTCCGCGCCGTACCGAACCTTGACACTATCGCCTTCTTCCCGAGCGGCAAGGCGGAGGTGAATGAGAGCCACGAGGTCAGCGCGAAGGAATACCTGAGCCGCGGGGCCGAGACTGTTTTAGCCTTCGGTCCCGTGCTGCTCAGAAACGGCGAGATCCCGGATCTCTCCTACAAGGACTTCACCCACCTTGAGCCCCGGCTCTGCCTCGGCATCGTGGAGGACGGCCATTACATCGCCCTTCTGGTGGAGGGGCGCAAGACCCATTCCGATGGCGCCACCCTTCAGACCTGTGCTCAGATACTTCAGGATCTCGGCTGCGATGCAGCCCTGAACCTGGATGGCGGAAACACGGCAGCCATGCTGTTTCTCTCCGAGTCCGTGCAGCTGAGCAACTCCGGCGGGGTGGATGTGAACGATCGACCCATTCCGGACATCATCGGTGTCGGGACATATTAAAACAGAGCGCTTGCGCGCTCTGTTTTTTGTACTCACAGAAACAGCTTCCGTCCGCAGTGCGGGCAGCGGAAATTGGGATTCATGCTGTCCACTCTGGGATTCAGCTCCAGTGTCTGATTGCAGAAGGGGCAGACATAGTTCATGGTTCTGCCGAGGATCTCCGGCATATCATCGTCGTCCTCGTCATCCCAGTCTTCTTCGTCCTCACCCTCATCATCTTCGTCATCTT
>JAFUBA010000063.1 GCA_017460395.1 Clostridia bacterium | reverse complement strand
CCTTCAGGGTGGTGGCATCCGCATTGTTCATGCCGCCGGACCCCGTGCCGCCGTAGACGAACCTGGCGGAGGTGGTGCCAAACAGGCTCACCTTTGCGCCCTCATGAAGCGGCAGGGCGGCGTCCTTATTCTGCATGAGCACGGCGCCGTTTGCCACCACGGACTCACAGATGAGGTCCGCAGCCGCCGCCTGCTCCGCGCTGGTTTCATAGTCTGACACAAACCTTGGCGGCAGGTCCTCCGCCGCATCGCCCACCACCGTGGACCCCTCGATGCCAAGCACCATGTTGATGATGGTCGCGTAATTGTTCGCAATGGGACCGGCGATCATGAGGAAGACGAAGAGAAAGGCAAACACGCCGCAGAGAATCTTCCATACAAGCTTGCCATGAGGCTTATTGCTCTTTGCCATCTGAATCAATGCCTTCTTTCTGTATTGCCTGCTTACAGTTTCGAAAAAAGGGCCGCCGCACTTGCCGCGGCGGCCCGGGGGATCTGACTTACTCCACGATGTTCACCAGGGTGGTGAAGCCTTCGGGCAGGGTCACGATCTTGTTTTCCAGGGTAACGTCATCCAGATCCAGGCGCAGGTCCTGCACGGTCAGGGTGGCGCCGGCGATGTTGTGGTTTGCCAGGAAGTCGGCAGCGCCGTCATCGGAGCCGTCCGGGAAGGCAATGTCGGTCATCTCGTCGGTCCAGTTGTCGGTGTCCAGCACCATGGCATAGCCCAGGACGTTGCGGCCGTAGCCCTTGCCGTGCTGCTCGAAGTAGATGCCGTCCAGGGTGTCCAGGGTGATGTCCAGATCGCAGGGCTCGTCATCGGCGGATTCCACGCTGGAATAGGTGCCGCGGAAGACGGTCAGCTTGTTGGCCTTCAGGCCGGGGTCGGTGGTACCGAAGGCGTACTCGCGATAGAACAGCTCGTAGCTCGTGTCATCGCGCAGCACCAGGGACACATCGCTGGTCCAGTACCAGCCCACAGCGTCGATGAAGTACACATCGCTCAGGTTGTAGGAGCTCTTGATTTCGGCGGAGGCAACACTTGCCATCGCGAGAACCAGGACCAGGGCAGAGACCAGGGCAAAGAACTTTTTCATGGGGAATCCTCCTTTAATCATAAGCCCTTTCGGGCTTGGGTGGCCCGCTTTGTTTTCCGCGGGCTCAGCTTGCAGACAGAAGATACCATGGGGCAAAGATCCCCATCAATGCGTACCTCGTAATCGGGCGACTTCACATCGAAACCGGGAAAAATCATTCCAGAATCGACAGCTCCATGGCCATCTGGGCCGTCCCGATCTCGTCCCCGTCAAGACAGAAGGTGCACGCATCCACGCGCTTCCATGTCACTCTTCCGTCCTCCTCTGTCACCTCTTCCCGGCCTTCGCCCTCCACCGTCAGGTCGTAGTCCCCCAGGCAGATGAGGCTCTCGCGCGCGGTCTCGCCGCCCTCCGATGTGACGGTGTCAAAGAAGTTCTGGATGGTCCCGTCCGCATTCAGGAGCATGACGCCCCAGTCCAGCACATATTCCTCCGCCGTCTCGCCCTCCAGGCTCCAGGTGAGGGTGATGAGGGCATGGTCCGGGCCGGTCAGGCGGACACTGAGGGCACGTGCTCCCTCAGCCTTCTGAAGTTCCACCGCGGGTGCTGCCTCCCCCCAGGAGCCGGAGGCCGCAAAGGGCGCCCCGAAATCCCCCTCGGCCAGGTAGCCCTCCCCGTCCAGCGTGACGGACAGAAGCACCTTTTCAGGGCTCTCCATTTTCAGCACGGCAGCGTCCCCCTCCTGACAGAGGCGCCCTGAGACGGAGGTGTACGGAGCCGCTTCCTCCCCGATGCCCTGAACGTCCTGAAGCTCCATGCGCACCTCCGCGCGCCGGCCATTCAGCAGCCGGAGGACGGCGTCAAACGGTGTCATCTGCGCGTCCTCCGCCATGGCGCGGCACGAAAGAAGAAGGCACAGAACCGCAAGGACTGAAATCCATGTTTTCATGGTGTTTATTTTCCTTTCAAATGTTTACATATGTTGATATCTGGACTTTTCATGCCGTTTACTCCCGGAACAGGCCGTCCCGGAAGACGTTATAGGGATATACTGATTTTCACAAAGATCCGCAGAGGATCTTTGATTGAAAATCGTATATGCCCGCAGACCATCTGTGATCCCTCCAGATCGTTCTGAAAACGGGCATAGTACCTCGTACACAGGTCCTGGTGGATGTTGTCCGACTGGCAGTAGAAGAAGCGATTCTCCTGAAAATCAGGCCCGTAATCGAAGTACTCTGTGTCCTGTGCAAGTGTCTGTGCGAGATTTCTGCAGCCCTCAAAGGCCGTGTCCTCCTCGCCGCCGCAGGCCATGTAGAGAAAATAGTCTTTCTTCTCCCGGTCGATGGCGCCCCTCAGCGTGTCCAGGTCCACGGGGTCTCCCTCCACGTTTCTGAGGGCCCCGGCAAAGGGCAGGAAGTAGCGGCCCACGTCCAGCATGCTGTCAAACATGGCGAACGTGTTCATGCTGCCCCAGGAAAAGCCGCAGAAGGCCCTGTAGCCCCGGGAGGCCCGGAAGCCCTCCTCGTCCGGTGTCTCAGCATAGGTGCGATATTGTCCCTCGATCATGGGCATCAGCTCCTCGCGAAGCTCCCGGATGAAGATGTCCATGTCGCTCAGCTTGTGCCGCTGATCGTAGTAATAGCTCGGCGCCACCAGGATGAAGGGACGGACGACACCGCTGGAGATCATGTGGTCGAAGGCATTCACCGTGGCCTCGTTCCCAAGGAGCGTGGTGGAGTCGCCGCCGTTTCCGTGGAGGAAGTAGATCACGGGATAGCGCTCGGTGCCGTTCTCGTCATACCCACAGGGCAGATAGACGCTGATGTAGTTGGTGAAGGGCTTTTCGTAGAGGTCGTTTTTGTACTTGATCTTCACGACCGTGCCGGCATGCTCGTCCGGCGATTCAAAGAAGTCCCTGTCATAGAGACGGTAGTGGGTGGGCAGCCCTGCAAGCTCGCTCAGGTCCAGGACGGTCTCCTCCATTGGGCCTGCGCCATCTGAAAGGGCGACAGATGCCATAAGCAGGGAGAGCAGCAGCATCAGGATCCGTTTCATGGATATTCCTCCTTCTAAATCAAAGCGGAAGCAGGGGCGTCCCCGTCCCTGCTTCTCCTGCTTTTTACTTGAACAGCACGTCCACGAAGACGCTGTAGAGCATAAAGCGTCCCTTCAGGGTCTGGTGAAGATCCTTGGAGATCGCCGCAAAGAAATTGTTCTTCTCGGTGTCTGTGCCGAAGCTGAAGGTATCATCCTGCAGCATGGCGTTCAGCGCCGCCACGGTGCCCTCATAGGCAAGATCGCGCTTTCCGCCGGAGCAGATGATGTAGAAGATATCGTCCGCATACTCCGGATACCTTGCCATGGCGTCCTTGATCTGCTCCGTCACATCACCGAAGGTGCCGGACAGCGGCACAAACCACTTGGCATAGTCATACATCCCGAAGCTGATGGTCCAGCAGACGGAACCGCCCTGGCTGTAGCCGCAGAAGGCGCGGTGGGTGCGGGAGGCAATGAAGCCCTCGGGATCCGCGGTCTTTGCATAGGTGGAATACCTGCTCTCCACGGCGGGCATCAAGTCCTTTCGGACCTCCTCCACGAACACCTCGTGGTCCGTGGCGCGGGTCTCATAGTCGTAGTAGTAGGTGGGACACACCATGATGAACGGATCGCACACGTGGAGGGCGATCATGTTGTCGATGGCGTTTTTCACCACATCCTCCATGATGAAGGAATCCTGGGTCTCGTTGGTGCCGTGGGTGAAGTAGATGATGTTGTACTCCTGTGCGGGGTCATAGCCGTAGGGCAGGTAGACATTCGCCCACTGCCGGATGGGATCCCCGTAGACATCCGTCGTGTACTCGATCTTCTCGATCGTCCCCGGCTGATCGCACTCCGTTTCGTAGATCTTTGTGTCATAGCTGTGGAAGGAGATCTCTGCGCCTTCCAGCTGGGTCACCACAGGCTTTTTCTCCTCGGGCAGGTCCTGTGCCTGGGCAAGCGGCACGAGGGCAAGCATGAGGACCAGGGAGAGAACCAGGGTCAAAATGCGTTTCATGGTTTGCTTCCTCCTATTCTTTCGCGTCCGGCAGCATGGCGGCCGGTCTGCTGTCTGGAAAGAAAGATAGAAAAAAGCGCGGCCAGATCATAGATCTGCCGCGTAACTGGGCATTTTCTCATCGAAATCAGACTTCCTCCGGTGCCAGGAGGAGAATATCCAGGAAGAAGAGCTTTCCCTGACGCTCCGCCGTGAGCGTCCCGTCGTACTTTTCCGCAATGCGCACCATGCTCTTCATGCCAAACCCGTGCCAGTCCGGGTCTCCCTGTGTCTGGGGCAGGCCCTCCACGAACTCGATATCCTCCCGGCAGGGGTTCTCCATGTGGATGGTCAGCATGTTCCCGTCCCGGTGGGCCGAGAGCGTGATGAACCGCTCCACGTCCTCCGG
>JAFUBA010000062.1 GCA_017460395.1 Clostridia bacterium | reverse complement strand
GGAAATGTTACAGGAAAATGTCCGGGTTTCAAGTGCTATTTCCACTTTTTGCACGATTTTTGATCTTTTTGTGTATGAATCCCTCAAAAAAACTTCTGTACCCCCGCATATGGTGTACGTCCCCTGCCCGGGATATGGCTTCCCAGTGCAGGATTTTTCTTCTTCCAGCAGAACAAGTGACAAGTGAAATTCGTCTGATTCTGTAGATTGCCCCTGTCCCAGGGGCGCATCTCCATCGGGAAGGTTACATTTCCGGATAAGCGGACCCGAGAAACTCATCTCAAGAAACTCATTGAAAGAAGTGATCCCGTGAAAGCTTCCCTTCATGCCAGGTACCGGCGCTATCTTGCCATGGTGCTTCTGCTCCTGGAAGCCGTGGGCTTTCTCATCTATGCAAGCCGCGTATCCGGGGAGCTCGTGCTGTACCTTCCCTGGAATACATCTGATGCTCAGGCCTTCAATTCAGATGCATTCGATGCAGAAGATATCCTTTCGGAGGCTTCCTCCGGAATCACACTGGAAGGGTCACAGATCACAGACGATCACCTGGAGCTGCACCTGCATTCCGGAAGAGACGGGGCCGGTGAAACCCTGAAAGGCACCCGCAGTGAAGTGCTCCTGCATCTGCACCCCAATGATAACAGGCGTGCACTCGTGCAGGCGGATGATAGCGATACACTGCACCTCTACGTCGGGCGCCTCGGCCACATGCTGGACCTTCGCTCAGGCAATTTCAGCGGCTACCAGGGCGTGGTGCTGACCGCCCTCCTCCTGGCACTGAGTTCATCCCTTCTGATGCTCCTCGCTTTTTTTCAGCATCTCAAAGAAGATTTCTTTTCCTACGCCACCATCTTCGATCTGGGCTTTGCCATCTTCTCCATGTGTTTTGTCTTCATCCTGACACCCTCAGCCCTGCAGCTCTTTGTACACCCGGCCGACTTCCAGATGCTCCATCTCGCGGGGACGCTACTGCACGCGGGCGGTCGGTTCATGTCCTACTCCTCCCCCATTGTGATTCTGTTTGCCCTGGGTCTGGCCATCTCCAATCTTTCCCTTCTGCGCCACGAGGGGATCCATCTGAGCAATTTCCTTGGCATCCTCCTTGGTCTTCTTCTGATCGCCGGTCTCATCAGCGGCATCCTGCTGGACAACCTGGCACGAGATGAACAGCAGTACCTCACGATGGCCAGCATCTACACGTCCTGCTTCATCTACCTGGAGTCTCTCCTCATCGCAACTGTGGTGTGCGCCTATCACGCCTCCCGCCATGAGCCTGCTTATACCCAGGATTACGTCATCATTCTCGGCTGCCAGATCGCGCGCGATGGTTCACTCTATCCGCTGCTCCGCGGCCGTGTGGACCGTGCACTTTCCTTTAGCAGAAAGCAGGAGGACACGACCGGGCACGCACCGATCCTGGTGCCCTCCGGCGGCCAGGGGCCAAATGAGGTGACCAGCGAGGCAGCAGCCATGAAAACCTATCTCATCTCCCAGGGCATATCCCCTGCCGGTGTCCTCCTTGAGGACCACTCCAGATCCACACAGGAAAACATGCGTTTCTGCCGCAGCCTGATTCCGGCATCTGCACGCGTCGCCTTTTCCACCACCAACTATCACGTGTTCCGCTCAGGAGTGATCGCCGCCCAGGCAGGGCTGTATGCCGAGGGCATGGGTGCTCCGACGAAATGGTATTTCTGGCCCAACGCCCTCATCCGCGAGTTCCTCGCCCTGATGGCAGGAAAAAGGCGAAGGATCCTGCTTTCCCTCGCCCTGGTGATTGTCTTTTTCTTTGCTCTTTCCCGGGTGCTGCTCCTGTTCTGAGATTCCTCAGGTTCTCTTCTCTATGCAGCTGACAAAGAAGCCTTCGTAGAGATCCGACGGGCACACACAGAGCGTACCCGGGATGGTTACGGGGAGCTTTGGCACATCCGGGAAGGTATCTTCCGGGATCATGCGGAGTGCTGCGCTCTTATCCCGCAGGATCTCCTGCACCACCCCTTCGTTCTCCTCCGGCAGAATGGAGCACGTGGAATAGACCAGTACACCTCCGGGGCTCAGCAGCTTCCATGCCTTTCGAATCAGTGCCTTTTGCGTGGAGATGGTCTTGCGGATCCATGTTTCCTCCATGCGAGGCGGCCTGCCTGCCTCCTCCAGCTGAAGGGTTCCGCTTCCCGTGCATGGCGCATCCAGAAGGATTTTCCCGAATCGAAACAGCTCATCCATCTGTCTTGCGTCCGTCTGCATCACAGTGGCTCTCGCGCTCTGACGTGCAAGATTCGACTTCAGCCGCTCACATCGGATTCTGTCCCGCTCACAGGCCGTGATTCCGGCCCGGTTCTCCGTCATGGCCGCAATCTGCGTCGTCTTGCCACCGGGGGCCGCGCACATATCCAGAATACTTTCACCTTTTTCGGGCTTCAGGATCATGACCGGCAGCATGGCACTGAGGCTCTGAAGATAGATTTTTCCTTCCTTATATAATGCTGTTTCCTCGAGCATGTTTTCCCGCACATCCGGTATGACCATGGCATCCTCTGACCATGGCACCGACAGAGTGGTCATGCCTTCCCGTTCAAGACTTTCCACCACTTCTTCCCGATCGGATTTCAGACGGTTCACGCGCAGTGTCACGGGCCGTCTTTTTTCATATCCGGCCAGGATGGTGCCCACCAAGTTTTCCCCATAGGCAGCCACAAGGCGGTTTTCCACGTTCTTGGGCAGTTTCTGATTCTGTTCCATCTTATCTCCTCTTTGCGCTGAGCAACTCTATAGAACATCCTTTGTCACCGATTTTCTCCATCATTATCCCTGTTTGCATCTGTCTGTCAACGCACGGCCACGTCTGCAGACGCCAGTCTGCGCTCTCCGCCGCTGTGAAAAATGTGTCAAAGTTTTTCACAATTCTTAAGAATTTGTTTCTCTTTCCTTCTATGTTTGTTACGGAATTCCAAAAATTATGACAAAAGTATGACAAAAACTCTTGAACTTTTGCATATTTCATTCTAAAATGGGCAGGCATGAAATTGCCGGTGCAGAAAAATCTGCACCAGACGGAAGGTGAGAGCATGAGCAAGCGCATCATGTTGGTCGATGACGAACCCCTGATTCTCAAGGGATTACAGTACACCCTCGAGCAGGAAGGCTATGAGGTAATCAGTGCTCTGGACGGAGAAGAAGCGCTGAACATGTTTTTCGCCGACCCCTGCGATCTGATTCTTCTCGATGTCATGCTGCCCAAACTTGACGGCATGCAGGTATGTCAGAAAATCAGGGAGCGCTCCAATGTACCCATCATCATGCTGACCGCCAAGGGCGATGACATGAACAAGATCCTGGGTCTGGAGTACGGTGCAGACGACTACATTCCAAAGCCCTTCAATATTCTTGAGGTCAAAGCGCGTATCAAGGCGATTCTCAGGCGCAGCGGATATTCGAATCCTGCGCCCAGCAAGGAATCCCATGTGATTCACATCAAGGATCTGGATGTATACCCGGGGAAACGTCAGGCAACCCTGTACGGGGAAGAGCTGAAGCTGACCGCCAGAGAATTTGAGCTGCTGATGCTGTTTGTGACGCATCCCGGCAAGGTGTACAACCGGGAGGAAGTTCTCGATGCCCTGTGGTCCGAGGAGCGCACCGAAAAAGACGTGCGGACCGTAGACGTTCACATCCGCCGGCTGCGTGAAAAAATCGAAACCGACACAGCGCATCCCGAATATATCTTTACCAAATGGGGAGTTGGTTATTATTTCACCGACCACTAAGAGAGCCCTGCCCTTTGGCACAATCCGATTTCGGATCATGCTGGTTTTTCTGGTGATCATCGGTGTTTCCTTTGCCGTCATGGCCTCCCGCCTGACCGGCTTCGTGGAAGAGTATCTCTATCAGCAGCGCATCCGACAGAACAGCCTTTCCCTGGAGAGGCTCGCGACGACGGTTGCGCCGCTTTTTCAATCTGCGGCTTCCGATGCCGTCAATGAGACCATCAGCCAGTCTGCCGGAGAAATGGGCGGACGCCTGATTGTGGTCGACCAGGACGGCAAGATCCAGTTCGACTCCTTTTCCACCCTCCTGGGCACAAGGCTTCAGCTCCGGGAGGTCACCGATGTCATCGCCGGCAGCGAAAACAGCAGCTGGGGTGTTCATACCCTTCAGGCCGGGGAGGAGGTCGCCGATCTGATCCCCTCCGATTCCGGCAGTTATATTTCCTGCTGCGCAGCCCGCCTGATCGGCACCCGGGGCAGCCTCGGCGCACTCGTGTACCTCTTTCCCATCTCCGACCTGATGGATTCCCTCTCGGCTGTCGAGCGGCAGCTGCTGGTCATTTTCGGTATCGTGGCCGTGGCAGCCATGGCGGCCGCCCTTGTCTTTTCCCATATTCTCACACGGCCCATCCAGTCCCTGAGCACGGCCATACAGAAGATGGGCGGCGGTGACCTTTCCCAGCGTGCGCCGGTCCAGGGTTCCTATGAATTCCGCAGACTTGCCGAAAACTATAACCGCATGGCAGAACAGCTGGAGAATCTGGATCAGAGCCGGAATCAGTTCGTATCCAACGCCAGTCACGAGCTCAAAACGCCCATGACCACCATGAAGATCCTCCTGGAAAACATGCTCTACGATCCGAACATGCCTTCCGATATCCGCATGGAATTTCTTCAGGATATGAACCATGAAATTGACCGGCTGACGCACATCGTGTCAGATCTGCTCACGCTGACCAAGACAGACCACAAGATGGAAATGCATCTTGAGGATATGGACCTGAGCGAGTGCATGCAGGAAACCGTGCATTCCCTGCAGCCAATGGCAGAGAGCCGAAATCAGACCCTGCAGATGAAAGTTTCGCCCGGGGTCCGGATCACGGCTGACCCCAACAAGGTCCCGCAGATCATTTATAACCTCGTAGAAAATGCCCTGAAGTATTCTAATGATGGCGGCCGCGTTCAGGTCGGTCTGAGTGTTCGTGATAAAAACGCCGTCATCACGGTGCGCGACAACGGTGTCGGCATCTCCAAGGACGATCAGGCGCACGTCTTTGAACGGTTCTACCGCGTAGACAAGGCACGCTCGAGGGAGACCGGCGGCACAGGCCTCGGTCTGTCCATCGTGTCCCAGTTTGTGAAGCTGCACCACGGCGAAATCACCCTGGAATCCACGCCTGGAAAGGGTTCCATCTTCCGGGTGCTGCTCCCGCTGAAGCAGGAGGGATTGGCTTCATGAAACAACTTGCTTTGCTGCTCTGCCTGCTGCTGTCCCTCGCCCTTCTGACCTCCTGTGAAAGTACGCTGCTCGCGGGTCCGTCCCGGCTCATTGAAGAATCTTCCACGGACCTGACAGGCATTTCCTCCACCCTCGCCGCACGGGACACCACCACGAGGACCGATGACCGGGTCTGTGCCCTGTTCTACCGTTATGGAAGTGAAGCCTTCCTGGCGCCTGAGTTCCATCTGATCACCCGCACCTCGTCCCAGTCCTTTGAGACCGCCCTCATTCAGTCCTGGATCACAGGGCCGCTGAGCGGCGAGCTGCAGCCCCTCCTGCCTCCGGGCGTCCGGCTGCTCTCCACCTCGATGCAGGGAAGGACATTGTTTGTAACCTTCAGCCGGGACATCATGGGCAGCTATCTCGATGAGCCTGTGGACTGGCAGGAGCATGATTTCTGGCGTGCAGAGTCCCCCCTGCGCCGCACACTGTGCATGGAGGGACTGGTCGCCACCATCACGGAAAACTGCGATGTGGACCAGGTGCAGGTCCTGGTAGACCGCACAAGTCTTGGCAGCCTCCGCCTCCAGCAGAATTATTTCCTCGATGACAGTGAGGATGACGTGCTGACTGGCCCTATGACGCGCACCAGCGAACATCTGCTGACGTCCGAGCGCGCCATGGAGCGGATTCTCGATCTGTGGATGCTCCAGGACTGGGAGCGTCTGTATACCTGCATTCTCTCCCGTGACCCGAATAACGGCATGGACAGGCCACTGTATGCGGATTTCGTGGCCCGCATGGAAAGTCTCCCCGTGCTGACGGGAGCCAACCTGTCCGAGGCCAGCATGTCCCTCGACGGAAGCACCGCCACCTTCTCAGCCGACACACACATGATCCTCTCCGGGGGCATTGCCATGGATGCCGAGGGACGTATCTTTCGCCTCACGCGCGATCAGGGCATATGGAAGATCAGCCTGGACCATCTGACATCCTGGATGGAGGTGTTCCTGCCATGACACGGATGAAGCGCTGTCTGCTTTTCCTTTTGTGCCTCATACAGGTCTTTCTCCTCACCTCCTGTGCCCAGGAGACATCGAAAGTACCCGGGGAAGTGTCGATGCCTGAGATTACATCCCCCTACGCTGCGCCTGAGGACATGAGCGGCATGGAAAAGGAGGAACAGCTTTCCTTCTATCTGCCCTCCAGTCTCCCTACTCAGAATACTTCAAGGCTTCTTGCATCCCACAGCACAGTATCATTTCCCTATGGTGAAGATCCAAGCCAGCGCGTGATTCAGACACTCTTTTCGCTCCCTGCCGATGAGAACCATCTCCGCCTCGGCGAAGGGCGGCTTCACCTGATGAGCCGCAGTCCTGTGGAGGTCAGCGGCACGGTATGCACTGTCAACCTGGAATCCGGTGCCCTGAACCTGGATTCCCGTGAGCTTTATACCTCTGCCCTCTCCATCGCATCCACGCTCGGTGCGTACAACGGGGTGCGTACGGTAAATCTCCTGATCCAGGACCGGGCCATCGGCATGGACCTGGCAGAGAATCTGCCCATGGGCAGTGTCAGTCCCGTCTCCGGCATGGATGCCGGCATGCTCTACGATCAGCTGATGGCTCAGGCCACACCCCTGGGTGCTGATCCTGCCAGAACCATGCTCAGCGGCACGGCCACGCTGTACTTTCCCCTCAACGGGCAGGAGGGCCTGGTCCCCGAGGTGCAGACGCTGACCTTCTACGGTCAGTCGCCACAGCAGCTGGCCATGGGTCTGCTCGACGCCCTCTCCATGGGAGCACGCTCTCT
This sequence comes from Clostridia bacterium, assembly GCA_017460395.1. Lineage (GTDB taxonomy): Bacteria > Bacillota > Clostridia > Christensenellales > Aristaeellaceae > UBA2943. The sequence goes on along the minus strand of JAFUBA010000062.1, from coordinate 8,846 downwards.
TCCTGATGCGGCATCCATGCCGGACCTGACGGACCTGCTCTCTGATTCTATCGAGGTGACCGAGCTGGCGGGCGGCGGGCGCCTCATCACTCTACGCTTCCTCTCGGAGCTGGAGAATCGTTTCGGCCTTGCGGGCCTGGATCCCGCCTCCGCCGTCGGTGCCATTGTCATGACGCTGACCTCCTATATTCCCTCCGTCGGTGCCGTCCGCATCTTCTCCGGTTCCACCCTCATGACCTCCGTCAGGTCTGAGGAGATGGGTGTTCTGACCTTCCAGGACGGACTGCAGCGAAGGCGACAGTGGGCACCGCTGGTGAGGCAGAGTGCCACCATCTATCTTGCAAGAGACGGAAGACTGTGCGAGGCAACGCGGTATGTATCCGCCACGGAGGTCACAGACCTCCCCCGTCTCACATCTCTTCTCTCCAAAGGCCCCACCGTCCTCGAAGCCTCCGAGGGCATAGAACGTACACTGCCTGCCGGGCTGGACGAGACCGATATCCTCGGCATGTCCATTTCCGGCGATACCCTGCTTGTAAATCTCTCGCCGCGCTTTGGCTGGAGCATACAGCAATCCTCGGACAGAGAAATGCTCCTGTGCTACAGCCTGGTCCTCACCTACTGTGAGGCACATCACCTGCATCGCATCCGCTTTTTCGTGGACGGACAGATGCAGGAGGATCTGGGCGGTGAAATCAACTGGGGCGGTGAGTTCATCGTCAATCACAGTCTATTGGACCAGAACAGGGGGTGACCAGACTGTTACACCAGGACATGAAGAAAAAGAAGCCAAAAAAACGTAAGCGGCGCATTTCCGTCGTTGTGATCGTCGCGATATTCTCCCTCCTGATTGCTCTGATTCCCACAAGGATACAGATTCCCATCTTCTCTTCCCTGTTTTCATCACACCAATATCCGGCTTCCCCAGAAGACCTTCCCCATATCTCCCTGGCTCCTCTTGCTGCCCTCGGCGTTCTGCTTCTTCTGGTCGATGCCTTCTATTATATGCTCGCCTACAGGTGGAAGCTGAAGACATTCCGTGATTCCCTCTCCTACACACTCTTTCCGCCGGCGGTGGACGGGTGGCAGGTGGCCCCCAGATACTTTCGAAACCCCTGGAAGGTCAAGGCCCTGGTGATTGAGCCAAACGTCATCCTCGGCGACAGGAAAACCATCGGCAGGATCCGTGTCCCCTTTGCCGAGATTCCGGCCCAGGCCCTCCGTTCCCAGATTTCCTGTATGCTCTTTGCGGCCGCCGTATCCACGCTCTATGATCAGGGACGCCGCTCGTTGAAACTACCGGAAGTGCTCGCGGACATGAGTCTGAACACTGCCCAGTTTCGCCGTCAGTTTCCGGTGCTCGGAGAAATCACCGTCAGGGGCTGCCGCGGAAAGGTCGTACAGGACGGAAAAGGTCAGCGCGCCTTCTTCATGCAGCACAGGGAAGACTATCAGGAACGCATGCACTTTCTGGAGGCATGCACCCTGGTGATGGAGGGGACCCGCGTCCGGTCCATGACTGACACCGAACGCTCCCACCTCATGTCCCTGCCAAGCGGTGCCCTGCTCTTTGCCACCACCACCGTCCACGCAGGCGCGCCATACCCGGGCGGACTGACCTATCTCGGAAGCCTAGTCACCGTGCAGACAGACACCGTGAATGAGGCGGTGATGCAGGACCTGGACAGTCTGCTCTCAGACGGATATCAGGTGGAATACATGCAGCCCGGCTCCCCCTCCCAGTACGATCCCATCGTGGAACTCGGCGTGCCGATCCCGGCCTGCAGGACCAGCGAGGGACGTCTTCGCCTGAACTGGGACGGAAGCGAGGACAATTTCGCTGCAACCGCATTCCGCAGGATCCTCTCCGGCATGCGCGAACGGACGCTCGCCATCCGGGTCTTCCTGGCACTGCCATGCATGATCCTGCTCAATCATATGCTCCTTGGTCAGCGCGGTTTCTTCCTTCTTCTTGCCATGACCGCCTGCCTCTTCTCCTTTTTCTCCACCACATCGCCGGATGAGGTCACACTCTCGGGCAGGCACCGTCCCTGGCACATGCACGCCGCGCTGGTGATCGGCCTTCTGGGCCCATTTGTCTCAGCATTCCTGCTGGCATACCTTGCACGCCTCCCCTGGAGGATCGCGACAGAAGGCCTGTTCTATGGGTTCTGTCTGGCCCTTGCCCACTGGCAGATCATGCATGTAAGGCTGTTTTCGTACCATACCATTATTTTCCCCGTGATGGATGCGCTGATGCTGCTTCTTGGCGCTATTCTGCTCGCCGTAGAATCTGCCCTGGCCATGCCGCTCGCATTCTCTATTCTCTGCGGGATTGTGCTGGGTGCTCTGGTGCTGCTCCTCCTCCCCTGGCCGGACGGCAGCATCCTCCATATCCAGAAATAGTTTTTCTCCCTTCCTGTGTTTTCAGGAAGGGTTTTTCCTGTCTTCAGAATTTCATTCTTTTTTCAAACTTGTTCATAGTTTGTTCATTCCTTTGTCAAATGGACCGTGTATGATAGAAGACGTAAGGTGAAGGGCCTGAAAGAGAAAGTCCGGAGGATAAGCCCAAATCCCGGGACGGCGGGGACGCCCGCCAGCGGGACAGCCTTACAGGCAAAGCAAGATCAATTAGACCTGTCTCAGGTCTCAGGAGGTATTCAAAATGAAGACAACCATGAAGAAATGTCTCAGTCTGATCGCATTTGCGACCGCATGCATGATGCTCGGTGCCATGGTGTTTGCAAACATCACCCCCGCAGCTTCCGCAGACGAAAAGGTGATCGTCACTTCCCCCTTCACCGAGGCCATCTCCCAGGTGAGGGACAGTGTGGTGGGCATCCGGAACTATCAGACCGTCCGCTACTCCAACTCCATGGATGACTGGAGCAACTACTTTGGCTTTGGGTTTGGCTTTGGCAACCGCTACGGCAACGGGTACGGCAATGGCAATGGTGGGCAGGGCAGCGCCCAGACCCAGGAAGTCCTGGCCGGCACGGGGTCTGGTGTTGTGATCGCAAATCACTATGTGCTGACCAACTACCATGTGGTAGAAGACAACTCCTCCATCAAGGTGACGGTACCCAACCCCGACAGCACGGATCCCGACATGTACAGTGCAGAGGTCGTCGCTTATGACGAGAACCTGGATGTAGCCGTGGTCTATGCGCCCTCTCTGAACCTCAGCCCCGTAACCCTGGGCGACAGCGATACACTGCAGGTGGGTGACTGGGCCATCTGTATCGGCAATCCGCTGAGCGAAAAGTTCGCAGCCACCGTGACCGCAGGTATCGTCTCCGGTCTCAACCGTTCCTACACCAAGAACAGCACCGATAAGTACGGCCGCAGGGAGACCATCAACAACACCATGATCCAGACGGATGCTGCCATCAACAACGGCAACAGCGGCGGCGGCATGTTCTCCGCCTCCGGCGAGCTGATGGGCATTCCCACCCTCAAGTACTCCGGCAATGCCTATACGACCGCGGACATTGACGGCATCGGCCTGTGCATCCCGATCAATGCTGCAAAGCCCCTGATCAGCGATGTGCTCTCCGGCAAGATTGTGACTCCCGATATGCCCTCCGACAGCGTGGCATCCAATGAAGACTCCAACGGTCTCGTCGGCAAGCCCCGTCTCGGTGTCACCATCTCCAGCCTTTCTCCCTCCTCCACGGCCGTTCTCAGCGGCGTGATCCCCAACGGTGTTCCGGTGCTGAGCGTGGAAGAAAACGGTCCTGCCGACAAGGGCGGCATGCTGGCCGGCGACATCATCGTGGATGTGGATGACACTGTCATCACCTCCGTGTCCCAGCTGCAGAGCATCATTGCCGAGCACAAGGAAGGCGATGTGCTGAAGATCAAGGTCTACCGTGCAGAGAACATGCTCCCCTACCTCAATGGTGAGAGCCAGACAGAACCCGACGGCGATTACACCGATCTTGAGGTGACCCTCGCCATCGTCGACGCCGTTCGTCAGTAATTCCAGATAGAACAAAACGTCATCTGAAAAAGTGAAACAATGACTGCCCGAGCAGAGCATCCGCTCTGCTCGGGCTTTTCATTTCTTTCGAAAATCTGTGCTCCCACCTTTTCTCAGTCAAAGTACGCCGGATACCCACTTTATTTTCTTTGGTCAAAAATTCTCCAAAATGTCTTGATTTTCGGCACCCCCCCGTGATAGAATACCCGCATCAGATGGTTGAAGGCAATTTGAAATCTGCCAGGCGGGCAAAAAACGTGTTTTTTACGTGTTTGATTTGCTCACCGAAATTCCATTTCGTCTCTGAGCAGTGAGGCATCACTGTTTAGAAATATGCGGGCAACCGCAATATTATTAAGGAGGTCCTTTTTCCATGAAGAAGGTTCTGTCACTGGTTCTGGCTCTGACCCTCGTGCTTGGCTGCATGAGCTTCGCGAGCGCAGAAGAAGGCAAGATCAAGCTGGTTGTTTGGTCTTTCACCAACGAGCTGCAGGGCATGATCGAAAAGTATTATCTCCCGCAGCATCCCGAACTGGACATTGAGTTCCAGATCTATCCCACCGACGGCAACGCCTACACCACCAAGGTGGATAACCTGCTGGGTGCCAACGCTGCCAGCGATGAAGCTCCTGACATCTTCACCCTCGAGGCCGCTTTCGTGAAGCACTATGTGGAAAGCGACTGGACTGGCGATCTGAAGACCATCGGCTTCACCGACGAAGAACTTGGCACTGCATTCCCCGTGATGGCTCAGATCGGCCAGAACGCTGCCGGCGTGCAGAAGGGCCTGTCCTGGCAGTCCACCCCTGGCGTTCTGATGTATCGTGCCTCCCTGGCCGAGAAGTATCTGGGCGTCACCTCTCCTGAGGAAATGCAGGAGAAGGTTCAGGACTGGGATACCTTCCTGGAGACCGCTGAAGAGCTGAAGGAAGCTTCTGAAGGCGCCTGCAAGATGGTCATCGGTTCCGGCGACATCTGGAATGCTTATCAGTATCAGCGCAGCGAAGGCTGGGTCGTGGATGGCAAACTGGTCATCGATGACGAGCTGCTGGACTTCGAAGAACTCGTGAAGACCCTGGAAGAAGACGACCTGTCCCACAAGGGCGGTTCCTGGTCCGAGGTCTGGTTTGCCGGTATGCGCGGCGAGCTGGAAACCCTGTGCTACTTCCTCCCCACCTGGGGCCTGCATTACACCCTGAAGCCCCACTGCTCTTCTCTGTGGGATGAGAGCAAGACCGAAGAAGAAAACGTTGCAGCCATCGGCGACGACGGCACCTATGGTGACTGGCGTCTGGTGGACGGACCCGTGGCTTACAGCTGGGGCGGCACCTGGATGGGCATCAACGCTGCAAAGGCTGCCACTGCGGACGACGCAAAGAAGCAGGCTATGCATGACCTGATCTACAACTTCTCCCTGAACGAAGACTGGCTTGTGCAGTATGCACAGGACTCCGGCGACTTCGTGGGCAGCGCTAAGGCTGTGGAGACCATCCTGGCCAATGGCGGCACCCCGAACCCCTTCCTGGGCGGTCAGGATCACTATGCCATCTTCGCCAGCGCTGCTGCTCTGGCCAATGGCTCTCTCATGTCTGAGTATGATGACACCATCAACTCTCTGTGGAGCGACTATGTGACCACTCCCTACACCAAGGGTGAAAAGGATCTGGACACCTGCCTTGAAGAGTTCAAGACTGCTGTGGCTGCTGCCATCACCACCATCACCGTGGAATAATGGCTGTCTGATCGTTTTTCAGGACATACCTTCGGGGCTGTCTCTTGCCTTTGAGGCAGGGGCAGCCCCTTCTTTTATTGGCGAAGGCTTTCGCCTGTCCTTATGATCTATAATCGTTTCAAAAGAGGTGGATGTATGGCATCTTCCCAGAAAAAGCGCAAAACCGTCAGCTACAGCCACTGGGGGTACATATTTATTGCGCCGTTTTTTATCACATTTCTGATCTTCCAGCTCTATCCCATCATCTTTACCTTCCGCACATCGCTCACCGACGCTGTGGGCTGGGAGAAGATCCTGAACAACAATATCATCGGCTTTGAAAACTTCCGTCAGCTCTTTGATTCCTCGTCCCTGGTGTATGGAAAGTTCTGGGGCGCCCTGGGCAACACCATGATCATGTGGTTCTTTAACTTTGTGCCGCAGCTTGGCCTTGCCCTGATCCTGGCTTCCTGGTTCACCGACAGCCGGATGCATCTCAGGGCTCAGGGCTTTTTCAAGGTCACGATCTTCATGCCGAACATCATCACGGCAGCTACCATCGGTATGCTGTTCATGAGCCTGTTCGCCTACCCCATCGGCCCTGTGAACACCTTCCTGCAGAGCTTCAGCCTGTCCAACATGCCCATCGAGTTTTTCCGCTCTGTGGCATGGAGCCGCGGCCTCATTTCCTTCATCCAGTGGTGGATGTGGTGCGGCAATACCATGATCGTCATGATCGCCGGTATCAGCGGTATCAACCCCGCCCTGTTTGAAGCGGCTCTGGTGGACGGGTGCTCCTCCCGCCAGACCTTCTGGAAGATTACACTTCCTCTGATCAAACCCATTCTGGTCTACAACCTGATCACCTCCCTGGTCGGCGGTCTGACCATGTTCGACATTCCGCATATGATGACCCAGGGCAATCCCAATGAGACCACCAACACCGTGGCCCGCTTCATCTACACCCAGGGCTTCACCGGATCCCGCAACTTCAACATGGCCAGCGCAGCCTCCGTGGTGCTCTTTGGCATCATCATCATCGGATCTCTCCTGATCCGCTTCGTGCTCAATGACCATGACAAGCCTGCCAAATCCGAGCGGAAGGGGGCAAAATAAATGAAACGTGCACGGAAAATCATCTTCCTTGTGTGTATGGTGATCGCTATCGCCGGCATGTTCCTGCCCATCGCCACCTTCCATGACAATTCCTCCGCCTCCATGCAGGAGGACATTGTAAAGCAGCAGGGCAAGGTCGACAGTGCTCAGACACAGCTGCAGCGCTGGATCGACGGCGGCAAAAAGTCCCAGGAGGACATCGACAAGCAGAAGGCCAAAGTCCAGAAGGAACAGGATAAACTGGATGCACTGATCGCTGAGCAGGCGGCAGCCAGCACCGATACCCTGAGCGGATTGAAGTATGCACTTCTGCCCGGTCAGCTTCCCGAGGATATCCAGGTCGATATGACTGTCGTCAACCAGTACAAGGTCTATGACGCCAATTTCCCGACCTACTATGCGTGCGTCTGGGCCGCCTTCGGCGCCCTCTGCCTTGCCACCATCCTGGTGGTGCTAGCGGGAAACAGGGAGGTCAGCAAGCTCTATACCTTCTCCTCCTTCCTGCACCTGATCGGCATCCTGCTCGCAGGCTATGTGATCCTGCGGGTCGCAGCCATCCCTGTCAAGCTCCCCTACGGCAATGCAGACCTCAGTGTTCCCGTGGTGCTGATGATCATGCTGGGCTCCATCGTGGCCTTCGTGGCCCACGTGCAGGGTGTGCGCAATTCCAAGCGCAGCATGATCTATGTGTTCTGCACCTTCCTGAGCGTGATGGCCATCATGCCCTTCTGGATCATGATCGTGAACGCAACCCGTTCCAGTCAGCAGATCCAGAACAGCGTCTCCATCATCCCCGGCACCTTCCTTGGCTACAACTGGAACGTGCTGGCCAGCAAGAACTTTGATGTATCCATCGGCTTTAAGAACAGTGCCATCATCGCCTTTGGATCCACCATCCTCTCGGTGTATTTCTCCGCCATGACCGCCTACGGCTTCAAGGTCTATCAGTTCAAGCTCAACAAGTTCCTCTACGCCGTGGTGATGGCCATCATCATGATCCCCGGCCAGGTCACCGGCACCGGCTTTTATATGTTCATGTATCAGCTGGGCTGGATCGACAGCTACCTGCCGCTGGTGATCCCTGCTATCGCATCAGCCAGTACCGTGTTCTTCTTCCGCCAGTATCTGGAAGCCAACTTCCAGGTGTCTCTGGTGGAGGCAGCACGTATTGACGGCTCGGGCGAGTTCCGCACCTACAACACCATCGTGCTGCCCATCATGGTGCCTGCCATGGCCACCATGGGCATCATGGCCGTGATCGGCAGCTGGAACAACTACCTGACCCCCCTGATGCTGCTCACCAAATCCAACATGAAGACCCTGCCCATGATGGTCCAGGAGCTGCGCGGCGATATTTACCGCACAGAGTACGGTTCCATCTATCTGGGCCTGACCATGACTGCCCTGCCGCTGATCATCGTGTACTTTGCCTTCAGCAAGTACATCATCGCAGGCGTTGCCCTGGGCGGCGTGAAAGAATAATTGGATTTATAAAACTGCATCCTGCATAAGGCAGGATGCAGTTTTTGTTTCAGCCGTTTCCAATATCATTCAGATCATGGATATCCAGGCACTCACCGAGAACGTCACTTCCCTTGTCCACAAACGAGACGCGCCATCCGCGCATCATCGAGTCATCGTCCATGAGGTAGATATCCCACCTGGTGTACTCCACCTCATTCTTTGCGCGAATGAGGGCGGCACCGGCAAGGTCAATCCCCTCCAGGGCATCTTCGCCCATAGCCCTTCGCACCTCCTCTCTGGCCTTTTCGACCGCCTCTTCCCGCGTCATCTCGCCCTCCTGGGGCACAGATTCCGGAGCGCCAAAGACATCCGCACGGACCTGCAGCGGCCAGAGGAGGTTGTTATCCCCATACTCCTTCTGGGCAGCCAGCACAAGGTCTGTATCAAAGTAGCCGTTCCCTGTATCCTCCCGGTATTCTCCCTCGCCGCTGCTCTCCTCTTCCTGAACCGAGATCGTGAGTCCCTGTGCGTCCAGCTGGACAGTATAGTCCTTCATGTTCGAGTACTTTGCGC
>JAFUBA010000061.1 GCA_017460395.1 Clostridia bacterium | reverse complement strand
GTCCTGAAGGGTCAGCTCATCAACATCTGTGTCTGGATCACCATGGCGGTGTCTCTGAACCTGGTGGTCGGCATCTCGGGTGAACTGAGCCTTGGACACGCGGGCTTCATGTCCATCGGGGCATTCACGGCGGTCATGATCGCCAAGTGGATGCGGGACGGCCTGAGTGTAGAGAGTGAATGGGTGAGGCTGCTGGTGTCCATGCTGTCTGCCGGGTGTGTCGCAGGCATTTTCGGTGCCATCATCGGCATCCCTGTGCTGCGCCTTCGCGGTGACTATCTGGCCATCGTGACACTGGCCTTCGGTGAGATCATCCGCAGCATCATGAACGTTCTGTATGCCGCGGTGGACGGGCAGAGCCTGCGGATTGCCATCAAGATGGGCAAGACGCCGCTCAAGGATCTGAAGCCCTTCATCAAGGGCGCGCAGGGCGCGGGCAAGTACCCGATGGATTCCACCTTCCTGGCGGGCTTTCTTCTGGTGATGTTTACCCTGATCATCGTCCTGAACCTCGTCAACAGCCGCTCCGGGCGTGCCATCATGGCCGTGCGTGACAACCGGATCGCTGCAGAGTCCATGGGCATCAATCCCACCAAGTACAAGATGATGGCCTTCGTGACAGCCGCCTTCCTCGCCGGCATGGCGGGCGCTCTGTACGCCCTCGGTTCCACCGGCGTTGAGGCAAGGCAGTTCGATTACAATACCAGCATTAACGTCCTGGTGTATGTGGTGCTTGGCGGCATCGGCAATATTCTCGGCTCGGTCATCAGTGCGACGGCCCTGACGATTCTTCCCGAGATGCTGCGCGCCTTCAATGAATGGCGCATGCTGATCTACGCTGTGGTGCTGATTCTTGTGATGCTTCTGACCAATTCCGCCTACATCCGTAGCTTTGTGGCCAAGCTGCACAAGAAGGACGAAAACGCAGAGGGAGGGAAGGCACATGAGTGAGAACAAAAGAAGAAGCCAGACGAACATGGTGCCCTACCCCAGCCGTTCGTTCGTGCCGGAGCGGGACCTGAATTCCATGCCTGTTCTGGAATGCAGTCATGTGGGCATTGAGTTCGGCGGCCTCAAGGCGGTGGAGGATTTCAACATCGTCATGGGCAAGACCGAGATCGGTGGCCTGATCGGACCCAACGGTGCCGGCAAGACGACCGTGTTCAATCTCCTGACCAAGGTGTATCAGCCCACCACGGGCACCGTGATGATCAACGGCCGGGACACGGCGGGCATGAGCATCGTGCAGGCCAGCAAGCTGGGCATTGCCAGGACCTTCCAGAACATCCGCCTGTTTGGCAACATGACGGTGGAGGAGAATGTGCGCATCGGTCTGCACAACCAGATCCGCTACGGCATGTTCTCCGGAATCTTCCGCCTGCCCATGTACTGGGTGCAGGAGAAAAAGCAGCACCAGCAGGCGCTGGACCTGCTCTCCATTTTCCACATGCAGGACATGGCGGACGCCAAGGCGGGCTCCCTGCCCTACGGCGCACAGAGACGGCTTGAGATCGTGCGCGCCCTGGCCACAAACCCGAGCCTCCTGCTCTTGGACGAGCCTGCTGCCGGCATGAACCCGCATGAGACGGAAGAGCTGATGGACAACATCATCAAGATCCGGGATCAGTTCCAGATTGCAATCCTGCTCATCGAGCACGATATGAACCTGGTCATGGGTATCTGCGAGGATATCTGCGTGCTGAACTTCGGCCGCATCATTGCCAAGGGCACGCCGGATCAGATCCAGTCCAACCCGGACGTCATCGAGGCATACCTGGGCAAACGGAAGGAGGCAGAGGCATGACAGAGGAAATGAAGAAGGCAGGGCCTCTGCTGAAGGTGGAGAACCTGAATGTGTTCTACGGCGCGATCCACGCCATCAAGGGGATCTCCCTGGAGGTGTATGAGGATGAGATCGTGACCCTGATCGGCGCCAACGGCGCAGGAAAATCCACGACCCTCAACACCATCGCAGGGCTCCTGAAGCCAAAGAGCGGAAGTGTGACCTTCAAAGGGAAGGCGATCCAGGGGATGGCCTCCTCCAAGATCGTGCCCCTCGGCCTCTCGCTGTGCCCCGAAGGCCGAAGGATCTTCCAGCAGATGACTGTGAGAGAGAACCTGGAGATGGGCGGCTATACCAGGGACAGTGCCGAGATCGGCACTTCGCTGGAGGAAATGTTTGAGCGCTTCCCGAGGCTTCGGGAGAGGGAAAAGCAGATTGCCGGGACGCTCTCCGGCGGCGAACAGCAGATGCTGGCCATGGCAAGGGCACTCATGAGCAGGCCCCGCGTGCTGATGCTGGATGAGCCTTCCATGGGTCTGGCCCCGATCCTGGTGGAACAGATCTTCGCGATCATCGAGGAGCTGCACGCATCCGGCGTCACCATTCTTCTGGTGGAGCAGAACGCGCAGATGGCCCTATCGGTGGCAGACAGGGCGTATGTCCTGGAGACGGGCAGCATTTCCATGAGCGGGGACGCGAAGGAACTGCTTCACAACGACGATGTGCGAAAGGCCTATCTCGGCTCCTGATGATTCTTTTGCCGGCAGAAAACTGCCGGTTTTTTTGACTGTATTTTGAAGCTTCCCATGTGAGATGCAAAGAAGCTGCAACGCTTTTTCTCACTTGCTACTCATAGCAAATCGTGCTAATAATAGGAAGGATATCGCAAACGTGTCCGGGCCTGAAAAGCACGGGAAACCCGGCACAGACAGTTCCTTTTGGAGGATGCTTCATGGACAGGCGCACAGAGCCAGAAAGCGGGGGCATGACGGAGGGCGTCATCTCCAGACAGCTTCTGGACTTCTTTTTTCCGATTCTGCTGGGCACCTTTTTCCAACAGCTCTACAACACCGTGGATGCCATGATTGTCGGCAAGGCCCTGGGCAAGGAAGCGCTGGCCGCTGTGGGCGGTGCTACGGGCAACCTGATCAATCTCCTGGTGGGTTTCTTTGTGGGTCTGTCCTCTGGCGCTACGGTGATCCTCTCGCAGTATTACGGGGCGAGAAATGACCGGGAAGTCCAGAAAACTGTCCACACAGCCGCCGGCATGGCGCTCCTGTTCGGCCTCGGACTCACGGGGGTGGGGCTCCTTCTGTCGCAGCAGCTGCTCACACTGATGAACACCCCTGTGTCCGTCATGCCCTATGCCATGCGCTATGTGCAGATCTATTTTCTCGGCATGGTGCCCCAGATGATCTACAACATGGGCTCGGGCGTTCTGAGGGCCATCGGGGACTCCCGAAGACCGCTGTATTTCCTGATGACGGCCTGTCTGACCAACATCGTCCTGGACGTGATCCTGGTGATCGGGGCCGACATGGGCGTGAGCGGGGCTGCGCTGGCCACGGTGGTGTCGCAGCTGGTGTCCGCGGTCCTGGTGGTCCTGACGCTCATGCGCACGACACGCTCGTGCCGCCTGATGCCGCGGAAGATCCGGCTGCACGGGGATACCTTTCTGAAAATTGTGCGCATCGGTCTGCCGGCAGGACTGCAGGCCGTCATGTACTCTGTGAGCAATGTGCTCATCCAGGCCGCCGTCAACGGCTTTGACACCGATGTCCTGGCCGGCTGGACCGCCTATGGCAAGCTGGACGGCATGTTCTGGATGATTGTCAATGCCTTCGGCGTGTCCATCACAACCTTTGCCGGACAGAACTTCGGCGCGAGGCGCTATGACCGGATGCGGCAGGGCGTGAGGGTCTCGATTCTTCAGACGCTCATCGGCTGTGCCATCATCCAGGCGATCCTGCTGCTGTTTGGACGGCAGCTGTATGGCCTATTTACCACGGATGCGGCGGTCATCGAGCAGGGCATGGGCATTCTGCGCTTTCTGGTGCCCTTCTACATGACCTATATTCTGGTGGAAATTCTCTCAGGCGCCGTGCGCGGCACCGGCGACAGCCTGATCCCGACCATCATGACACTTGGCGGGATCTGCCTCGTGCGCGTCGTGTGGCTTCTGGCGGTGGTCCCGAAATATCATACACTGGTTACGGTCCTCATGAGCTATCCCATCACCTGGATTCTGACCAGCTGTCTCTTCCTTGTATACTACCTGCGGGGCAGCTGGCTGCGCAGGTCCATTCGAAGGGCCGGATTCGAGGAGACAGAAGCCTGACGGGAGACACATGTCCGGAACCATTGCTTTTTCCTGATTTTCAACAAGATCCGGGATGTGTTCTGATCACGGGTATACGATTTTACAGAGGAGATTGGGCATGAAGATGCAGACAAAACCGCTGCCCCTCAGGGATGTTCGGGTGAACGATACCTTCTGGCTGCAGGAAATGGAGCTTGTTCGCAAAGAGATGATTCCCTACCAGTGGGAGGCGCTCAATGACCGGGTGGAGGGCGCTGCACCCAGCTGGTGTATCCACAATTTCCGGGCGGCAGCAAGGCTTCAGGCAAGGCGCAGACTCGGGGAGAAGATCTGCCTGCCGGGATGGCCAGGCACCTTTGAGACGCTGCCGAGGAAGGGAGAGGCGCCCCACCCGGACCGTTTTTACGGCTTCCTCTTCCAGGACTCGGACCTGTACAAGTGGCTGGAGGCCGTCTCCTACTCCCTGGTGCGTTGCCCCGACGAGGAACTGGAGCGGACGGCCGCGGAGGCGGTGGAGCTCATCTGTCAGGCGCAGGAGGATGACGGATATCTGGATACCTTCTATATCCTCCAGGAGCGAAAAGGCGCCTTCGGCAACCTTGAAAACAATCACGAACTGTACTGTCTCGGGCACCTGATCGAGGCCGCCGTGGCATGGCATCAGGCGACAGGGCGGGAGGATCTCCTCCGGGCCGCCTGCCGCTTTGCAGACTGTGTCATGGCACATCTTGGCCACGGCGAGGGGAAGATCCCGGGCTACCCGGGCCACGAGATCGCGGAGATGGCCCTGTACCGGCTGTTTGACGAGACGGGCGAGAAGAAATACCGCGAGATGGCGGACTACTTTCTGTCAGAGCGCGGACAGCATCCCAACTATTTTGTGAGGGAAGCGAACACCAGGCGCGCGGAAAAGGGAGAGGCGCCTGCGGATGAAGATGACGAGGCAGAAAAGCAGCGCATCCAGTACTATCAGGCGCATGAGCCGGTGCGGGAGCAGCGGGAGGCCGTGGGCCACGCGGTCCGCGCCATGTATCTTTACAGCGGCATGGCCGACTGTGCGCGGGAGACAGGGGATCAGGCCATGCGGGATGCGTGCGAGCGACTGTGGCGCAGCATGGCGGACACCAAGCTCTATGTGACCGGCGGCATCGGGGCGACGGTGGTGGGAGAAGCGTTCTCCCTGCCCTATGATCTTCCCAGCGACAGTGCCTACGCGGAGACCTGCGCCTCGGTGGGTCTTGTGTTCTTTGCCCGGCGCATGCTGCAGCTCTGCCCCAGGGGTGAATATGCAGACGTCATGGAGATGGCCCTCAACACGGTGCTCAGCGGCATGGCCATGGACGGAAAGAGCTTTTTCTATGTCAATCCCCTCGAGGTGGACCCGGAAGCCTGCAGGAAGGATGCAAGGCTTCGGCACGTGAAGCATGTAAGGCAGAAGTGGTTTGGCTGTGCATGCTGCCCGCCGAATGTGGCAAGGCTCCTGTCCTCCCTGTCCTCCTACGCCTTCACTTCCTCCGAGGATCTTCTGATGATCCATCTGTACCTCGGATGCGAGATGGAGGTGAAACTCGGCGGCGGGGAAATGGTCTTGAAGGTGGAATCCTCCCTGCCCCTGGAGGGCCGGGTGCGGATATCTGTGCTCTCCGGCGAAGCCTACGGAACCATCGCGCTTCACCTGCCCCGCTGGTGCTCCTCCCCGCGTCTTGATGCCGGCGGGAGAACCTTTGAGATTGAGGGCGGCTATGCCTATGTGGACGGTCCCTGGAAGGAAGGGGACACCCTGGTGCTGGAGCTGCCCATGGAGCTTCAGGCGCTGGTGGCAGATGTGCATGTGCGTGAGCTCCACGACCAGGTGGCCTTCCGTTTTGGCCCGCTCACGTTGTGCGCAGAGGAAGTGGACAACGGAAAAGAGCTGCACCGCCTGGTGATCCCGAAGGAAGCATGGAAAAATCCAAGGCTTGATGTGAAAAAGATCGGCGGCATGCTGCTGCCGGTGGTGCAGCTGGATGCCCTGTTTGAAGTCCAAAGCCGTCCTGCAGGCCTGTATGCCACGTACTCGGAGGATCTGAAGGCGCTGGAGAGCAGGCAGGTGACGCTGGTGCCCTATTTTTCCTGGGGTAACCGCGGCGAGGGCGAAATGCGGGTCTGGATGCGGTACATGTAAATCCTTCACCTGGATTTCATGAAGCAGATGTAGAATGTATCTGTTATGTGGGGCATGGTTTACGTATCAGACATGGCTTTGCCCATCAGATAAAAAAGCATTCCACGGGAGAGGTCACACGCCTCTCCTGCCTGTGTGCCGCACGTCGGCACGAGAGAAGAAAAGGTCAGAAACCTATGAATGTATGCCATGCCGGCATGGATGTCGGCTCAACGACGGTAAAACTTGTCCTGCTCAGCGATGACGGCAGGATTCTCTTTGAAGCGTACCGGCGCCATCAGGCGCATACCCAGGAAACGCTGGCGGAACTGCTCCGGGAAGCCCGCGAGCAGCTCGGACCCATGAAAATCACCTGCGCCATGACCGGGTCCGGCGCCATGAACCTGTACAGGCTCATCGGCGTGGGGTTCGTGCAGGAAGTGGTGGCGGTGGCCAGGGCCATTGAGATGCTGGCGCCCCAGACGGATGTGGCCATTGAGCTTGGCGGCGAGGATGCGAAGATCATCTATTTCCGCGGTGGCCTGGAGGAGCGGATGAACGGTGTGTGTGCCGGCGGTACAGGCGCCTTCATCGACCAGATGGCAGCGCTGCTCCAGACGGATGCCACAGGCCTGAACCGTGAGGCGGCAGACTATCAGGAAATCTATCCGATCGCCGCCAGATGCGGCGTTTTTGCCAAGTCGGATATTCAGCCCCTGATCAATGAGGGGGCGACCACGCCGGACCTGGCAGCCTCCATCTTCCAGGCAGTGGTCAATCAGACCATCTCGGGCCTTGCCTGTGGCAAACCGATCCGCGGGACGGTGGCCTTCCTGGGAGGCCCCCTGCATTTCCTGCCGGAGCTTCGGCAGGCCTTCATCCGGACGCTGCACCTGACAGAGGAGACGGCGGTGGTCCCGGAGAATGCGCACCTGTTTGCCGCCATCGGGGCGGCGGAGGAGAGCCGGGAGCAGGAGGCCAAGGACCTGGATGAGCTGCTGACACGGCTTTCCCAGGGCGTCAAGATGACCTATGAGCTCAAGCGCATGGAACCGCTTTTTGGGAGCCGGGAGGAGTACTACGAGTTCGTCAACCGGCACGACATGAACCGGGTGCGCCAGGGAAAGCTGGAGGAGCACAAGGGGCCGTGCTATCTGGGCATCGACGCGGGCAGCACCACCACCAAGCTCGCCCTCATTGACGGGGACGGGACGCTTCTCTGGGCCTTCTACTCCGGCAACCAGGGTTCTCCTCTCAGGACGGCCCAGCGGGCAATCCGGGAGTTGAAGGAGCGACTGCCGGAGGGTGCACAGATCGTGCGCTCCTGCTCCACGGGCTACGGTGAAAACCTGATGAAGGCCGCCTTCAACATGGAGGAGGGCGAGGTGGAGACCATCGCCCATGCCAGGGCGGCCACCTTCTTTGACCCAGACGTGGACTGCGTAGTGGACATCGGCGGTCAGGACATGAAGTATATCCGGCTCAAGGACGGATCTGTGGACAATGTGCTGCTCAACGAGGCCTGCTCCTCCGGGTGCGGCTCGTTCCTTGAGAACTTTGCGTCCTCCCTCGGCTACAGCGCGGAAGGGTTTGCCATGGAGGCTGTGCAGGCAGAGCATCCCATTGACCTTGGCACCCGCTGCACGGTCTTTATGAACAGCAACGTCAAGCAGGCACAGAAGGAAGGGGCGGAGGTCCGGGATATCGCGGCAGGCCTTGCCTACTCGGTGATCCGGAACGCCCTGTTCAAGGTCATCAAGCTGGCAGACCCATCCGACATGGGCAGCCATGTGGTGGTGCAGGGCGGTACGTTCAACAATCCTGCGGTGCTCAGGGCGTTTGAGAAGATTTCAGGGCTTGAGGTGACCAGGCCCGACATTGCGGGCATCATGGGCGCATTCGGCGCGGCGCTTCTGGCGAGAGACCGGCACGAGCGGCACCCGGAATACCCGACCACCCTGCTCCCCCTCGATGAAATGCTCTCCCTCACCTGGCAGAGCGAGACCACCCACTGCCAGGGCTGCACCAACCGCTGCATGCTGACGGTGACGGACTTCGGCGAGGGGCGCGTGCACATCACAGGCAACCGCTGCGAGCGCGGACTTGGCAAGCAGCAGAGCACGGAGAAGGGTCCCAACGTCTCGGAGTACAAGCGCCATCGGATGTTCCAGTACAAGTCCCTGAAGGCGGAGGAAGCAAAGCGCGGGGAGATCGGGATCCCGAGGGTGCTGAACATGTGGGAGAATTTTCCATTCTGGCACACGTTCTTTACAAACCTCGGCTTCCGCGTGATTCTCTCTCCCATGTCCAACCGCAGCATCTATACCCTGGGCATGGAGACCATCCCCTCGGAGAGCGAGTGCTACCCGGCCAAGATCAGCCATGGACACGTGCAGTGGCTGATCAACCACGGGATCAAAACCATCTTCCACCCCAGTGTCTTCTATGAGCATCTGGAGGTGAAGGAAGCCAACAACCAGTTCAACTGCCCCATTGTCTGCGCCTATCCGGAAAATCTGAAGAACAACGTGGACGATGTGGTGGAGGGTAAGGTCAGATATATCCGTCCCTTCATGTCCTTTGAATCGGAAAAGATTACGGCGGACCGCATGGTGAAGCTCTGCAGGGAAGAGTGGAACATCCCGGAGAGGGAAGTGCGCGACGCGGTGCATGCGGCCTGGCAGGAGCAGCGGCAGGCGAAGGCAGATGTGCGCGCGGAGGGCAAAAAGGCACTTGCGTGGATGCAGGAGCACCACAAAAAGGGCATTGTGCTGGCCGGGCGGCCGTACCATGTGGATCCGGAGATCCACCACGGCATTCCCGAGCTCATTGCCTCCTACGGTCTGGCCGTGCTCACAGAGGACTGTGTGCCGGAGGAGTTTCATCCTGCAAGACCGGTGCGCGTAAATGACCAGTGGGTCTATCATTCCAGGCTCTACACGGCGGCCCAGTGGGTCACGGAGCGGGATGACCTGGAGCTGATCCAGCTCAATTCCTTCGGCTGCGGCCTGGACGCGGTGACCACGGATCAGGTGGCCGAGATCCTGGAGGAGAGCGGGAAACTGTATACGCTCCTGAAGATTGATGAGGTCAACAACCTGGGTGCTGCAAGGATCCGGGTGCGCTCCCTCCTGGCTGCCATGCGGGAGCGGGAGGAGCGGGGTATTCAGGCAAAGACTGCCAATCGCCCCTATGAGCGCGTCTATTACACCAAGGAAATGCAGCGGGAGGGTTATACCATCCTGGCTCCGCGCATGAGTCCGATCCACTTTGATCTGCTGGAGCCGGTGTTCAGAAAGTTTGGCTACCACCTCGTCATGCTCAAAAATGATACCCGGTCTGCCGTGGACATGGGACTCAGGTTCGTGAACAATGACGCGTGCTACCCGTCGATCATCACGGTGGGCCAGATGATGGATGCCGTGCTGTCCGGGGAGTATGACACAGACCATCTGGCGCTGCTCATGAGCCAGACGGGCGGCTGCTGCCGCGCGTCCAACTATGTGGGCTTTATCCGCAGGGCACTGAAAAAGGCGGGGTATGAGCACATCCCCGTCATCAGCGCAAACCTGAACGGCATGGAGAAAAACCCCGGCTTTACGGCAAGCCCCGCCATGCTCATGGCCCTGGCCAAGTGCGTGCTGCTGGGGGATCTTCTGTCCCGGTGCCTGTTCCGCGTGCGGCCCTATGAGATGGAAAAGGGCAGTGCCAACAGGCTGTGCGATGAATGGTCAAAGATCTGCATCGATGACCTGACTGCCAGAAAGCCTTACGGGAAACACGGCTATCGCGATATTTGCTGCGACATGGTGAAGGCGTTTGACGAGCTGCCACTCACCAGTGAGGAGCGCAAGCCGAGAGTGGGCATTGTGGGCGAGATCCTGGTAAAATATATGCCTTTTGCCAACAACCACCTGGCGGAGACCCTCGAGGCCGAGGGTGCCGAGGTGGTGCTGCCGGATCTGATGGATTTCCTGGCCTACACCATGTACAACCTCGAGTACAAGCACGATTACCTCGGGAAGTCCTGGACCATGACAGCAGCCTCGGAGGGCGGCATCCGGCTGATAGATTACTTCCGCCGCCCGGCCGTGGAGGCCCTGAAACAGTCCAGGAGATTCGAGGCGCCTGTGGGCATCCGCGAGATCGGGGAGATGGCCAAGCCGATCCTCTCCCTCGGCAATCAGTACGGGGAGGGCTGGTTCCTCACCGGCGAGATGGTCGAGCTGATCCGAAACGGCTGTCCCAACATTGTGTGCATCCAGCCTTTTGCCTGCCTGCCCAACCACGTGGTGGGCAAAGGGGTCATCAAGCAGCTCAAGCTATTGTATCCCCAGAGCAACATCGTGGCGGTGGACTTCGATCCGGGTGCCAGCGAGGTCAATCAGCTCAACCGGATCAAGCTGATGCTCTCCACTGCCCGAAAGCAGGCGCAGAAAGAAGCGGAGGCGGCTGAGTAAGATGGGCAGTGCATTCAAAAAAGGGCTGAGGGACGGGATCCCCATCGCTCTGGGGTACCTCTCGGTATCCTTTGCCTTCGGCATTCAGGCAGTGGCCTGCGGCCTGACACCGCTGCAGGCCCTGCTGATTTCCATGACCAATCTGACCAGTGCGGGACAGCTGGCGGGCATCACGCTGATCAGCCAGATGAGACCTCTGATGGAGATGGCCCTGACGCAGCTGACCATCAATCTGAGATATGCCCTGATGAGCCTGGCTCTCGGTCAGAAGTTCGATGACAGCATGACCACGCTCCACCGGGCCGGGGTGGCCTTCGGCAACACAGATGAAATCTTTGCCGTGGCAGCCAGTCAGACGGGGAAGATCGGACACAGCTACATGTACGGACTGATGGTCATGCCCTACATCGGGTGGTCTGGCGGCACAATCCTGGGGGCAGTGGCGGGTACGCTGCTGCCGGTCTTCATCCGCACAGCGCTCGGCATTGCCATTTACGGCATGTTCCTGGCCATCATCATCCCGCCGATGCGGGAAAAGAAGGCGGAGCGGACCGTGATTTTCGCGGCGGCCGCCCTGAGTATTGCCTTCCGGGTGCTGCCCGGCATCCGGAATCTTTCCAGCGGCTACGTGATCATTCTGTGTGCCGTGGCATCTGCCGCCCTGGGGGCCTGGCTGTTCCCGGTGAAGGAGGAGGAAGAAGAGTCATGACGTGGAATATCTTTCTTCCCTATCTTCTGGTGATGGCGGGCGTCACGTATCTTGTGCGCATGCTCCCCATGACCCTTTTCAGGAAGCCCATCAGGAGCCGGTTCGTCAAGTCCTTTCTGCACTATGTGCCCTTTGCGGTGCTGACGGCCATGACGATCCCGGATATTCTCTTTTCCACGGGCTATACGCCGGGGGGCGATGTGAAGAGCCTGGTGTGCGCCGTGGTCGGTCTCCTCTTTGCCATCTTCATGGCATGGAGAAAGAAGGGGTTGCTCACGGTGGCTGTGACGGCCTGCCTTGCGGTGCTCGCGGCCCAGGGCGTCTGCCTGTTGTTTTGAGCATAAGAAAACCGGACCTTGCAGGTCCGGTTTTCCTTATGTCTGCAGGTCCAGCAGCATTCTGTCGCTTGCCATGTCCCGGCCGACGTTTTTCTGAAACAGCTGCAGGAGCTCCGGGACGGTCATGTTGTCCCGCTCCTCCCCGGTCAGATCCAGAACCACGCGCCCGCTGTCCATGATGATAGTCCTGTTACCCATCTGCAGAGCGGACTGCATCTGATGGGTGATCATCAGGCAGGTGAGGTGGCGTTTTTCAATGATGGTCCGCGTCAGGTGCAGGACATTCTCTGCCGTGGCGGGATCCAGGGCTGCGGTGTGCTCGTCCAGAAGCAGAAGCTTGGGCTCTGCGATGGTGGCCATCAGGAGGGAAGCGGCCTGACGCTGTCCGCCGGAGAGCAGGCCCATCCGGGTCTTCATCCGGTCCTCCAGTCCCAGGTTCAATTCGCTGAGGAGGGCGCGGAAATACTCGCTGTCCCGGCGGTTCACGGCAAAGAAGGAACGCCGGGCCTTTCTTGTGTAGGCAAGGGCCAGATTTTCCTCGATGGTCATATTGGGCGCGGTGCCAAGGAGCGGATTCTGGTACAGGCAGCCGATGTTCAGGGCACGCCTGTAGTCCTTCATCTGTGTGATGTCCTCATCGTCCAGAATGATCTTTCCGCCGTCGAGGCGGAACTTTCCGAGGATGGCATTAAACAGGGTGGACTTGCCGGCTCCGTTGGAGCCGAGCACAGTGATGAAATCCCCGTCGTTCACGGTGAGGTTCAACCGGTCCAGGGCCACCTTGGCGTTGGGTGTTCCCTTTTCAAAGGTCTTTCTGAGGTTTTTCAGGACGAGCTGGCTCACTTCTCTTCCTCCGTTTCCTGGCGGCGCTGAGAAAGTGCCCGCCTGATGAGGGGGATTGACAGGGCAATCACCACGATGAGGGCCGAGAGCAGCTTCACGGCATAGCTTGGCATGTCGATCTTGTAGGCGACCTGAAGGATCACGCGGTATATCAGGGATCCGGCGATGGCGGAGATGATGCCAAGGGTCACGCTGTGTCGCCCGAAGAACACCTGCCCGATGATGACCGAGGCCAGGCCCACCACCAGCATGCCGCTGCCGAAGTTCAGATCCGCATAGCGCTGCTGCTCGCACAGAAGCGCGCCGGAGAAGGCGACCAGGGCGTTGGAGAGCATGATTCCCTCAATGCGCGTCCTGTCAGCGTTGATGGAGGAGGAGCGGACCATCTCCTCGTTGTCACCGGTGGCGCGGATTGCGATGCCGGGACGGGTGAAGAAGAACACGGCGAGAAGGACGGCCAGCACGAGCACGATCAGGGAGGTGAGGATGAGAATACTCAGGTTGCTGTCAAAGCGCCTGTTGCCACTGAGTGTGATCAGTAAGTTCCGGAAGGATTTGTAGAGCGTGTCGCTTGCCACCTGTGTCTCTGCGCCGGCACTGTTGATGACCGTCCTCTGCAGGTACAGATTGGACTGGCCGCCCAGGATGACAAAGTTGATGGTATACAGTCCCGTCATGGTGAGGATACCGGAGAGAATCGGGTTGATCTGAAGCTTTGTCTGAAGAAGGCCCGTGCACAGCCCAGCCAGTGCGCCGGCCAGAAGGCCGCACAGAAGTGCCAGGTAGGGATGCCCCGAGATGGTGACCACGGCACACACGCACATGCCCACCACGAAGCTTCCGTCAATGGTCAGATCCGGCGTATTCAGAATCCGAAACGCGATGAACACACCCAGGGCCATCGGCGCATAGATCATGCCCTGACTGAGGGCGGATATCAGAAGACTGAGCATATTCATGGCCTGTTACTCCGCTATTGCTTGGATTTTCCGGCGGTGACAGGGCACCGCCGGAGGATGCTTTTTCTCTTACTCTCCGAAATGGCTGGTGCCGTCCTTCTCCATGAGCACACGGTAGGAGGCAAGAATGTCCTCACCAATCTCCATACCGATGCGGTCGGCGGCCTGCAGATTCACAAACCGCGCATAGTCAGACAGCGTCTGATAGGGAATGTCCTCGGGCTGCTCACCCTTGGCCAGACGGACCACAATTTCTGCCACCTGTTTTCCCAGCTGTACATAGTCCACGCCGATGGTGGCAAAGCCGCCGTCGGCCACCATGGAGTCGGCGCCGCAGTAGACGGGAATGCCCTGCTCGTAGGCCGCGTCAATGTAGGTGCTCATGGCGGAGGCGATGGAATTGTCATTGCCGGTGTACAGGGCGTCCACACCCTTGGAGATCAGGGTCTCCACGGCGGTCTGCAGTTCGGACAGATTGGCGATGGACACTTCCTCGTAGGCTACACCGTTTTCATCGCAGTAGGCCTTGGCCATATTGATGGTGGAGACAGAGTTGGTCTCGCTGGAGGTGTACAGGAAGCCGATCTTCTTGTACTCGGGCTGGAAATCCGAGATCAGACGGACGATTTCTGCGGCGGGGATGGAGTTGGAAACACCGGTGATATAGAAGCAGTCATCCCCGGTCAGACCTGCCGCGACGGGGTCGGACACGGCCGCAAAGACCACGGGCACGTTGCCGTCCTCAAAGACAACCTTGGAGGACTGAGCCGTGTTGGTGGCAATCGGGACCAGGATGTCCACGCCGTCCATCCGGACATTTTCCAGGATCGTGGACAGGGCGGCAGAATCACCTTCTGCGTTTCGGGTCACGATCTGAAAATCGACGTCGCTGCCCTCCAGCTCTGCGAGGATGGTATCCCGGATCTGGTTGAGCGAGGTGTGGGTGAGCGGCTGGACCACGGCGACGCGGACGGTGTCGGCGAGGGAAAGGGAGAGGGCGAGGGTCATGATGAGGGCGATGGCGATGGTGATGAGACGGCGTGTCATAATGGTTTTCCTCCTGGTAATATATTTTATTGGTTTTTGAATCTGGATCGTATTTGGAATCATGGGGCGGTTTCAGAAAGAATGTCCCGGGCCATGTTAATGTGTCTCAGGATAATGTCAGCCGAGCGATGGAGCTGAGACAGTTCATCTTCCTCAAGCGGCAGTTCGATAACCTCCTCGATGCCTTTTCTCCCGACCCTGCAGGGGACACCGCAGTGAAGACCGCTCAGGCGGTATTCGCCCCTCAGTTCCGCGGACAGCGGCAGGACGGCGTGGGTATCCTCCAGGATGGCGCGGATCAGGAAGGTGGTCGCCTGGCCGATACCGAACTCCGTGGATCCCTTGCCGTTGATGATATCCATGCCGATCTCATGGGTGCGAAGAAGGGCAGCATCGGCATCAAACCCGGGGACTTCGCCGGGGGTGCGGCCGGACAGGTGCACGCAGGAGAAGGGGATCATGGAGGAATCTCCGTGCTCGCCGAGGACGAAGGCGTCGATCTGGTCCCGACCGATGCCTGTCTGCTCGCTGAGCGTGCGGCGGAGTCTTGCGGTATCCAGGAGTGTCCCGGTGCCGAAGACCTGCGTGCGGTCAAGCTGCAGCTCCCTCCTCAGAAGGTCTGCGATGATATCACACGGATTGGTGATGCTGATGATGGGGCAGGTGAGGTGAAAGGGGCGAAGCGAGAGGGCCAGTGCGTGCACCATGCGCGCAGAGTCTGCGAGAAGATCGAGCCGGGTCTGGCCAGGCTCGCGCGGCTTCCCGATGGCACAGACGATGGCATCCGCTCCCTCGCAGTCAGAAAGCGTTCCTTCCCGCAAGAGCGCCTTTCGGCAGGGGAAAGTGAGGGCATCTGAAATGTCCATGGCCTGGGCTGCTGCCTTACCCGGCACGATGTCCACCAGGACGATCTCATCTGCGATCCCGTCCATGGCAAGACCGCTGGCTACATGGGAGCCGACATGGCCGGCCCCGAGGATCACGATGCGGTGATGTGCATGCATGGAAATCCACCCTCCGAATGCTTCTGAAGTCCCGGATATACAAAAACTGTCCCAGCATCTGTGCTGGGACAGGATCAAATCCTGCGGTGCCACCCGGCTTGACGCACACTGCGTCCGCTCTGCGCATACTGACATATGCCGGCTTTGATATCGGAGCGCCTTCTCCGTTTCAGCCTCGGAAGTCCATTCGGTTCGGACAAATCTGCCGCATTTCCAGCTGCCTGCGGCTCTCTGGGAGAAATGTTTCGAACGTACTTGCTCTTCGTCTCAGGTTGAACTAAAAATATCAGGCGCACCCCGGGCTGTCAATGGCATTTGGGGACGAACACGGGCAAGAACAGGAAAAGAACAGTGCTGCGTCGCTTGTTTTGCCAAAGGGCAGGCAAGGCATAACATGTACACGGGAGGAAAAAGCGATCACCATGCAGAAAAGAAGCGATACCATCATCCCGGAGGTATGTGCCAATGGACGAAAATCCCCTCTTTCTCAGATCTTTTTCCATCGACTGGTCAGCGATTGACCGAGACAGCTATCTCATGGGCCTCGAGGCGATCAGAAAGCTAGAAAGCCTTACATTTCACCGGCAGATCACCATCTTCGCCGGAGAGAACGGCTCAGGAAAGTCTACGCTCCTGGAGGCGCTGGCGGTGGCCTGGGGCTTCAACCCGGAGGGCGGCACGAGGAATTATGCGTTCAGCACCTACGACTCTCATTCGGAGCTGCATGATGCCCTGCATCTGGTGCGCTCCCCGATCAGGCCCGCGTGGGGATACTTTCTTCGGGCGGAGAGTTTCTATAATGTGGCCACCATGGAGGAGGAATACAGGGCCATCAAGTCCATGCGCTACCACGAAAAGTCTCATGGGGAGGCCTTCCTGGCGCTCGTACAGGAAAACTTCCGGCCGGAGGGCATCTATTTTCTCGATGAGCCGGAGGCAGCGCTCTCGCCCCAGCGGCAATTGACGCTCCTCATGGAGCTGCACCGCTGCGCGCGGGGGAGCGCGCAGTTTATCATGGTGACTCACTCTCCGATTCTCCTGGGTATGCCGGGGGCGGAGATCCTGTCCTTTGACGAAGGCGAGATCCATCCCATTGCCTGGGAGGACACGGAGAGCTACACAGTGACGAGTCTGTTTATCAACAGCCGGGAACGGCTGCTAAGGAGGATACTGGATGAGTGAAGATATGGGGAACATGCAGATCCGCCATGCCTGCATGGACGATCTTGAGCAGGTGAGCGAGCTGGAGCGATTGTGCTTTCCTCCTGCGGAGGCGGCGGACAGGGAGGCATTCAGGGCGCGGATCCGGACATATGGAAACCACTTTCTTCTGATGTTTCTGGAGGGCCGTCTCATCTCCTTTGTGAACGGGTTTGTGACGGACCTCCCGGATCTGACCGATCCCATGTTTTCGGATGCAGGCATGCACCGGGAGGACGGGGCGTGGCAGATGATCTTCGGTGTAAACACCCATCCGGACTTCAGGAGAAGGGGCTTTGCCGGCAGACTCCTCAGGGAGATGATCCGGGAGGCGGAAGACCAGGGCAGGAAAGGGCTTGTGCTGACCTGCAAGGAGGAAAAGGTACACTGGTATGCCTCCTTCGGCTTTCTGGACGAGGGCATCTGCAGTTCCCAGCACGGCGGCGCTGTATGGCACCAGATGCGCCTCACCTTCTGAACGCGCGTGGAGCACAGAAAAAACACGGGATGTACTTTACATGTACATCCTGTTTTGGTATACCTGTATACAGATGTACATGAAAACAACGATGTACATCGGAGGAGGACCCGAACATGCTGGAGATTTCGTCCAGGACAAACCTGCTGGAGCAGAAGAACTACCGCTATTCCCTGCAGGATGTACAGGAACCGAACCTGTATCGCGATATATATGATTATGAATCCGTTCCGAAGGTGGCCTTCAACCATCGCCGCGTGCCCATGGGCATGCCGGAGGAAATCTGGATCACAGACACCTCCTTCAGGGACGGTCAGCAGTCCGTGGACCCGTACACGGTGGAGCAGATCGTGGAGCTGTACAAGCTCATGCACCGCCTGGGCGGCCCATATGGCATCATCCGTCAGACAGAGTTTTTTGCCTACTCCAAGAAGGACCGGGAGGCCATCCGGAGATGCCAGGAGCTGGGTTATCAGTTTCCGGAGATCACGACATGGATCCGGGCGACCAAGAGTGATTTTCAGCTGGTGAAGGATCTTGGCATCCGGGAGACCGGCATTCTGGTGAGCTGCAGCGACTATCATATCTTCAAGAAGATGAAGCTGACCCGCGCGCAGGCCATGCAGAAATATCTGGAGACGGTGGCGATGGCCTTTGAGCACGGTGTCATGCCGCGCTGCCATCTCGAGGACATCACAAGGGCTGACTTCTACGGGTTTGTGGTGCCCTTTGTCAATGAACTGATGCGCATGAGCCATGAGGCCGGAATTCCTGTGAGAATTCGTGCCTGTGACACGATGGGCTACGGCGTGCCCTATCCGGAGGTGGCTCTGCCCCGGTCGGTGCCCGGGATCATCTACGGACTGCAGCACTACTCGGATGTGGATTCCAATTACCTGGAGTGGCACGGTCACAATGATTTCTACAAGGCGGTATCCAATGCGTCCACGGCCTGGCTGTACGGTGCGAGTGCGGTGAACTGTTCGCTGCTTGGCATCGGCGAGCGGACGGGCAACATTCCCCTGGAGGCCATGTGCTTTGAGTATGCCTCCCTGCGGGGATCTCTCGACGGCATGGATCCCACGGTGATCACTGAGATCGGGGAGTATTTCAGGCGGGAAATCGGCTATGAGATTCCTCCGATGACCCCCTTTGTCGGACGTAACTTCAATGTGACGCGGGCCGGCATCCACGCGGACGGTCTGATGAAGGACGAGGAGATCTATAATATCTTCAACACGAAAAAGATTCTGAACCGTCCGGCTGCGGTCCAGATCGGACCGACATCCGGCCTTGCCGGCATTGCCTACTGGATCAATGAGAACTATCAGCTGTCACAGAGTGAGATGGTCGACAAGTCGGATCCCCTGGTGGCAGCGCTCAAGGAATGGATCGACGGCCTGTTTGCCGAGGGGCGCGTCGCATCCATGAGCAACCATGAAATGGAAGTCAAGATTGAGGAGCTGACGGGCGGCAGGCTGGCCCGTCTGTGAGCGAAGCAGCGGGACCACATAGGAGGGACAGCATGGATCATACAATGGTATCTCTGGCGGATCAGGTCTACGACCGCCTGGAGAAGGGCGTGCTCACGGGAGAGTTTCAGCGGGATGAGATCCTGACGGAAACCAGGCTCTCAGAGGAGCTGGAGGTGAGCAGAACACCGATTCGCGAGGCACTTCGCCGCCTCAGCCACGAGCATCTGGTGGAAATCGGCGCCAAGGGTGCCCGCGTGATCGGCATCCAGCGGGAGGATATCGAGGATATCTACGAGATCCGCATCCGGATCGAGGGCGTCGCGGCGGCCCGGTGCGCAAAGGCGATCAGCGAGCAGCAGCTGGCGGAGCTCAAGGAAACCCTGGATCTGCAGGAATTCTACACCGAGAAGGTGAACCCGGAGGGCATCAAGGACATGGACAGCAAATTCCACAGGATCATCTATGAGTGCTGTGGAAGCAACATCCTGAGGGACACCCTGGAGCCCCTGCACAGGAGAATCCTCAAGTTCCGCCGCGTCTCTGTGTCTGTTCCTTCCAGGGCAAGGCATTCCCTGGAGGAGCATCGGGCCATCTATGAGGCTATCGCATCGAGGGATGCGGAGCGCGCGGAGAAACTGATGGAGGAGCATATCCGGCACGCAGAGGACGGGATCCTGGAGTCCATCGACAAAAGCAGCACGTGAAGATACGAAACGCCCCGGGAAAGATTCAGGATCTTTCACCGGGGCGTTCATTGTGCTGTTGAGATTACAGGTGCGTTTCAAATGGCGCCAGGGGCAGGCCACACGCTGAGAACAGATGGACGGTGGCATAGTCGATATAGGCGTAGCGAAGACCGGTGGCGGGCTTTACAGGCGGGAAGACAACCAGGCGGTCACCTTCTATACGGCACGGGGCCGGGTGCCATGTGCCGTCCTGGTCCCGCACCTCAAAGAGATCCGCCGGGGCGGAAGATGGGACAAGAGGCTCCGACAAAACCGCCGTGATGCGCTCGCCGTCATACATGACGGACACAGGCCTTGGGCTTTCCAGACCCTTTTCGTGATAGACGTGAATCTTTGCCTGCTCGTAGAGACGTTCGCCCACGGGGCGCTTATTCGTGGGATGGATCTGGTTGTATTCTCCAAGATCGATGAGGACGGCAAGGCCGGTGTGCCGAAGTTCCTGAAAGACCCGCTCCTGCGCCATTCTCAGGCGCGGCCAGTGCTCCGTGTGCTCGGCACCCTGGTCCATCCACATGGGCAGCTGCACGTTCAGAAAGGGCAGGGTGGGATCCATCAGCTGCCTTCGCCACAGAAGGATCATGGAGCGCAGGAGGATGTCATAGTGCTCCGTCTGGTCCGCATCCGTCTCTCCCTGATAGAACAGGATACCGCTCAGCCCCACGGGACACAGCGGTTTCACCATATACTCATAGAGTCCGCAGGGGCGATAGGGGGAGCCGGGCCCGATGGGCGGATGCCATGGACAGGGGCCTACGATCTCGGACAGCTCCTGCCAGGCGATGCCGGGACGCTCCTGCCGCAGTGCATCGCAGGCTCTGTTCCACGCGTCCAGCTCAGATTCCCAGACCTTCTCCTCTGCAAGATACGTTTCCATACTCTTTCCGCCGGCGGCCCGGGTGTATCTGTCCAGATAGCGCTTCCCCTCCTCTGTCTCCTGCAGCGTCGCTTCATCCATCCAGCAGGAGATGGAGGTGCCACCCCACCAGCAGTCGATGATGCCGATGGGCACCTGTCTGTCGCTCCTGGCCTTCAGGGCGAAAAAGCAGGACACGGCGGACATGTCTGCCCCATTCCCCTTCAGAAAGGGGGTCCATCTGGTCTTCTGATAGAGCGCCTGGCCTTCAGGTGTGGGCAGGGGATTTCTCGGCACATGGAAATAGCGCAGCAGCGGGTCGTCCACCTGCTGGACCATGTTCATCCCTTCCTGTGCATCGCGCAGGGCCAGCTCCATGTTACTCTGCCCGCCGGCGAGGAACACATCCCCGATGGCCACATCCTGCACGGTGATTTCCTCGTTTTTGCAGACAAAGTGCAGTGTGCAGTCTGTGGCGGCCTCGGCGGGTCCCATGTGAAGGAGGAAAAAGCCCTGCCCGTTGGTACAGGTCTTGCTGTGCAGGGCGGGCTTTCCCGGAATGCACAAATCGCACGTGATGATATCACCGGGCGAGGCCTGTCCAAAGAGCCGGATATCCTTTCCCCGGACAAGGACACAGCCATCGGTAAAAAGGGGGGAGAGTTGCATACATGACCTCCAGCCTGATCGTTTGATCACAGGTAAACATATCGGACTTTGAAAGAACAGAGACGAAGATGTGCGGCCTAGCAGGGAATATAGCAGGGTGTATGAAAAGGTGCAAGGCAGTGCAGGAGCGTGCCTGAGCATACCTTGACACAGAATTGTCTGATTCAGTACAATCGCCTCTGTACAATTGCTGCTCCCGGCACAGAAAAGATGTGTCTTTCGGAGCGGCAGTCTGAACACGAAATGTTCTGAGACGGACAGGGTGTGTGCGGCAGGGCTGCCGTCACATGAATGCCGTTTCTTTTGAAAAATGCCCTTTTCGGGCAGAAAAGGCAGGATGACCATATGTTTTATGCAATCTTTACCGATGTATCAGCGGATCTGAGCGGACAGTGGGCCCTGGAGCACCAGCTGTCATTTATTCCCATGTCCTACTCTCTGGGCGAGGAAATGCGTGTATGTGCTCGCCCGGAGGAGGCGGACATTCTGAAGAAGTTCTATGACGGACAGCGCAGCGGTGACCTGACCAGAACCAGTCAGATCACGCCTGCCCAGTATCAGGAAGCGTTCCACGAGACGCTGGAGAAGGGACAGGACATTCTCTACCTTTCCCTGTCCGGCGGGCTTTCCTCTACCTATGAATCAGCCTGCATGGCGGCAAAAAAGCTGATGGACAAGTATCCGGGCACCACGATTGAATGTGTGGATACGCTGGCCGCTACCGGCGGCATGGATATCCTGAGCGAGCGGGCGGTGCGCAATCGCGACATAGGCATGACGGTGAAGGAGAATGCGGAAAATCTCCGGGCAGCCACGCACAGGATCCGCCACTGGTTCCTCGTGCAGGACCTGAAGTATCTTCAGCGGGGCGGGCGTGTCGGTGCTGTAGCTGCGACCTTTGGAACCATCATGCAGATGCGGCCGATTCTGAAAATTGATGAGACAGGAAAACTGGTGACCATCGGGAAGGAGCGGGGGAACCGCTTTGCGGTGCGTGATCTCCTGAAGCATTTCAGCGAAACGCATGATGAGGCAGCGGAAGATCCGATTTATGTCATCAATGCGGATGCACCGGAACTGGCCGAGATGCTGGAACACGGGATCCGGGAAATTTATCCTGATGCGGTTATTCGCCACGCCATTCTTTCACCCATCATTGGCGCGCATACCGGACCGGGTATGGCAGCCATCTGCCATATGGGCAAGTAGGGGGACGGCCATGAAGCAGACAACAGAACAAAGCAACAGTGAAACCATGAAGACATCGGTCCTGATCCGGCGGTTTCTTCCGTATTATAAGAAATACTGGAAAACACTGCTGTTTGACCTGATGTGTGCAAGCCTGACCAGCGTCTGTGATCTGGTGTTGCCCATGATTGTCCGGGCCATCACCGGCAAGGCTGTGGCACCCGGCGGGGCGGCCCTTCTGACGCCGTCCTACGTCATCCGCATCGGCGTGATCTATCTCATCTTGCGGGTCGTGGATGCGCTGGCCAACTATTACATGCAGTCCGTGGGACATATCATGGGTTCCAAGCTGGAAACGGACATGCGTACAGAGCTGTTCCATCACCTGCAGCAGCTGTCTTTCTCGTATTTTTCCTCCACCAAGGTGGGGCAGATCATGTCCAGGATTACCTCGGACCTGTTTGAGGTGACGGAGTTCTGTCACCACTGCCCGGAGGAGTTCCTCATTGCAGGAGTCAAGATTCTTGTCAGCTTCATCCTGCTGATCCGGATGAATGTTCCCCTGACACTGATGATGTTCGCCGTGCTCCCTGTGATGGTCTATGTGTCCCGCCGCTATAACCGCAAGTTTCGCGACACCTTCAAGGCAAGAAACCGGCAGGTGGGCGAGATCAACGCACAGGTGGAGGACAGCCTCCTGGGCATTCGGGTGGTGAAGTCCTTTGCCAATGAGGAGATTGAGGAGCACAAGTTTGACGAGGGAAACCAGGAGTTTCTCCGCATCAAGGCAAAGTCCTATCGCTACATGGCAGAGTTTGGCACCTGCACGCGGGTGTTTGACGGACTCATGTACATCATCATCGTGGTGGCGGGCGCGCTGTACATTCATGCAGGGACACTGTCGGTGGCAGACTTCACTGCCTACCTCCTCTTTGCGCAGGTGCTGCTTGCTGCGATCCGCAGGATTGTGGAGTTTGTGGAGCAGTTCCAGCGTGGCATGACGGGGATCGAGCGGTTCTTTGAAATCATGGATGCCCCGGCAGAGATCCGGGATGATGATCACGCAAAGGACCTGAAGGACGTGCAGGGCCGTGTGACGTTTGAAAACGTGGGCTTCCACTATCAGGGGGATGAGGCGGAGGTACTCCATCACCTGAATCTGTCGGTGGAGCCGGGCCAGTCCATTGCCCTTGTGGGTCCCTCGGGATCAGGCAAAACCACGCTGTGCAACCTGATCCCCAGATTCTACGATGTGACGGAAGGCCGGATCCTCATTGACGGGAAGGACATCAAGTCGCTGACGCAGAAGAGCCTGCGCATGGCCATCGGCATGGTCCAGCAGGATGTCTATCTCTTCTCCGGCTCTGTCATGGACAACATTCTCTACGGGAAACCCGGTGCCACCCGCGAGGAGGCAGTGGAGGCTGCCAGGATGGCCGGTGCCCATGAGTTCATTGAGAGTCTGCCGGACGGGTATGATACCTATGTGGGCGAGCGGGGCGTACGGCTGTCCGGCGGACAGAAGCAGCGCATCTCCATCGCCCGGGTTTTCCTGAAAAATCCGCCGATTCTGATTCTGGACGAGGCTACCTCCGCTCTGGACAACGAAAGCGAGCAGGTGGTGCAGCAGTCCCTGGAAAAACTGGCAAAGGGAAGGACTGTGTTTACCATCGCTCACCGCCTGACCACCATCCGCGGAGCGGATGTGATCTGGGTGCTGACGGAGAAGGGTGTGGAGGAGATGGGCAGCCATTCGCAGCTCATGGAAAAGGGCGGAATTTACGCAAAACTGTATACACTCTACACAACTGACGCATAAATCTGAGACCATGTGACAGGGGGAAGAGGGAGCAATGATTCTTCGCAAGGCAAGGATGGAAGACCTGGAAGCTGTGTGCGGCCTTTACAGGGAAGTGGCTGAGGCACAGGAAAAGAGCGGACTGCACCAGTGGCACTGGGGCAGCTATCCGAATGAGGAACTGATTCGGGGCGATATTGAGAAGGGCGATCTGTACTGCGTATACGGGGAGTTCGGCATGGCCATGGCCGTGACGATCTCACGGCACCAGGAGGAAGCATACGGGGAAATCAACTGGCTCTTTGGTGTGCGGCCCGGGTATTTCTACAGGATTGCCGTGCAGCCCCAGCTCCAGGACAATGGTTTTGGTTCCCAGATGCTGCAGGATGTGGAGACAGTTCTGCAGCAGATCGGATGCGACAGTGTGCGCTGCGATACCTACTGCGACAACACACTGGCAATCAAGCTGTTTGCCAAGTGGGGCATGCGGCAGGCGGGGCGTGTCCATATGCACGGACGTCCCAGGGAGAGTATCTGCTTTGAAAAGCGCCTGGTGGAGGAGTGCCCGCTTCTGCCGCTCCGCATGCATCCGGCCTTCCGCGGCGGCTCGCTGACACCCTGGGGTGGCAACCGTCTGATGACGGTCTACGATAAGCCCATTGAGGATATTCCCACCGGAGAGAGCCTGGAAGTCAGCTGTGTAAAGACACTGGAGAGCACGGATGATGTGGGCGTCTCCCTGCCGGATCTGATCCGCACCTACGGGCAGCCATTTGTGGGCAAGTATGAGTTTGAGGCATTTCCGCTTCTGCTCAAGCTGATTGACGCCAAGGACACGCTGTCTGTGCAGGTGCACCCCAATGACCAGTACGCCCACGACAACGAGCATGGCAAGCTCGGCAAGACGGAAGCGTGGCTGATCCTGGAGGCGCCAAAGGGTGCTCAGCTGGTTTACGGGGTGAAGGAAGGGACGACGCTGGAGGAGCTGAAGGCGGCATGCGAGCAGGGCAGTGCCGTGGAAGACCTCCTGAGAAAAGTGGATGTACAGCGGGGCGATGTGTGTTACATTCCTGCCGGCTGCGTCCATGCCATTGGCAAGGGCATCATGCTCTATGAGATCCAGCAGTCCTCGGACATCACCTACAGGTTCTATGACTGGAACCGGGTGGACAAGAACGGAAAGGGCCGTGAGCTGCACCTGAAGCAGGCACTGGATGTGACGGATCTGCATGTACAGCTGGAGCCGAGGCATGTGAGCGGAAAGGCCTGCGAGCGGGTACTGGATGAAAAGTATTTTACTCTGGATCTGATGGACCTCTCGATACAACCCGAGATCCGCGTGCCGGCGATCTGTAATTTCGGTATGCTGACAGCCCTGGACCACGATGTGGAGCTGTGCTGGGAGGATGCGAGCATCAAGGTAAAGAAGGGTGAAAGCTTCTATCTGCCGCAGTCAGCCCCTGCCATGATCGTCAGAGGCGAGGGACTCGTGGCGCTGTCCATGCCCACATAATCTTCTGGGAGCCGGTGGATGTACCGGCTCCGTTTTTTCATGAGGAGGCAGATATGGAACAGACAGAGAAGGTGTCCGTGAACGTTAATCCTGCTACGCTCGGGCAGATGGACCTGCTGATCGACCAGGGATTCTTCTCCAGCAGAACGGACCTGGTCAACCAGGCGGTGCGGGAGATGCTCCGCCGGTATGAGGGAACGATTCAGGACACGAAGGAGCGGGCCAGACGGGAGAACAGGACCTGGTTTCTTGGAATATGCGAGATCGGGGAAGAAGAACTGCGCCAGGCATGGAAGCAGGGAAACAGGATCCGCCTGGAGGGGTATGGCCTGCTGATTCTGCCACCGGAACTGGATGATCTGATTCTCCAGCAGGTGGAGAGCATCCGGGTGCGAGGGAAAGTGATCTGTTCGCTGCAGGTGAAGGAGCACTTTCATCTGTAGTTTTTCCGGACGATTCCAAGGCACAGTGCGCGCTACGATTGCAGAAACTGTCCACCTGGCTATAATGAAACCTGGAAATACAGGGGGACAAATGAATCAGATGTGACCAGACGGTGCCGGACACGTGGTATCGAAAAACACATCACCAGGGGAGAAGAACATGGCGAAAGCGGTTCGGATGGCGGATATCGCGGAGAAACTGGGCATCAGTGTGGTGTCTGTGTCCAAGGGGCTGACAGGGAAAGATGGTGTGAGCGAAGAGCTGCGTGCCAGAATCCAGAAGACAGCCGAGGAGCTGGGATATCGGGAAAGCAGGAACACAAACCCTGTATGGGAAGGCGAAAATGTGGGCATCCTGGTGCCGGACAGATTTTTCAATGAGAATGCCTTCTACTACACCCTGTATCGGAACCTTCTGGAGCAGTGCCAGAAAAAGAACATGACGGCCATGGTGGAAATCATCCCCAAGGAGGCAGAGCGGGCATGTGAAATGCCGAGCCTGGTGCAGTCTCATAAGGTGGACGGTGTTATCTTCATGGGCGAGGTTGAGCTGTCCTATATCCGTGCTGTGGCAGAAAGCGGTCTGCCGTTTCTTCTGCTGGACTTTTACAAGGATGATCTTGAGTGTGACAGCATACGCTCGGACAATGTCCATGGGGGCTATGTGCTGACGAGGCATCTTCTGGAGACGGGCAGAAAGAACATCGGTTTTGTGGGCAGCATACTGGAGACGTCATCAATCATGGACAGGTACCTGGGCTGCTGTAAAGCACTGCTGGAGGCGGGCATCGAGCCCAATCAGGCCTGGCGACTGGAGGACCGGGACCGGGATGGTGTGCTGGTCCCTCTGCAGCTCCCGGAAGATCTGCCGGAAGCATTTGTGTGCAGCTGCGATGAGGTGGCTTTTCGTCTGGTGGAACTCCTCAAGGCAGGCGGAAAGCGGGTGCCGGAGGATGTGGCGGTGACGGGGTATGACGATTTTCGCTTTGCCACCATGACCACACCCAACCTGACGTCGTATACAACCAATGTGAAGGGACTGGCGGAGGCCGCCGTGACCATCATGAAACGGCGCCTTCAGAAAAAGACGGTAGATGCATCCGTCCGGATTCTCCCAGGCTCCATGGTGATTCGTGCGTCCACACAGGCAGAAGGATAAGGGAATCCGGAGTGCGGGAGACAATCACACAGAAACAGACCAGAACCCGTAAGGCTCTGGTCTGCATTTTTTCGTGGGCTTTGGCTGAGTCAGTACAGGAAGATCATGGAAAAATCTCCCATGTACGGATTGGGCTCGTTGATGTAGGAAGGAATGTACATGGTGATGCCATTCGAGAACTGAAAGACATGTGCAAACGTCTGATTGACGTCCTCGGCAGCGGTCTGTACATACTCTGGAAGGACATCTGCAGACACAGCCTGTCCTGCATTGCTCACCAGCTCCAGCATGTATTCGTAGAGAAGATCGTCTGCGGTTTCGCCGCTTGACATCTCATACCCTCGGTTATAAACCGTCACAGAGCGCAGTTTGTCGGAGGATTCTTCCTGCCGGGCGATGACCACCAGTCGATTGTAGTCATAAGAATACATATGGACGGTATCATCGTCTGTGCTGAGCCAGGCTTTATGAGGATGCAGGGGATTCAGGGCATCAATCAGACCAATGGTATCCAGACCGATGACATCCTCTCTTGGAACCAGTGACATTTCCTCGGCGATTGCTTCCAGATCGCTTACAGTCAGATTCTTTTTTGAGAATGCCTGAAACAGTTTTTCAGTGGCAGTAATCGGATCATAGGGGATGATATCAGTCCGGGATAAGTTCAGATACACAAAGTTAATGGAAAACTGCCCATCGTAGCGCAGGACTTCACCCGTGCTTTCATCGGCCTGAATCCAGATGGAAAGCTCGGGGAAGGGGGCCCATCGCAGGAAGCATGGTTCACCGCGAAACAGGCTGTACATGGGATAGAACGCATTATCCAGCTGATTCAGCTGATAGCAGAGATAGCTGAGAAAATCCTCGTTGGTGTAGATGCCATTTTCTTCTGTGCCCTTGCACAGAAGACCGAGGGACCAGATACGATCCGACGCAATATCCACATTGGCGTCAAGGCCAAGAGGGGAGTCATTCTCGAATGAGACATATGCGGTGTCGCCATTTGGAGAAATATCTTCCCGTGTTTTGGACAGACCGTATGATGCACTGATGTCTTCAAGCTCATGCAGCGTGAGACTGGGCCGTATGAGGGCATTCATCAGGTTCCTTGCCAGGGTGACCGTGCTTGTGGAAGGTTCAACCGCTTCTGCGAGACATGTGCTGCCGCACAGAAGGCAAAGGACCGCGAGAAGGGCCAGAAAACGATTCATGACACACCTCCGAGTAATTTACATATCATCATCGGGAAGACTGTTGATCAGGTCATCGCGGCGTCCGCACACGATGCATCTTCCATTTTGAAACTGATGCGGAGCAGTGGAGCCGGATGTTGTACCACACAGGGAACAGGTAGAAGGTTTTGTGCAGGTCGCAGGCTGCATACTGTGACCACCATATTTTCCGGTATCATAGCCGCACACATAGCATTTTTTCGTGTTTACACAGCTGCCGGTGGTAAATTTGTGACTTGTATATGAGCCGTGAGGATTTTCTTGACCGCAGCGGGAACAGGTGCCCCGGGAGTAACATGTGGGAGCTCCATATGAATGACCAAGCTTTGGCTTGATTGTACGCCCACACGTCTTACAGACGCCGGGTTTTTCACATGTCGGTTCATTGCAATTGTGGTCTCCGTAGCTAATCTGTCTGACAGCGGTAGCGCCGCATTTGGTGCAGGTGCCTTTTTGTGTTCCATATGACGAGCAGGTTGGTTCTTTGGTCGTGATCCAGGAGTAGGTGTGTGCACATTCTGCAGAGGAAATGACGGGCAGGAGAGCGGAAACAGCCAGAACAACCAAAAGAATCGCCAGGAAAGTCTGAGTACGTTTCATGTAAATAACTCCTTTTTTGATTTATGGGGAACTCATTGGGGCAGAAAACGGCGAAGGATCAAAAAGGAGAATGAATGAAACGAGTGCAGGGAAAAAGGTCAATAGGTTTTCTGTGTGCTGTAAGAGGGATACTCCAGATTGCCTACATTGCCGGTAGTCACAAGCTTGTATGTACCATGATCAACCGCAACGGATCCGCCAGCTGAAGCAGTCATACCACCAGAACTGTTGCCTGACCAGGATTTTACAAATAGCCATTGATTACCGCTTTTTTTGTATAGTGTGACAGTAATTTTGACAAATGAATCATCCAAAGGAGAAATAAATCCAGAACAGAAAGCTTTACCATTTTGAAAGGACAGTGAACCACCTACAGAGTCGGTGTATGAATATCGCAAAGAGAGAGATGGCCAAGTCATAAAACTACGATGATAAGTTTGAGATGAATTTAGGAATGCTACTTCGGATGACCCTATGCTAGTGCATTGTCGCAACGACATTTTTAGTTAAATTTTCATGCTCTACGCCCTTCAAGAATGGGCCATTCAGCATATATCTATGCTGTTTCAGGCCTTCTGTTTTTCTTTTCTGCGACTGTCTCTTGCTGCTTTTTCT
>JAFUBA010000060.1 GCA_017460395.1 Clostridia bacterium | reverse complement strand
CATGGAATCCTCTACATTGAACGTGAGGAATCCTATACTTCTAAGGCTTCTTTTCTCAGCGAGGATTTTATCCCGACCTATACGCCTAAAAAAGAAAAGGATGAGGGCGGAGAGGCTTCTGCAGAGCTTTCTGATCAG
Source organism: Clostridia bacterium (assembly GCA_017460395.1). Lineage (GTDB taxonomy): Bacteria > Bacillota > Clostridia > Christensenellales > Aristaeellaceae > UBA2943. Next base: position 12,640 of record JAFUBA010000060.1, on the reverse strand, counting down.
GAGAAGCAGAAGTACTCATTCTCAGGGACGCGGAAGGGGCGCTTATATCACGACAACCGGCTTGATATTACAGTGAATGCTGATATCCAGGGAAGTGCCAATATAGGTCGCAAGGAATTTCCCACCCTGTTTGTTGCGAAGAGCTGCGATATTCAGAATCCTCCTGTGATATACAGGCATCCGGATTTGAAGCCTGTGGCACAACGTATTATCTGTAAATGAAGTCCCTATGGGATAGCAGGGCGATCACGCCGATTTATCGGTGCAGTTGCCCTGCGAGGGCGCATGACGCCGCCGGTTTAAAGGACTGATACCTTTTGCCCTTCGCGTCACAAAAATGCTCTGGCAAACACTTCTTACGGCGGTGCGATTGTGCTTACCGAAAATGTGATCTTCATCGATGAGGAAGCTGCACCGTATGGTTGGATGAACCTCGGCAGTGTGGTCTGCCCGGGCGGGTCCTACGCCTGTACATTTATGAAAGAACACGGTGTGAACATCGAAAGCCCATAAAAATATGCCGGATGGGGGAGATCCCATCCGGCATGTTTTTATGCGGCGAACTGGAAGATGGTAAAGCCGACATAGATGCAAAGGAGCAGAATGCCCTGCCAGCGGTAGAGCTTTTCCCGCATAACGGCCGGCAGGCAAAGGAGCAGCATTACCAGGAGCATGACCGGCAGGTCCACCACCAGCGAGGCCCGCTGGCCGAGGAGGATGCGCTCTGAGGGCACGGAGAAGGGGGCAATGGAGATGGCGGCGCCGGAGACCAGCACCAGGTTAAAGAGATTGGCGCCGATGACGTTGCCAAGGGACAGGGAGCCGTGCCCCTTCAGGAGTGAGGTGATGGCCGTCACCAGCTCCGGCAGGGAGGTACCCAGGGCGATCATGGTCAGGCCGATCACCGAGTCCGGGACGCCGAGGGCGGCTGCGATCAGGGTGCCGTTTTCCACCAGGAGATTGGCACCGATGGCGATGGCTGCGGCCCCGCCGACGAGCATCAGAAGATCAAGGTAGAGGGGTGTGGGCTTGGAGTCTTCCTCCTTGTCACCGTCATCTTCAGCTTCGTCCTGCATCTCGGGATGCTTTTTCATCTGAAGAACGGTCAGCACCATGTACAGGCAGAACATGCCGAGGAGCACGAACCCGTGCCAGCGCTGGAAGGTGCCCGTCGTATAGGCGATGAGGGCATAGAAGGCGGCGGCCACGAAGAAGCTGATGACGGGCATCAGGAGGGAGCGGCGCTTCACGAGGGAGGGGCGAAACACCAGGGTGATCGCGGCGATCAGGCTGGTATTGCAGATGACCGACCCGATGGCGTTCCCGTAGGAGATGCCGGAGTTGTTCTGAAGGGCTGCCTGCACCGAGACCATGACCTCCGGGAGGGTCGTGCCGATGGACACGATGGTGGCACCGATGAGCAGTTCCGGCAGATGGAAACGGTGGGCGAGTGACACGGAACCGTCCACGAACCAGTCGCCGCCCTTGATGAGCAGGACAAGGCCGAGGGCAAAGAGAAGCACGGGTACAAGCATGTTCATGGCCTCCAAAAACTGAATATTCCCGGGGGCATCTTAAAAAAAGACCTGCACCGACAAGCGGTGCAGGTCTTGCCTTCTCGTTTGGACCGGACGCTTTCAGGTGATGAACTGAAAACATCGGCTGACGGTCTTCAAACCACGCGCATCGTGCGTTTGGCTACTCCCCCGACACGCGAGGGATCATACGCCGCCATCCCGCGTCTGTCAAGCAGCGTTTCGCAGAATAAAACAGTGAATATCAAGCGTGTTTTACGCAAGAACAACCATAAAATGCGGGTACTGAAGGCAAAAAAACGAAGAAAAAGTGGACCCTTCCCATGGATACAAGAATCTGTTACAATGGGGCCGATACTGTATACATAGGTACTTTCTTCTGTCTTGCATGTCCCCGGACATCCAGGACAGGAGCTTCATTGATCCGCAAAAATGTTCTGAGATTTCTTCCCACAGGAAGGAATCGGGCACCTCAGCGAAGAATATTAATCAAATGGGTGATTCCACCCAGAAAGGCATGATGATGCTTTTGAAGGGCTGGGACACGGAGGGGAGAGTGCTCTCATGGGTTTCCCAAAGAAGAGTGGATGGGCAGCATGCATGCTCGTCTTGCTTCTTGGAGTGCTGATGGTCTGGGCACCTGACACGGCAAGTGCATCGATTGATGCGCTGTGGCCCGAACAGGGAAGCAATGTCCTGACCGACAAGGATCTGGTGGTAGACGCCAGTCACAGTGATCAGGGATATGTGATGGTGGCCTTCGGGTCCACCACAAAGAAGAAGCTGAAGGTCAGGGTTTCCCTTGGCAAGCAGCAGCTGGACTACAATATCGGCGGAGACGGCGAGTATGTGGTGCTGCCTCTGCAGCTGGGCGAGGGCAAGTATGACATCGCCCTGTATGAGAATGTCTCGGGTAAGAAGTATGCTGCCGGCGGAAAGGTGACCGTGAGCGTGTCCCTTTCCAGCGCAAATATTCCCTTTCTGTATCCCAACCAGTATGTGGACTATAACCTGTCAACCCCGTGTGTCATGAAGTCAGATGAGCTCATTCATTCTGACATGACCGAGCAGCAGAAATATGACGAGATTGCAGCCTTCATGGCACAAAACTTCTCCTATGATTTTGCGAAGGCGAAGAAGGTCGGCGCAGGTGAACTGCCGAGCGTGACGGATGCCTTTGAAAACAAGGAGGGCATCTGTCAGGACCTGGCGGCGATCATGGTGACCATGCTGAGGGTACAGGGCATTCCGGCCAAGATGATGATCGGATACGCCGACAAGTACTATCATTCATGGACGGTGGCGGTGATCAACGGGCAGGAAGTTTTCCTGGATCCGACCCATGAGATCGGCGCGATCAACGCAAAAACATACAAGGTAGAGCGGTTTTACTGACGTGGGATCATACCGGGATTTGTTAGACACGTTTTTTGGGACGAACATAATTCCCTGAGGGAGTGAAAGTCATGGTGAAATCCAAGGGATGGCTGAGAAAGATACTGGCACTGGTCCTGTGTCTGGCACTCATGGGTAGTACATTTACAGCCCTGGCAGAATATGCAGAGGCAGCAGACGCGGATGACCCGCAGAAGTCTGAGATCGACGTCACGCTGAACAGTGACGCGAAGCCGCCGCACAACGGAAACCAGAATATCACACTGTTCAGGGTGGCCAGACCGGCCGTACCGAATCCTGATACGAATGTGATCCTGAAAAATGAATGGGAGATGGTCGCTCCCTTCAAAAAGGTGTCGTATCTCGATGCTGTTCTCGCAGAGGATCTGGAGAAGGTCCTGGAGGACGCCTGGAGTATCGCAAGGGAAAATCTGGGCAGAAAGGTCACAGAGCTTCACACCGACGAATCCGGTCAGGTGGTGTTCTCTGAACTGGCCGCCGGCGTCTACTATGGCATACTGACAGACGACCTGAACAGCGAGGAATCTGAATACCCGTATGCGGGCTGGGATGTGACCGCGAGCGGCGATTGCGAAGTGATCAGGGTTGACGATCTCAGCGAAGGCCGCTTCATGATGCAGCCCTTCATGGTGGCTGTGAGCCGGAACGGACAGATCAGCATCTCCCCGAAGGTGCGCGACTATGAAGGCCCGGTGCCGATGATTGAGCTTTCCGGCACCAAGACCTGGGACGATGACGGAAACGCCGCCTCCTACCGCCCGGAGAGCATCACACTCCAGCTGCTTCAGAATGGTGAGGTGTGCGAGGGTGTGGAGCCTGTCTGGACGGACACGGACAAGGATGTATGGACCTACACCTTCTCGGATCTTCCCAGATGGGATGCAGAGGGCATTGACTACATCTATACCGTGAAGGAAGAGCCCATCCGCCGCTTTGGCCTCGAACTGTATACGGTGAGCGAGGAAACCACAGAGGATGCCATCAACCTGACCAACACGCTGCGCGACATGACCTCGGTGGCGGGCACCAAGACATGGGACGACAGCGACAATGTCGGGAACTTCCGTCCCGAGACCATTGAGCTGACGCTGCTTGCTGACGGCGAGCCGCTTGAGGATGCGCCGCAGCCCGTGTGGAACAAGGGCGAAGGCAATGTCTGGTCCTACAGCTTCAACTATGTTCCGGAAAAGGACGACGAGGGCAATGTGATCGTCTACACCGTGCAGGAGGCACTGGTGGAGAACTATCAGCCGACGACATCCGAGGACACGCTGCAGATCGTGAACCACCTGGTGCCGCCGGACTCTCAGATCTCCCTGTCCGGTACCAAGACCTGGGTGGACAGCGAAGATGCCGCCGGCTTCCGTCCGGACACGATCACCCTGACGCTCTATCAGAATGGCGTGCCCTCCCAGTATCCCGTGATCTGGGATTCCGCCGATGGCGATGTCTGGAGCTACCACTTTGAAAAGCTGCCGGAGTACAAGCCGGACGGCACAAAGCACGTCTACACCGTCGTGGAGACCTATGTGCCGAACTACGAGACCACCTACTCTGAGGACACCCTAGATATCACCAACACGGTGGTGCCGCCGACCGACCTGTCCGGCACCAAGACCTGGCACGATGAAAACAACAACGGTGAATTCCGTCCGCCCTTCATTCAGGTAAGCCTTCTGGCTGATGGAGTCGTCGTGCAGACCCTGACCGTGCGCGGCGGCCCCACAGCCGAAAGCTGGGACTATGAATTCACAGGTCTTCCGACCCTGAATGCCGCAGGCAATGAGATCGTCTACACCGTCGAGGAAACCGTTCCCCAGGGCTATCGTGCCGAATATAACGGCATGGACATAGACAACTATGTGGTGCCCACCGGTGTCCTCACGAGCGTGTCCGGCAGCAAGACCTGGGATGATGAGAACAATGCGCATGAAGTGCGGCCCGGCCGCATTGAGGTGACGCTGTATGCCGACGGTGTACCGACAGCGTACCGTCCGACCTGGAACATCGGGGAAGGGAATGTGTGGACATACACCTTCCGCAACCTCCCGGCCTATCACGCGGACATGACACCTGTGGTGTACACCGTGCAGGAGGCGCCCGTAGAACACTACGAGACAGAGTACTCCGAGGACGGCATGAGTATCATCAACCATCTCCAGCCGCCGGATATCGAGTACTTTGATCTGAGCGGCACCAAGACCTGGAACGATTCTGACAACCTCGCTGGCAACCGGCCTGTCACCATCCAGGTGCATGTGTATCTGGTGCAGGACGAGGAGATCGTCGCCTCCGCCACTGTGTCCGAGGCAGACGGATGGGCCTATACCTTCGAGCATCTGCCGGTGGATGACGGCTACGGTCATCATTACCAGTATCTGATTCTGGAGGATCCGGTGGAAGGATATGTCATGGACCGTGTGGGCTATGACCTGATCAACCGTATGATCACACCGCCTGAGAACCCGGAGGAGCCCCCGGAGGAGCCGCCGGTCACAACACGTGAGAATCCCCCGGACTTCTTCAATCCGTCTTTCGGTTCTCCCGATGAACTGTTCGAACTGCTGGATTATGACACGCCTCTGTGGGGCGGTCTGCTGGGTACCGGCGATGAGACGCCCGCCTATCCGTACATCTTTGGCGGAGCAGGCCTTCTGATCGTCGCACTCCTGCTGATCCTCGGAAAGAAGCGGGAGAAGAAAACAGCCAAATAAACCGTAAGCCACAAACAGGGAAAGACGAGAGCGTCTTTCCCTGTTTTTCTATGTGACGCTTACACGGAAAACAGGTGCATGCGAAGTAGGAATGTGGTATGATGCCGATATCCGTGTGTTTGATGGATGTTCAGGAAGGGACACGGCAGATATGGACGGAAGAGATGGAGGTATGCTCATTTGAGTGATACAGGCATGCAGACAGAAAAGAAGCGACATGTGCATGGGAGGAGAAGGTGGATGCTGATCGTGGCCATCATACTCATTGTGCTTCTGATTGCCCTCGTGATCCTCGGCTTCGCGCTTGCCTCTTTTTCCATGACGGGCACGCGGCAGACGCTGGAGGAGGCGCGGGCATGGCAGGAGGATCACTATGATCTTTCCTGGTACGATCCCCTGGAGAAGACCGATTATACGGTGGAGGGGGAGGATGGATATGTGCTCCATGTGCAGTACATCCAAAATCCTGCACCATCAGACCGCTATATCATCATCTCCCACGGCTACACGGACAACCGGTTCGGTGCGCTGAAGTACGGGAAGATGTACCTGGATCTGGGTTTCAACCTGATCGTCTATGATCTTCGGGGCCACGGCCTCAACGAGCCCACCTTCTGCACCTATTCCGCCAGGGAGCGAAAGGACCTGAAGTGCCTGATCGAGGACAGCCGCTCCCGCTACCCGGATGCGCAGAAGCTGGGCCTGCACGGGGAGTCCCTCGGTGCGGCTACATCCGTTGCGGTCCTGGAATTTCGCCCGCAGGTGGACTTTGTCGTGGCGGACTGCGGCTTCAGCGACATCGCGCCCGTGCTGAAGGGCGGGCTTCGTGGCATGCACCTGCCGGAGTGGCTTGTGGATGTGGCCTCCATATGTGCTAAAACCCAGTACGGGTACTCTTTTTCTGAGATGCGCCCGGTGGAGAGCCTCCGCGGAAACACGGTCCCCATGCTGCTGATTCATGGCGCGGAGGATGATTTTATCCTGCCGGAGCACAGCCGCATCATGATGGAGGCGACAGAGGGAACAGCAGAGATGTACCTGGTCCAGGGCGCCGGGCACGCCATGTCGATTCTGACAGACCCTGCACAGTATGCAGCACATGTGGCATCGTTCCTTGAGAAGTTGGACCACTGAAGCAAGAGCGTTTTCGGGAGGTATCTGAATGCAGTTTCCGGAGTCCATCGAAAAGATCGTCGGCACCGCCGGTTACCGCGAGGACAGCCTCGGCAAGTCGGATGCATCCGTCCTCCTCTTCGAGGACTATGTCCTGAAGGTGCGCCCGGCAGGCACCCCGGAGACGATGGATGTGCAGGCGATGACCTGGCTGCGCGGAAGACTCCCGGTCCCGGAGATCGTAGTGCATGAGGTCTCGGGCGGCAGGGACTGGCTTCTCATGACCCGCATGCGGGGTAAGATGCTCTGCGACGAGTCCATCATGGAGCGACCAGGGCTTCTTCTGGACCTGATGGCCGAGGCCCTGCACCTTCTCTGGTCGGTGCCCTCGTCCTCCTGTCCTCTTGTACGCACCGCGGAGGAGAGCCTGACACGGGCAGAGCATATGATCCGGGATGGGTACTTCGATCCCGCAGACTGCGAGGAGGAGACCTTCGGGGAGGGCGGCTTTGAGAGCCCCATGGCACTGGTAGAGTGGCTGCGTGAACACAGGCCGCCCGTGGATCCCGTCTTCACCCACGGAGATTTCTGCCTGCCGAACCTCTTCACCGACGGCAGGCGCTTCACCGGCTTCATCGACCTTGGCGGTGCCGGGGTCTCGGACCGGTGGATGGACCTGGCGCTTGGCTGGCGAAGCATCCTGCACAACAGCGATGGCCACTACGGGAAGGTCTACCGGAACGTGGATCCGGACGATCTTTTCCGGGCCGCAGGCGTCCCGAAGGACGAGGAGAAGCTTCGGTACTATCTTCTTTTGGATGAACTGAACTGACAGAGGTGCCGCGGCGCGTGCCTAAAAAATTTCCGGAAAATGTCAGTCAGGTGCTTGACAGCCGTTCCCTGATTGTGTATTGTAGAGCCCGTCCCCTCAAAAAGGGGACGAACATAAGATTTTGCATGGTAACTCCGTCGAATGTGCTGACCAGGGGACTGGTCTGCCCATTCGGCGGATTTTTTGTCCGCTGACAACTTCATATGCTGTAAAGCCGAAGGAGGAGTTACCATGGCATATCATTCCGATCCAACAGCAAACATCGCCCTCGGTTCTGTGAACCGCGAGTGGCAGCGGATGGTCCATCTGGCCGTCAGGATCCGCCGGAACCCGGAAATGGCGAGCGCCGAGGCCGAGCGCCGCTTCACCGGCATCTACCGCCGGCTCCTGACGGACCCCCTGGCAGAGGTGGAGGCCGAGCTCCACGGAAAGGGGAGGTGACGGGGAAGGCCCGCGCCGAAATCTTCGGCGCGGGCCCCTCAAAAAAATCTCGAGCAGCTGTAACGAAACTGTGCTTTCCCCGTCTAAACAGTGGACCCAAGGGAAGGGAGGTGAGAAAGTGACCACGGAGCAATACGAGCGGCTCTATGAGACCTGCTACATGCGGGTGTTTTCCTTCGTGATGACCCAGTGCGGCGACCGGGTCCTCTCGGAGGAGGTCACACAGGAAACCTTCTACCGCGCCTTCACCCACCGGAGAGACTTTCGCGGAGCATCGGATGAGGTCACCTGGCTCTGTGCCATCGCGCGGAATCTTCTGACGGATGAGCGAAGGCATCTGGCGCGGCGCGGGGGCGATCTTCAGGATGTGCCGGATGCGTCAGGGGATCCTGAAGGGGCACTGGAAAAAGCGTTTGAGCGGAAGGATTCCTCGTTTCAGATCCACCTGGCGCTGCATGCGCTGGAAGAACCCTACCGGGAGGTCTTTGAGCTGCGCGTGTTTGGGGAGCTCAGCTTCCGGGAGATCGGAGAGATCTTCCAGAAGACAGAAAACTGGGCGAGAGTCACTTATCACCGGGCGAAAATACGTCTACAGGACAGGCTCAAAAAGGACGGGACAGAGCATGAAAACGGATTGTGACATTATTCGGGATTTACTTCCTCTGTATGCGGACGGGATCTGCAGTGAAAAAAGCAGTGAGGCTGTGGAGGAACACCTGCATGAATGCCCGGAGTGCCGGGAGATGCTGAAGAAGCTCCGGGATACGGACATCGAATCGAACCTCAGGGAGGAAAAGCAGGATGTGATCAGCTACGGCGTGAGAAAGTTCAGGCAGCTGTCTGCCAAGACGGGCATCGCAGCGTTCGGTGCCGTCCTGATTCCTCTCCTGGCGCTCCTCGCGGTCAATCTGATCGCCGGCTCGGAGCTTGGCTGGTTTCTGATCCTGCTCGCCGCCATGGGGGTGGCCTTCAGCCTCATCGCGGTGCCGATCCTGGTGCCGGAGAGCAAGCTGTTCTGGACGCTGTGCGCATTTACCGTGAGCACAGAGCTCCTTCTGGCCGTGATCTGCCTTGTCACCCGGGGCGACTGGTTCTGGGTCGCGGGCAGCGCGGTGCTGTTCGGACTGTCGGTCTGCTTTCTGCCCTGGGCGATCCGGGCAAAGCCCCTGAAGAGGTGGGTCGGGAAGAAGCGCAGAGGGCTCATCGTGCTGGGTGTGGACACGCTGCTGTTTCTCTACATGATGCTGGTGATCATCTTTCACCAGGAGGTCAGGTACAAAGTGTCCCTCGGCATTCTGGCAGGGCTTATGCTGGTGGCGGTCTATATGGTAAAATCTGGCCGTGAGGATTCATAACGCAGCATTCATGAGAGAGGAACACATAAGATGAAAGTGATGGCCCCGGATTATCTTCCTTCGTTTCGCTGCATTGCAGGAGAATGCCGGCACACCTGCTGTGAGGGCTGGGAGATCGATATTGACGAGGAGACGCTGAGACGCTACCGGGAGGTACCCGGTGTCTTCGGGGAGAAGCTTCGGGGTCATATCGATCTGAATCCCGAGCCGCACTTTCGCCTGCTGGACGGGGAGCGGTGCCCGCTGCTTCGGGAGGATGGTTTGTGCTCGATGATTCTTGAAATGGGCGAGGAGAGTCTGTGTCAGATCTGCCGGGATCACCCGAGATTTCGGAATTACTGGTCTGACCGGATCGAGATCGGGCTCGGCATGGCCTGTGAGGAGGCAGCCCGGCTGATCCTGACCTGTGATCATTCGATGCGCCTCATCTGCGTCGGGGACGAGCCAGATGAGGAAGCGGAGGAGGCAGACGAATCGGAGGTTTCCCTTAGGGCCCTGCGGGACGAGCTGATCCGGAATATCCGGGAGACGGGCCCCGCGGGGAGGCTTCGGGAGTATCTCATCTACCGCCACATCCCGGATGCGCTCTACGATGGCCGCCTTGAGGCGCGGCTGCAGTTTATCGACAGGGCCTTCTGGGAAATCCTGCAGGGCTTTGACGGAGGAAATCTGCCGCTTCTCATCGAGCGCGCCCGCACATTTTCCAATGAGATCGAGTACGACGATGAGAAGCTGGAGGCCATGATATCCGGTGCGATGTGATGTCAAACGATGAGCGCATGATTCAGGCGGGCCGGAGGGAACCGGTCTGTATTTTATTTGCATGAAGAGTGTATCCATGTTATGCTGTTTATGAGGGAAAGGGGAAATACAAGTGAAGTTTATGCCAAGGGAAATCACGCTTCCTGACGGGCGCGTCTGCATCCTTCGGCCCACGGCGCCTGAGGATGCCGGGGCACTGATCAGGTACATGAAGGAGACATCCGGGGAAACCGACTTCCTGCTCCGCTACCCGGACGAGGTGGCATATACCGAGGAGGAGGAGCGCATGATTCTCGGGAGGATCCTGGACGATCCCTCCTCTGTCATGATGGTGGCCACCGTGGATGGAGAGATTGCGGGCAACTGTTCGATCAGCGGGCACGGAGCCAGACGAAAGGTCCGGCACCGATGCAACGTGGCGATTGCACTGTACAGATCGTACTGGCACATGGGGATCGGCACGGCCATGATGGCATATCTGACAGAGCTTGCAAAGAAGATCGGATTCACGCGGATGGATCTTGAGGTGGTTGCGGAGAATGCCCGGGCACGGGCACTGTATGCCAAGTGCGGGTTTGTGGAAAGCGGCCGGCTGCACCACGCGATATGCCTGGATGACGGCACGTATCACGATTTCATTCTGATGTACAGGGAGCTGTAAACGATGGACAGATATATCACGGCGATGCAGGATCGCTACCTGCTGCCTTCCCTCGATTTGATCGAGCAGGTCTTCAGTGAATGGGACGGCCCCGAAGAGGGAAGAAAGGTCCGGCAGCTGGTGGAGGAAATCCGTTCGAAACGGTACTATCTGCCGCCGCTTGAGCTCCTCATGATGAATTCCCCCGAAGAAATCATCGGTTACGCCATGTTTTCCCGGTTTTCCATCGAAGAGCGCTACGAAGATGAACTCCTGATTCTGACGCCGGTCGCGGTGAGGACTGACATGCAGCGGAAGGGCATCTCACGGGAGCTGATCGAATACGGGTTTGTGAAAGCCCGGGAGATGGGCTACCAGGCCGTGATGGTGGAGGGCAACCCCAGAAACTACAATCCCCGCGGGTTTGAAACCAGCGCGGATCACGGGATTGTTGCCGGACCGGGCATTCATCTTCCGCACATCAGCTGTCTCATGGTGAAGGAGCTTGTGCCCGGCGCGCTGGGGCATATTCATGGAACGGTGGATTACGCCATGTATGAAGCACTGCAAGGGGAATGAGAGGAAAGAACATGCTGCAGTTTGGAATGCCGACACTGATTGAGCTCAGGACACTGGAGGAAAATATCGGGCTTTGCAGGCAGCTCGGGCTTCAGTTCATCGAACTGAACATGAACTTTCCGGAATACCAAGTGGATTCAATTGAGCACACGAAGCGCCTGACAGATCTTGCACAGAAGGCAGGAGTCTACTACACGATCCACCTCGATGAGAATCTGGACATTGCGGACTTCAATCCACTGGTCAGAGATGCATACCTTGAGACAGTCAGACGGTCCATAGGGGCCGCCAGGGCCCTGATTCCTCTGCGCGATCGGTTTGGGGATCCCGGCCAGGCGCTGACGCTGAACATGCACATGAATCATGGAATCCACATGACGCTTCCGGACCGGAAGGTCCAGATGTATGAGCGGGATTTTGACATGTACATGGAGGCGATTTCGTCGTTTCGCTCTGCGTGTGAAGCGTGGATCGGACAGAGTGATCTGAGGATTGTGATTGAGAACACGGACGGTTTTCGCGAATTTGAGAAGAAAGCCATCGCATATCTGCTGGAGAGGCCTGTGTTTGGTCTGACATGGGACATCGGGCACTCAAAGGCAATCCGGGAGAAAGATACTCCCTATATCCTGGAGAACAAAGCACATCTCATGCATTTCCACATTCATGATGGATCCGAACTGCCCCCGCGCAATCATCTCACGCTGGGGGAGGGAGAGATCGATCTGCAGGAAAGGCTGAGGATGGCTGAAAACTGCAATGCCAGATGCGTCATTGAAGTGAAGACTGCTGCGGCATTGACGCAATCCGTGCAATGGCTGAGGGAAAACTGGGGACAGAAACGTTGATACAGTGTGCATGGGGCAGGATGGTCACATCGATTACCTGTGATGTGGTACCCGATATAGCCGGGCAGGATGACCTGCCCGGCCCCTTTTTCGATGATCCCCTGGCGGGGTGTATATGCATCCAATGAAGTATCATGATTTCGAAAATGTTGATATAAATACATTTTGGACCAAGCCGCTAGGTAGCGGAGTTCGTCCCGCAGGTACGTCCATCTTATTTGACCGTTGCTAGCAAACAGCTCTATTCAGTTTCCATGACTCCTTGACCACTGGACAAGTACATTATCTTCTATACAATGAAAGCAGAGGTTGCAGCCTCTGCTTTTTTATTCCCCCTCACTGCATGAAAGAAGAAATACAGCATGGAGATTATACATCTATCATTACAGGAAATCAAAACGGTTT
>JAFUBA010000002.1 GCA_017460395.1 Clostridia bacterium | reverse complement strand
CGCTTCCTATGCAAAGTACTGGGAAGCAGGTACAGCACTGTTTGAGCAGGATCATGATCTGTATTTAAAGAGTGCGATCATGGCAAAATATGCCCGGTATCAGCAGAATCCGGAATACACTGGGAATGCGTCGCTGTCCCTGGATGTCGTTGTGGACATGATTCATTACTTTGCCAATTCTGCAAAGGTTACAAGCCTTTACAGAGTCAAGCTGATGAAGCTGCTCTGGTATGCGGATGCCCTGTCATACAGGCGCAGAGGGCATGCCATCTCAGGAATGGTGTACCGTGCATTGCCCATGGGAGCCGTTCCAATCGCCTATGAATCTATTGTGGATCTCAGTTCCATCCATTGTGAAGAAATTGACATGGAAGACGGAACGGGCTATCAATTCCTTCCGACAGATACCAGGGAGTATCCTCATCTTTCCCCTGATGATCAGAGGGTGCTGGATGATATTATCCGGCGATTCGGCAGTGCTCTGAAAGCAGAGATCGTGGAGATTATGCATCAGGAAGACGCTTATACCGAAACTGCCCCGGGAGACATCATCCAGTTCAAATATGCATTGACGCTCAGTTTCGAATAAAAACGCATTTAGGGGGGATCAGTCAATGATCAGCAGGTCTACCTTCACCAAACTCATCCGCGCCATGGAAGGCGTCCACGACATTGAAGAGGTTTTAGAACAAACGTTTGGATTTCTGCCCGGGCCACACGAGGATTCGATCCTTTCCCGGCTGTATTCTGTTGAGGAAGCCCTGGATGATATCCTTGGTGCTGATGATGCTCAGCTCGGGGAAATCAGGGAAATTGCCGGAGCCGATATGGACCTGGAGAAGAAAGCCGATATACTGATGAAGCTCTATCCCGGGAAGATTGAAGATGAGTAATTCTCCTCTTCTTAGCAAGAGACAACCGGCTGGGGACTCCCCCGGCCGGTTGCATTCTTTGATCCTCCAGATCGATCTGAGAACGGGTATATGACAGAAAAAGGAAGACCCCAGGCATATTGCCTGGGGTCTTCCTGAACTGATCATGTGCCCGGAACATGAATGCGCTCATGCATAGCATTCAGCTGCCGGCCGCCTCTGCCTCGGCGACTTCGGCTTCCGGCTCCTCCGGCAGGATCTCAGCACCTTCTGCGTCATAGCGCTTTTCTTCCACCATGTTCTTCTGATCGTCCCATGTACGGGAGACTTTCCAGTACCCGTCGGTGGACATGACGGGCAGATCCTCCGCATCCGTGTACCATTCCTCCGCAACGTTTCCTTTGCCGTCATAGGATCTGTACAGGTTGGCATAGCCCTTCTGCAGCAGGATTGGCTGGCCGTCCAGACCAAAGTAGGAGAAAGAGACGGGGTTTTTGCCCTCATAGGTGCGCAGGACAGATGCATAGCCGCCATGACAGAGGATTGGGTTGCCGTCCGCGCCATAGTAGGCTTCATAGGTGGTATTTCCCGCATCATCGAAGCCTCGCTGAATCGAGGTGTAGGTGTCCTTGAGTGCGAGGGGCGAGCCGTCCACATCGAACCAGGCTTCCCGAATGACCTTCTTCTGGGCATTGTACTCCCGGGAGATCTTCCAGTAGCCGCCGGTGGACTTCACGGGCTGGTCCTCCGCGTCTGAGTACCATTCCTCCGCCACATTGCCGTTTTCGTCATAGGACCTGTACATATGGACATAGCCCTTGTCGAGCTGGAGGAGCTGACCATCGAGGCCGAAGTAGGTGAATGCAACAGCGCTCTTGCCCTCATACACCCGCTCGATGGCCGCATATCCGGCCTTGCAGAGCGTGGGTTTGCCATCAGCACCAAAGTAGTCTTCGCGGATGGTGTTGCCGTTTTCATCGAATTCCCTGTGGATCGAGGTGTAGAGGTCCTTCAGCGGGATCGGGGTTCCGTCCACGTCGAACCAGGCCTCCTCGGATACCTGCTTGGCTGCCTTGTACGCCCTGACGATCCTGTGGTACCCATCGGAGGATTTCACGGGCTCGTCCTCGAGGCCTGTGTACCATTCGTCGGCCACGTTGCCGCTCTCATCATAGGCGCGGTAGAGGTTTGCGTAGCCCTTGCTGAGGAGAATAGGCGCCCCGTCCACGCCAAGGTAGGAGAAGGCGATCGCGTTCTTGCCCTCATAGATGCGGGAGACGGACGCATAGCCGGCCTTGCAGAGCGTGAGATTGCCATCCGCATCAAAGTAGTCCTCGCGGATGGTGTTGCCGTTTTCGTCGAATTCCCTGTGGATCGAGGTGTACAGATCCTTCACAGGGATCGGGGTTCCGTCCACGTCGAACCAGGCCTCCTCGGATACCTGCTTGGCTGCCTTGTACGCCCTGACGATCTTATGGTACCCGTCGGTGGACTTCACGGGCTCGTCCTCGAGGCCTGTGTACCATTCCTCAGCCACGTTGCCGTTTTCGTCATAGGCGCGGTAGAGGTTTGCATAGCCCTTGCTGAGGAGAATGGGTGCCCCCTCCACGCCGAGGTAGGAGAAGGCGACGGCGTTCTTACCCTCGTAGATGCGGGAGATGGACGCATAGCCGGCCTTGGAGAGGATGGGCTCCCCGTCGGGCCCGAAGTAGTCTTCGCGGATGGTATTACCGCTTTCGTCGAATTCCCTGTGGATCGCGGTATAGAGGTCCTTCACGGGGATCGGGTTTCCGTCCACGTCGAACCAGGCTTCCTCTGAAATTTGTTTGGCCGTCTTGTACGCCCTGACGATCCTGTGGTACCCGTCGGTGGATTTCACGGGCTCGCCCTCGAGGCCTGTATACCACTCCTCGGTCACGTTGCCGCTCTCGTCATAGGCGCGGTAGAGGTTCGCGTAGCCCTTCTGCAGCAGAATGGGTGCACCGTCCGCGCCAAGGTAGGAGATGGCGACGGCGTTCTTGCCCTCATAGATGCGGGAGATGGACGCATAGCCGGCCTTGCAGAGCGTGGGATTGCCATCCGCATCAAAGTAGTCCTCGCGGATGGTGTTACCGTTGTCATCGAATTCCCTGTGGATCGAGGTGTAGAGGTCCTTCACAGGGATCGGAGTTCCGTCCACGTCGAACCAGGCTTCCTCAGAGATCTGCTTGGCAGTCTTGTACGCCCTGACGATCCTGTGGTACCCGTCGGTGGACTTCACGGGTTCATTCTCGAGTCCGGTGTACCATTCGTCGGTCACGTTTCCGTTTTCGTCGTGGGAACGGTAGAGATTCGCGTAGCCCTTCTGCAGCAGAATGGGTGCCCCGTCCACGCCAAAGTAGGAGAAGGCGATCGCGTTCTTGCCCTCATAGATGCGGGAGACGGACGCATAGCCGGCCTTGGAGAGGATGGGCTCGCCGTCGGGTCCAAAGTAGTCCTCGCGGACGGTGTTGCCGTTTTCGTCGAATTCCCTGTGGATCGAGGTGTAGAGATCCTTCACCGGGATCGGGTTTCCGTCCACGTCGAACCAGGCTTCCTCTGAGACCTGCTTGGCAGTCTTGTACGCTCTGACGATCTTATGGTACCCGTCGGTGGACTTTACAGGCTCGTCCTCGAGGCCGGTGTACCATTCCTCGGTCACGTTGCCGCTCTCGTCATAGGCGCGGTAGAGGTTTGCGTAGCCCTTCTGCAGCAGAATGGGTGCCCCCTCCACGCCAAAGTAGGAGAAGGCGATCGCGTTCTTGCCCTCGTAGATGCGGGAGACGGACGCATAGCCGGCCTTGGAGAGCGTGGGTTCTCCGCCTGGCCCGAAGTAGTCCTCGCGGATGGTATTGCCATTTTCGTCAAAGCCACGCTGCACGGAGGTATAGAGATCCTTCGGAGCAATGGGGGCACCGTCGGCGCCAAACCAGGCCTCGCTGGTGACCTTCTTCTGGGCGTTGTATGCGCGCTCCACCTTCCAGTAGCCGTCGGAAGAGAGGACGGGACGGTCATCGGCATCTGTGTACCACTCGGCCGTCACGTTCCCGCTCTCGTCATAGGTGCGGTAGAGGCTGGCATAGCCTTTTGCGAGGATCATGGGCGTGCCGTCCACGTTCAGGTAATGGAAGGCGACGACATTCTTGCCCTCGTAGACCCGGCGCAGAGCGGCGTATCCGGCCTTGCAGAGTGTGGGCGCTCTGTCCGGGCCAAAGTAGGCCTCATAGATGGTGTTTCCACTTTCGTCATAGTCCCGTGCAACAGATGTGTACAGGTCCTTCGGTGCGATGGGGCTTCCGTCCGTATCGAACCAGGCTTCCAGCGTAACCTTCTTGGCCTCGCTGTATTCGCGTGCGATCTTATGATACCCGTCGGTGGAGCGGACCGGCGCATCTTCTGCGTCGGTGTACCACTCCTCCGCCACGTTCCCGCTTTCGTCATAGGTCCGGTAGATGGCTGCATAGCCCTTGCTTCCAGGGATTGGCGTGCCGTCTGTGCCCAGGAAGTGCTGCTCTTTCAGCAGCTTTCCGTCATAGACACGGGTGAAGGCGGCATAGCCGGCCTTGCAGAGGACGGGGGCTCCGTCCGGACCAAAGTAGGCCTCATAGACGGTGTTGCCGCTCTCGTCATAGTCCCGTGCAACGGATGTATACAGGTCCTTCGGGGCGATGGGACTTCCGTCCGTATCGAACCAGGCTTCCTGCGTAACCTTCTTTGCGGCATTGTAGGTCCGCTCGATCCGGTGATAGCCGTCCGTGGAGCGGATGGGCTCGTCCTGGGTGCCCGTGTACCATTCTGCGGCCACGTTCCCATTTTCGTCGTAATTCCGGTGAAGCCCGGCGTATCCCTTGTTCATGAGGATGGGCTCGCCTGAGGTGCCAAGGTATGTCCTGTCCGTCAGCAGCTTGCCGTCAAAGACGGACTGCATCTCCGCGTACCCTGCGAGGTTGAGGACAGGAAGAGACTGGGCATCCAGGTACCGCTCGCCCGAGACGTTTCCGTTTTCGTCGTAGTCCCGAAGGACACTCGCATAGGTATCCTTGAGGGGTGTGGGGTTCCCGCTTGCATCCAGCCAGGCTTCACGGATGACCTTGCCGCTGTCATTGTAACTCCTCAGGATCTTCCAGTACCCGTCCGTGGAGACGACAGGCAGGTCCTCTGTATCGGTGTACCACTCTTCGGCCACCTTACCGTTCTCGTCGAGTGTGCGGTAGATGTGGGCGTAGCCCTTGGGGAGCAGGACCGGGGCGCCGGAGACATCAAGGAAGTCCTGGCGGAGGGGCTCCTTGCCCTCATACACTCGCTCCACCTTCCAGTATCCGGCCCTGGAGAGGACGGGCTGGCCTGCTATGTCAAAGTAGGATTCCTGGATGACGTTGACGTTTTCGTCATAGGCCCTGCGGACGGAGGCGTATGTGTCCTTCGGGGCCACCGGGCTGCCTTCCGCATCAAACCATGCTTCCTCTGTGTTCCGGCCACCCTCCCAGACGCGGCGAACCTCGTGGAAACCGGAGGTCGAGAGGACAGGGAGGGAGGAGGCATCCAGGTAGTACTCGCGGATGATATGTCCGTCTGTGTCATAGTCCCGGCAGAGGGTGGCATAGCCGGCCGTTCCGGGAACGGGATTCATCCCGGCATCCAGGGTGGTCTCCGTCAGCATATGCTTTGCATCGTCGAAGGTGCGGGAGGTGCCGGAGAGGGTCTGGCCGCTCCCGTCCTGCCGCTCTTCCAGAATGATGTTCCCCATGACGTCCGTGGTATAGCGGATCTGGGTATACCCCTGGGGCGTCTCGGTCGGGAGGTCTGAGGTGTCGTAGTAGACGGTCGTGTAGGTGCGGGCTGTGTCGTAGAATGTCCGCGTGTAGGCCCAGGCCTTGCCGGAGAGGTTCACCACGCGGCCATCTGCATCGGTGTAGCGTGTCATGGTCGCCTTGCGGTTCGGACCATACTCATACTCCACCATGGCATACCCGTCCGGCAGCATGGTCGGGCGGCCAAGGTCGTCAAAGTAGCTCTTTGAAAGGTACAGGTCGGAATCATAGTACTCGTAGGCGGCGG
This sequence comes from Clostridia bacterium, assembly GCA_017460395.1. Lineage (GTDB taxonomy): Bacteria > Bacillota > Clostridia > Christensenellales > Aristaeellaceae > UBA2943. The sequence goes on along the minus strand of JAFUBA010000002.1, from coordinate 9,851 downwards.
AGGCGTAGCCCTTCTTTGTGATGACGGGCTCGCCGCTGAGGAAGTATTGCTCGGAGGCCACCTTACCGCTCTCGGTATAGGTATATCTGACCTCGTCCCAGCCATCCGGCATGACGAAGAGATTGCCGTCTGCATCATAGTAGATGATGTCTGTGTGGTTGCCGTCCTCATCGTTCTCGTACCAGATACGGCTGTAGCCCTCCGCGGTCGCCACGGGGTTTCCGCGCAGATCCTTGTAAACTTCCCCGCAGACCTTGTTGTTCTTATACTGGTAGACGATACGGGCCACGCCGTCTGAGCGGGTGGTCGGCTGGAACCGCTCGTCCTGGTACGTCGTGTCGGTCAGGCGGTTGTCGTAGTAGTCGTTGTAGATCACGGCATACCCGAGATTCTCCACCACCATGGGATGATCCAACTCGTCAAAGTAGGTCTGGCGGATGATCTTGCCGGTGCGGGTGTAGACGGTGTCCACGCGGGAGTAGCCGGCGGAAATGCGGATACGCTGAATCTCTCCGTCCACCTCGCCGAAGTATCTGGCACTGACGACACGGCTGCGGCTGAGCATCTGGAAGACGGAGCAGTATTCCCCCTTGATGTAGTACGGCGTGCCGTCCGCATTGAAGTAGGAGATGGTGATGTTGTCGGATCCGTTATAGCTGCGGGTGTCGTAGGCATAGCCCTGGGGCCCCGGGGTCAGCATGCCGTCTTCGCCGTACCAGGCCTCGCGGATCAGGTTGCCCCACTGGTACTCACTCTCTGCCATGGCATACTTGAGCCTGCGGTTGAGGACGAGGCTGCCTTCGGGATCAAAGAAGGAGATCCTTGTCTGCAGGTGCCGGTCGTACTCGATGACGCTGTAGGCAAAGCCGTCGGGACCGGTGATGTAGTTGCCGTCCCCGTCCCGGTACTCTTCGCCGAGCTTCAGCTGGTTTCCGGTCTGCTGGTAGAGTGTCTTGTGGGTCTTGAGGAGCTCACCGTCCACGCCGTAGTCACGGGTTTCCTGGTGATACTTGGACCAGTAGGTGCTCTCCTCCCGGGCATAGCCTTCGGGGCCGAGGACGCTGTTCCCTTCGGCGTCCGTGTACTCGCGCTTCAGGACGATCCCCTTGATGGTGATCTGCTGGGACAGGCGCTGATACCCCTGCACGGAGTTGATGGGCTCACCCTGTTCGTCAAAGTAGGAGGTGGTGAGCATGAGGCGGCCGTCCCGGTAGGTGTAGCGGACCTCGGCATAGCCAAGGTCTGCGGCGATGATGGGATTGCCCTCACTGTCCAGGTATGTGAGGCTCTCTACGGATCCGGAGCGGTTATAGGTCTTCCTGGTCTTCAGGTTGGCGGAGACCTCGGCGCTGGACAGGGAGACAACAAGGAGCAGGGAGACGCAGAGTGCGAGTGCGAAGAAAAGTCGTTTCATGAAATACATCCTCTCGGGTGTCAGCCCGCCGGGGCGGGCAGGAAGCTATGAGACAGGGGCAGACAGGTGCCCCTGGAATTTGCTGAATTGTCTGCCGCCAAAATTATACCAGAGGGGATGCGGAAAAGAAAACCGACCAGCACGCAGAAGCGGGACAACACTGCATTTCCGGTGTTTCTGGCGTGACATACAAAGACCGCACACAGGCCCGGAAAAGGGCCCTGTGTGCGGTCTGTCATCATCAGTGTCTGTCAGATACCGAGGATTCCATCTTCCGGATCCTTCCGCCGGTACCCCCAGAAGAGGAGGGCGGAGAAGAAGGCACAGAGAAAAGCACCCACCAGCATCCAGGCGGCGAGGGTCCCGCGCAGGGGAAAGGTGATCAGGCTGACCAGCATTCCGAGGATGCCCGAGAGCGCGAGAAGGCCGAAGCCCCGCAGAAGCCGGCGCTTTGGAAGGATGCGGTCAAGCTTCTGCACGCGCTCGGCGATGAGCTCGACAATCCCCAACAGCATCCCGAGTGCCGGGATGAGGGCGATGAGGGCATGGGGCTGCAGACCGGCATGAAAGAGGCGGGCACAGCAGACGAAATAGATGATCCATCCGATGTTGCCCGGAATGTCATAGGCGATCCACCGTCCGTCTGAAATCTCGGTCACATAGATGGAATCGTGCTTCTGCATAGGATCTGTCTCCCTTCGGTCAAAATGGCAAAGGCGTTATACCCGGATGACGGCCACGGCGCAGGGCACACGGCCGTCCACCAAGGTAAAGGCAGCGTCCGGGAAGCCGGCCTCCCGGATGAACGCCTTGTAGGAAGAGAGGGTGAAGGAGGCACGAAAGTCTGCCCCGGCCTTCCCGACAGCCCTGGAAAAGGTGCTGGCCTTCCCGGTCTTCTCCCGGTTCATGTAGGTGGGGATGATGAGCTTCCCGCCTTTTTTGCACACGCGCTGCATCTCATGGATCGCCCGCATCGGGTCGTCCAGGAGATGGATCACGTTGGCCGCGAGGACCACATCGAAGCTCTCCGGGAGGAAGGGGAGATTCAGAATGTCTGCTTCCTGGACCTGAGTGTTGGGAAAGCTGCGGCACTTCTCTTCCGTCCGCAGCCGCATCTTCTCAGAAAAGTCGGTGGCGACGAGCTTTTGACATCTCGGTGCGATGGCGCAGGTCAGCATCCCCGTCCCGCAGGCACACTCGAGGACGGAGTCTTCCTTTCTTATCTCGCGGCACACTGCCTCCTTCAGCTGCTCGTGCACCTTGCGGTTGTAGACATCTGCAAACAGGTCATACACACAGGCTACCCGGTCCCAGAACATGTGTCTTCCGCCTCCTTCACCGACCTGCTGCAGTCGATAGTAAGCTATAACTAACCGTATGATAGCCGCTCCCCCGCCGAATGGCAAGGGGCAGAAAAAGCGACCCGCAGAGGTTCGAATCAGTCCATATCCTCGGGCGTTCCGAAGACTTCGATATATTCTTCAAACAGCGGGAGGCAGAAATGGAGTTCGCCGTAGTTATTTCCATCTACGATTCCTTTTCGGATCAGGCGCATTCGGTAGGGGTTAAACTGATTCGTATCCATGTTCAGCCGGGCACGGATATCCTTGATTTTCCCTCCTGGAGTGCGGTTCATAGCGGTAAGAATCCGTCTGTCCTTTACAGAAAGTTCCGCCCATACTTTGTCATACACAAATTCGTACAGGTAGTCTTTATAGTGTGCGGAAACCTCAATGGGATGATCGGGATACAGCCAAGTAAAATAGCCAAGCACCTGAAAGGCACAGGCATATCCCCTCGTGTCTCTTGCCATGCGAATCGCTTGATTCTTTTCAATGTGAAAGATTCGCTCATAACTGTCCGCCATCATCCCAATATTCAGCGGCTCCAGAGCAATCCGAGGTGCCCGAAAGAGAAACGTCAGACTTTCATCGCTTTTCCATGCGCTCAGGTGATCATGCGGTTCGGTCATGATGAGGTATAAAGGCAGATCAAGACGAACCAAGCTGTGAAATGTTCTTGCGAGTTGCGTGGTGTATTGATTTTTTGTCACCTCATCAAGCACGATCAGCAACTTTTTTCCGCGCTTTTTCATATCCTGAAGAATCTTCTCGAGCGCAATCTCCGGACAGTTGGCTTGTGCCCCCTCCAGCTTCAGACCTGAACACATGTCGGACAGGTCTATATAGGATTTCTGCAACTGCGCCAGGAGTGACTCCAGCAGATCCTGCTCAGGGTTCAGTTCCACCACAGTCCAGCTGGGATCCATTGCAAGCTGTCTGCCTACATTGGTCATGAAAACAGTTTTCCCGCAGCCTCGAATGCCAGTGACCATTCGGATATGCTGTGAGGAAGACTCCGCGTTGAAGGAAGCGATCAGCTCCATCGCCTGTTTTGTCCGGGGAATCAATTCGGGTGGCTCTCTGCCAAAGTCAGGCGTGAAAGGATTATGCGCCACATCATGCATATCTGAAGTGCCTCTCATTTACTGGTTTTTACTGGTTTCGAAATGTTTTACTGGTTTTTACTGGTTTTACTGGTTCGTAAAGCCTGTTTCCTTGCTCTGCAGAGCGTGATCAAAACACCATGCCGCCGGAGTTTCAGCGGCATGGTGCCCTTATGCCAGAATCAAGCGCTGCCTGTGGGTGACCTCCAGGATCCTGCCTTCCGGCATGTGGGTGTCAAAGGGGCAGGCGTCGGGATGGTTGCAGAAAGCGCAGGGCGAGGTCTGGCCGTCCTGGACAGGCCGGGGGCTGGTGAAGCCCTTCCGGATATCCTCCACGGTCTCGGTCACAATCTCCACGGCCCGCCCGGTGATGGTCTCCATCTCCTCCGGGCTTACCGCGCTGATGACGTCGTTCAGCTGGCTCCGCCTGGTCGGCACATACAGCGGGGAGGCAGCCTCCTGGACCAGCTTGTCCTGGAGAATCAGACCCTTTGGCCGCAGCTCCTTGTCGATGCCCCGCACGATCTCCTCGGGGGACTCGGAGGGAATCAGGACGTCCTGCACCGGCTGGTAGAGGCTGCCCGCTGCCTGATACCCCGGCAGGCCCTGCCGGGCGGCCAAAACGTACAGGGGGAGCTGCAGCTGAAGCCCTGCCACCAGGGAGTTTTCCCGCATTTCCCTGGAGCTGGACTTATTGTCCACCACCAGGAAGAACCTGCGTCCGTCCTGCAGCTCCAGCGTGTCCACCCGGTCGATGACGCCGGAAAACCCGATCTTGCCGCCCGAGGACAGTTCCAGGGTCACCGGCGGGAAGTGCATCTGCTCGTGGTCGCCGGCCGTCCCGAAGCCCACCTCCAGCCCGATGGGCCGAAAGTGCGTCTCCTCCCGGAAGGAGCGCATGAGGGAGGAGATGGTGGTTCGGATGCTCCTGACGATCTCTGCCCCCTGGTAGCGGTGGAGGATGTCGGCATTCAGGATCCCGTCCTTCCAGGGCTTTGTCTCCTCCCGGATGATGCGCTCCATGAGGGCACTTTCCGCCCGTTCATCGATATTCGGCCAGCCGGGGAGGCGGATCGCCTCGTCAAAGAAGCGCTTTAGGACGGCGTGGAAGAAGGTGCCCCGCTCGTTGGGCTGGAAGGCATAGACGGCATTGGGCCACAGGTGCAGCTGGTTGCCGGTAAAGTCCATGTAGGGGCAGGTGCGGTAGGTCTGGATGCGGGAGATGGAGATGTTGTCGGTGCGGGCCAGGCGCTCCGCCTGCTCAGGCGATATCCCGGAGGTGTGGACGCTCACATGAAGACCGGAGAGAACGCCCTCCATCCTGGGCTTCCAGGGCTCCTTCTGGTAGAGCTCCGCCAGGGCGCTTCGCCAGGCGCGGTCTGAGGGTGTGTCGCCGGCGAGGAACGGATGGTGCTCCCGCAGCATGATGCCCAGTCTCTCCAGGGCAAAGGTCGGGGAGAAGGGGAGGAGGCCATCGTCCATGAGACCTCCGGTGACGTTGTCAGGCTGGCTGGACCGCACCAGCTGGGATATGCGCTTGAAGGCGGTGGAGGGGATCATGGGAGCGCCGCTCGGCTTTGCAGATGCGGCGGAGAGCACCAGCTCTTCCCTTGCCAGACTGATGGCCCTGTACATGATCTGTTTCCCCTCCGCGGCCATGTCCAGTGCCTTCTTCCCGAGGAGGGCCGAGGGCAGGGAGGAGATGGGCATGTCGCGGAAGGTGTTGACCAGCTCGTTGTTCTTTTTCCGGATGAAGCTCTCCAGCTGCATGCTCTCGGCCTCAGACAGCAGCATCCCGCGGTCCGGGATCTCCTGCTCCTGCATGCCCATGACCACAACGCACCGGACGCCCGAGGAGAAGACGGCATCGGGGAGGGAGAGGGTGACGGCGCCGGAAAACTGCGGGACCGAGCGGATGGTCCGGGTGCTCATGGCAGCCTCCAGCATGGAACACAGGTCGTCCAGCGGGATGACCTCGCTCCCGATGAACGCCGCCATCTCGTCGAGCATGTCGTTCACCGCGTCCCAGACCTGGCGGTTGGTGTCCACGGACAGCGTGTCCCGCTCCTCAATGAACCGCTCCTCGCGCAGGAGAAGCTGATCGTAGATATTCTGTGAGACGATATATTCATAGATGAGACCCGCGGCCTCACGCCCTGTGACGTGCCTCAGCTTCTGGCGGAGGGTTTCGATGGGGTCGATGAGGCCTTTCCGGATCTCCTCCAGCGCCTCCATGTCGGCGGCCCGGCGGGGATCCTGGGGAATGCGGAAGGGGCGGAGCCAGCGCCGACGGTCAATGCCGTTGGCGAGGGCGTGGTTCTCAAGGTCCATCACGGTCTCATCGTCGATGCCGGTAAGGCCGGTCTTCATGAGGCGCAGGACGTCCGACTGGCGGTATCCGCGCCTGAGGATCCGAAGGAGCGAGTAGACGTACTGCCCATAGTCGGTGCGCAGGATCCCGCGGGCGTTCTTGGCGTTGAAGGGGATGCCGGCGGAGGTGAGCACCATGGGCAGGAGGGAGGGCAGGGTGGAATCCTCACACAGGAGCACGGCCATATCGTCCCAGTGAATGCCCTTCTGATGCCACGCAAGCAGCGTCTGGCAGGCGTGCAGGCACTCCACATACGAGCTCTTGGCGTAATACACGCGCACGTGACTGAGGTCCGGGACCGGCGTCTGATCCAGGATCTCCCTGGACTTCAGGGACACCTCGGCCGGGTCGTCCCGCACGGGGGTCGGGCCCATATACTTGGCCGCCTGGAAGGGGCCGTAGGCAAAGACGGTCTTCTCAATGTAGGCGATGCCGGGATCCATTTTCGGGAGCCCGTCCCAGGCTTCCACCTTCACGGGCAGGCGCCTGAGACGCATCATCTCCAGCATCGAGCGGAGGGAGTCGTCGGAGGTGCGGAAGATCTCCCGGTCCTCGCCGACAGAGTCGCACACAAGACCCACGACCACGTCGCACAGCCTGCTTGCGGCCCCGATGAGGGTGACCAGCTCGGGGGAAATCTGGGAAAAGCCGTAGATGAGGAGGGTGGCGCCGTCCGTGAAGAGGTCCGTCTGGTCCAGGTACTCCATGGCCTTGTTCCACGCATCGGGTGTGTCCATGTACCCCTCGACCAGAGAGTCCTGGTAGTGATCCCAGACCAGCGTCACATCGTGCATCTTGGCCCGGGTGCGCCGGGAGGCCGGCTCGTAGGACTCCAGGTATCCCGGCGTCAGGCGTGCGTTTTTGAAGGTCCGGATCTGCCTGGCCATCTTCTTGGCAAGGGAGGGCTGTGAGACGGCATCCTGGTAGTATTTCAGGTCATGCGCTACGTGGTGCAGGACACGGCTGAGCACCATGCTTTCCCCCTCGGGGGAGATGGAGCTGCGAAAGCTGACGCCGCACAGGTCCCGGATCTCCTGGACCAGGGAGGTTGGGGAGAAGATGTTCCGGCCGAGGATGCCTCCGTGGGGGCTGTGGCGGATGACCTCCATCTCGCAGGCCAGCGTCAGGTGCGAAGGCACGAGGATCACGGGCTTTTTCGCTTCATCCATCTCGTGCAGGAGGCTGCCCACCTGTCCCGGGGCCCGGGTGGTGACGACGCGGATCATGCTGCTAATCACTTCCGTTTCAAGACTGTGTCGGTATCTGTGCGGTCCTTATGGCTTTCCGTCTGAGGCTGCATCTGCTTCGCCGGCGTCCAGCTCCTCCGTCTCGGTATGGAGAAACGCATCCGGGAAGGCATTTTTCAGCATCTGGTGGGCCTTCTGCTTCTGATCGGCGGTCATGTGTGCGAGGCCGCGCAGGATGATGCGGCCAGTTTTGTCGTCCGCGCCGGACCCTTCCAGGAGGCCGTTGAGGGAATAGAGGAACAGGGGATCGAGGCGGAGGGCCGTGGCGACCCCCAGCAGGATGCTGGCGTCCACTTCGTCAAACTCGCCGCGCTCCAGCCGGGAGATGGTGCTGGCGCTGGTGCCGCTGAGCTTGCCCGCCTGGCGGGTGGTATAGCCGAGCTTCTGGCGGCGCTGGGACACGGTGAGCCCCAGGGCGACTCTCTGCGCTTCTGTCATGGAGGCTGTCTCCTCTCGCCCGCACCGCATGCCTGCAGCGCGGGGAACGTTTTTTCCATGATACCACATTGCCCCTCAGCCGGCAAATGGAGGAAACAGAGCAGGGGAAAAACGGGGAAAGAACGGGAGATGGCAGCGTTTTCTGTTTTCCGGATGAAACAGATATGGACGGGGGATTGGCGGATGGCTATAATGCCAGTCAGGCAATTTCTGCCGCTATGGTGCGGGGAGGGGACACATTGAAGTACCTGATTCTGCTTTCTACCGCCTACGCCATGTTTCGCATGGTGCACTGGACGCTGGGCTTTTCCTATTTTACCCAGCTGTCGAACCTGCTGGTGGCGGGCGTGGTCCTGTGGCAGCTGATCTCCCCCTCTGAGAAGGCTTTCCGGGCAAAGCTTGCCGCCACGGTGTCCATCTTCGTGACCTTTCTCGTGTACCTGCTTGTCCTCGCACCCGTGATGCCGGGCGGCATCCTGGCTGCCTACCGGCAGGACCACTGGGCGAGCCTGTGTATGCATCTGGTGACCCCGGCCCTCACGGTCTGCGATTTTCTCCTCGTGGACTGCAGAAAGGGAACCTGTGTCCGGCATAAGAGGGACGCCCTGTATGCCGCGATCCCGCCGCTTGCCTATTTCCTCCTGATCCTTTTCCTTCGTGCCCTGGGTGTGGACTGGGCTGGCATGGTGGCACCGTACATGTTTCTCAACTATGCAGCGCCGGCGGGCTGGTTTGGGTTCCGGCCGGAGACGGTAGGCCCGAGGTCTGCCGGGATCGGCGTGTTCTACGTGCTGCTCATCATGCTCGGGCTTTTTCTCCTTCTGGGCGAGATGCTTTCGCGTCTTGCAGCCAGGATCTCGGCCAGGATCTCTGGCGGCATCAGGCCTTGAAAAGGCAGGCTCGCACCGATATACTGGATCGTGCCAACTAACCGGTGACTATGCACCCATAGGTTAGTTAAAGCTAATAGACAGCAGAGGAAACGCGGATGCACGAGTATTACGCAAAGAACAGGGCGAAGCTCAAAAAAGGGATGGATGCGTTTCTGTCCCTGATCAGGCCGGAGCTGGAGAAGGCAAGCGGCAAAACGTACCATGAGATCTTTGAGGAGATCTGGTGCTGCTATGACACGCAGCTCCTCGAGCAGTTCCCGTATATCGGTGGCGATCAGGCGAGCGGGACGAAGAATCTGACGGGCGCCTATTACTTCGTGGCGATGGGTGAGGTGCTGAAAAGGTACGGAACGGGGATGGAGGACATCGGACACCTGATGGTGTATGTCTATGAGCGCTACACCCGGAAGCTTCCCGGTCTCGCCCGCCACCTGATGGGCAGGATCTACAGAAGCCCGAGGCTGCTAAGTTCCATGATGCGCAAGAAGGACGAGCAGAACAGAAAGAACGCCCAGCTGAATCCGGGGAGCTTTGAGACGGAGACGCAGGACACTCCGGAAGAGGGCTTTGACTTCAGCTATCACAACCTGGTATGCCCGCTTTCCAACTTTGCCAGGGCTCACGGGTATGAGGAATACATGCCCTACATCTGCAACCTGGACTATGTGAACTTCGGTCTCCTGAGCGTGCCGCTCTACCGGGAGCATACCTGCTTCCAAAGTGGTGACTACTGCGACTTCAAGCTGAAGCTGGATGCAGAACCGCTTTCCTACTGGCCGCCGGTCTTCCGGCAGGATAACCCGTACCAGTGATATGTGAAGGGGGGAGACGGACCACTATGGAGAAGCTGCACATCGAGAAGAACACCGTCCAGGAGACGCTGGTGATTCCGCTCTACGGACGAAAGCTGTGCTCGGAGCGCTTCCCGCAGCTCTTTCAGGACCCGGAGGCCGCGCGGCTGTGCGATATGCTGGACTACAACTTTGAAGAGAACGGAAAGAAGATGGAGTCTGTGGCCGGACTCTTCGGGGCTCTTGAGGTG
>JAFUBA010000059.1 GCA_017460395.1 Clostridia bacterium | reverse complement strand
TGCTCCTGGACGACGTGCCGGGGGTCGGCAAGACCACCCTTGCCCTTGCCATCTGCAAAGCCCTGGGGCTCACCTTTCACCGGGTGCAGTTCACCCCGGACGTGCTGCCCTCGGATCTCACGGGCTTTTCCATGATGGACAAATCCTCCGGCGACTTCGTCTATCACCCGGGGACGCTGTCCAAAGTGAATCTTCTGCTCGCGGATGAGATCAACCGCGGGGCAAGCAAGACCCAGTCGGCCCTCCTGGAGGCCATGGAGGAAAAGCAGGTCTCCGTGGACGGGGAAACGCATCCCCTGGAGCGTCCCTTCCTCGTAATCGCCACCCAGAACAGCATCGGCACCGCCGGCACACACCTGCTTCCTTACGCGCAGATGGACCGCTTTCTGGTACAGCTGTCCCTGGGTTACCCGGACTATGAGGCACAGATGGAGATGCTGAGGGCAAGACAGGACGGGCAGCCCCTGGACCACGTGTCTCGTGTCATCTCAAAAGATGAGTTCCTCCAGATGCAGCGGGAGGTCCAGAGCGTCACCGCAAAGGAGCCCATCCTCGACTACATCACCCGCCTCACCATCGCATCCCGCACGTGCGAGGACCTGGAGATCGGCATCAGCCCACGTGGTGCCCTCTTCCTGGATCGGATGGCCAAGGCCAGGGCCTACATGGAAGGCCGGGACTATGTGACGGGCACGGACGTGCAGGAGGTATTCCCGGATGTGTGCTCGCACCGGGTGATCCTGAAGGGCAGCGGAAAGACCGCAAGGGAGGTCCTGGGAGAACTTCTTCGCGGGGCGCCCTCGCCGGACCACCGGGTCCTGAACGGGCTCAGGAAAAGCATAAGACCATGAAAAAGCGCTTTATTCTTTATCTTCTCTGGGTCCTTGGCGCCGCATCTCTCTGGTTTTTCGAAAACAATGCGGGCACGAGGATCGTGCTCCTCACAACCCTTCTCCCGCCCTTTCTGCCCGCCCTTCGGGGTGCGCTCCTTTCAGAAGACCGGGAGGCGATGGCCCCTGGACATTCAGGTCTGTCCCCTGCCCCGTCCCTCAAAACGGCCGCGTCGGATGAACCCGGGGATGTCCGGGACTATATGCCCGGAGATCCTCTGAACCGCATCCACTGGAAGCTGTCGGCCAGGCGGGACGAGCTCCTGGTGCGGGAGTGGGAGGAGGAACCGGAGTTACAGGAGCATCCGGAAAGGCAGCGGCCCGACACGGGCCCCGAAAGGAACACACGAAAAGTACAGCCATGGCTTCCTCCGCTCCTGATCATTGTCATCTCCCTTCTGCTTCTCTTCCTGCTTCCATCCTGCCGTCTCGGCGCGCAGGCGCTTCTGAACCGCGTCTTCGATGCCAGCGAGCGGCTGAACGCCTACGTCTACGACCACTTCCCGGTGGATCCGTCCCAGGACACGCTTGGGGCCATGTTCCTGCTCTCAATCGCCCTGATTGCCCTCCTTTCGCTGGTCGTGCTCTGCGGGAGCCGGGCTCTTGCCACCGGTCTTGCCTTTGGCGCCATTGCCCTGCAGATCTATTTTGGTCTTTCCTTTTCTCCCTGGATCCATATACTCCTCTTTGCAGGCTACATGCTGTTCTTTTTCCGCCGGCCGCTGAAGAGGCGTCAGGTGCTCTCCTTCCTCTCGCTCCTTCTTGCCCTCGTGCTGCTGGTCTTTCTCCTGTACCCCGGCGTCAATGCCGCGGTCGAGGAGGCCTCGGAGCGCATACGCGACCGACTGACGGAGCCTGCGGGCAGCGTGGAGGGCGCGCGGCAGGAAAGCGAGGGCGGCGAAAACGAGACCCGGCACGTGCACACGCAGTCCCTCATAGTGGGCGAGGGCGAGGCGGTCCCTGACCGGGAGTACAGCCTCGTGAGCGTCGAGCAGGAGCAGATCTCCCTGCCCCACTGGACCAACTACCTGCGCATCGCCCTGCTGCTCCTTCTGACCGCCATAGTGGTCATCCTCCCCTTTCTCCCCTTCGTATATCTCAACAGAAGACGCAGGATCGCGGAGGAGCATATCGCGCTCTTTCAGTCGGAGGATATCCCCGAGGCCGTCTGTGCGATCTTCCGGAGCGTGACCGGTTTTCTTGAGGAAACAGGCTGCGGCGGAGGAAACCTCCCCTGCGTCAGGTGGCCGGAAGCGTTCCCGGAGGACATGCCCGAGGGGTATGCCGGGCGCTTTCAGGCATGTGCCGCGCTCTTTGAGGAGGCAGCCTACAGCGGTCACGGGATGACGGAGGAGCAGCGCGCACAGATGCTGGAGCTCCTGGAGGAGACACAATCGTGGCTTCTCCCAAAGTGCACATGGAAACAGAAACTCAGCCTCAGGTACAAAAGATGCATATACTGACAAAGTCAAAGCAAACGAAAAAGATCGCGCTTCTCCTTCTCCTGTGCCTTATGCTCCTCCTGAGCGGGTGCAGGAAAAGGATCACTCCATCCGGTGCAGATGGATCACTCTTCCAGGAGGGCGATTCTGCAGCCGCCTCCCTGGAGCTTTCGGGCGAAAACCTGAGCGATGAGCAGGGAAACCGCGATCCGCTGGACACGGACGGTGAGGCTGACGGGCGCTCCGACCGCACCCGGGAGAACCCGGACAGCCCGAGGAAAGAATACGATGAGCGCGCCGATGCCGAGATCGTCCCCGGCACGGACCACCTCCTGAGCAGGGAGCCGGAAGACGGCGAGGAGGGAAGCGGCACGCCGCTATACGGCGAGGGCGCTCAAGCATCCAGGGTGCGGGACGGTGCCATGGAAACGGCGACACAGACGGTCGCAGCAGATGAGGCCGAGCAGCTGGGTGTGGATCCGGATGCCGAGGAAGCCGACTCTGCGTTCACCTACTATTCCGTCCTCCTGCAGGACCGGATGGGCTCGCTCTTTGAGTGCCAGCGCCAGAACGTCTACTGGGAGACGGAGGAGGACCACGTGACAGTCTTCAAGACGTCCCCGGAGCACAGCCTGATCCTTGACAGCGGTGCCTACGACGTGTCCGCCCGGCTCCTTGAGGAGAACCTGAAGGTGGACGACGGCTGGGTGGTCCGAAAGAATCCCGGCGTGATCGTGAAGGTTGTGGACGGAAGCGTCCTCGGGCGCAGTGCCGTGTCCGCCGCCGCGGCGGAAAAGATCTATCTGGAGCTTCTCCGGCGGGACGGCTGGGGCGACATGGATGCCATCCGGCACGGACGCGTGGTGCTCCTGTCCCGGGAGCTCCTCGACGCACCCTATCTGCAGCTGGAGGCCATGCTGGCGCTGGCAAAGACGTCAAATCCGGATCTCATGCGCGACGTAGACCTGACAGTGGCCCTCGAGATGCTCATGGAGGAGGAAACAGGCCTTCTGCCGGGCGGAATCTATTTTTACCTGGGGGAATCATAAATGGCGAAACATAAAATGAACATCCTTGTCATCGACGGACAGGGCGGGCGCCTCGGAAGGAAGCTTGTGGAGAGCATCCGAAAGGCCTTCCCGGAGGCGGACATCACGGCCGTGGGCACCAACAGCATGGCCACCGAGAACATGATGAAGAGCAACTGTGCAGACCATCTGGCCACCGGTGAGAACGCCGTCGTCGTGGCCTGCAGAACGGCCGAGATCATCTGCGGTCCCTTTGGCATCTCCATGGCAGATGCCCTGATGGGGGAAATCACCCCAAAAATGGCCAACGCCGTCGCCTCCAGCCTCGCCTACCGGATCCTGATTCCCATGAACCTGTGCAACACCTATGTGGCCGGGGTCAGCAAGGGGTCCGCCGCTATCCTGGAGGACGCCATCGAGCACATCCGGCAGCTTAACGAACAGGAGGAGGATACATCATGCAGATAGAACGTGCATCCGATATCAGAGCCCTTCAGGTGCGGCGCCTCACCTATGCCGGCCTGTACCTGGCCATTGCCATGGAGCTGCCCCTCATCACAGGGCAGATCCCGGAGATCGGGGCCATGCTCAGTCCCATGCACATCCCGGTGCTGCTCTGCGGTTTCACGTGCGGCTGGACCTGGGGCCTCGCGGTGGGCTTCATCTCCCCTCTCCTCCGCTCCGTCCTCTTCGGCATGCCCGTCATGTTCCCGGGGGCCGTATCCATGGCCTTTGAGCTGGCCGTCTACGGCAGCGTGTCCGGCATCCTCCACCGCCTCCTCCCGCGCTCTCCCATCTATACCTACCTGACCCTGATCATCTCCATGATCGCAGGCCGCATCGTCTGGGGCATTGTCCGTCTGGTGCTGGCAGGCCTGACCGGGAGCTCCTTCACCTGGGCCCTCTTTCTCTCCGGTGCCCTCTACAACGCGGTGCCGGGCATCATCTTGCACCTGATCCTGATCCCCGTCATCGTGATGGCCATGGACCGGGCAGGGCTTTCCCTCAACCAGGCACCCAAAAAGGCATAGTCTCAGAACAGCTGAATTCACACTCTACCGACATCTGGAGGCATGAACCATGAAAACTCTCTACCTTGAATGCGGCATGGGCGCTGCCGGCGATATGCTGATGGCCGCCCTCCTGGAACTCGTCCCCGACAGGCAGGCCTTCGTGGACAGAATGAACGCCCTCTTTGCGCCCAGGATCCACCTGGAGGCCGAGCCCGCCGTCAAGTGCGGCATCACGGGCACACACATGCATGTGGTGATCGATGGTGTGGAGGAAGAGTCCGAGGACGACCATGATCACGAGCATCATCACCACCATGACCATGATGATGAGCACGGGCACGATCATGAGCATCATCACCACCATGACCATGATGACGAACACGAGCATGAGCATCACCATCATGACCACGATGATGAGCACGACCATGATCACGAACATCCTCACCATCACGACCACGATGAGCACGATCACGACCATGAGCATGATGAACATGATCACGGGCATCACCACGGACACCATCATCACTCGTCCCTGCAGGACATCCATGACCTGATCAATGCCCTCGATATCCCGGAGAAGGTCAAGGAAGACGCCAGGGCCGTCTATGGCATCATCGCGGATGCGGAGAGCCAGGTCCACGGCCATCCCGTCAGTGAGATCCACTTCCACGAGGTCGGCACTCTGGATGCCGTGGTGGACGTGGTCGGTGTCTGCCTCCTGATGGATATCCTCTCTCCCCAGCAGGTCTTTGCCTCCCCCGTTCTCGTGGGCAGCGGGTATGTGCGCTGCATGCACGGCGTCCTGCCGGTACCTGCCCCCGCCACCGCCCTGATCCTGAAGGGCATTCCCACCTACGGCGGAAAGGTACAGGGCGAACTGTGCACGCCCACCGGCGCAGCCCTCCTCCGCCACTTCGTGCAGCATTTCGGTGACCGCCCGGTGATGGCCACCGCCTCCATCGGCTACGGCATGGGCATGAAGGACTTTGAGCGTGCCAACTGCGTGCGTGCCTTCCTCGGGGAGAGCGAGGGCGTGCGGGAGGAGATCACCCGTCTGGAGTGCAACCTCGATGACATGAGCGGCGAGGAGATTGGCTTTGCGATGGATCAGCTTCTGAAGGCCGGTGCGAGGGATGTATACACCCAGGCCATCGGCATGAAGAAGTCCCGCCCGGGCACACTCCTCAGCGTCATCTGCCTGCCCGAAGATGCAGACCGCCTGGCCGGGATCCTCATGCAGCACACCACGACCCTGGGCATCCGCCGGCAGGACATGAACCGGTACGTGCTCAGCCGCGAGATCACCACCGCGGACACACCCTACGGACCCGTCCGGATCAAGACCTCCAGCGGCATGGGCGTGAAAAAGGCAAAACCCGAGTACGATGACCTTGCCGCCATCGCGGAAAAAACCGGCCTCTCGATCCGAGAGATCCGTGAGCAGCTGAAGTGATAAGCTTTCTGCAGCCCCCTTTCGGGGCTGCATTTTTTGTCTCAGACGTCCATGGTATACTCTCCCTCGCACCTTTTTTTCCGTGACCCATGTGCATCTCATGTCATATCATTTCCCGGGGAGGGATTTCAGATGGCCTACAGCGAGCGCATCAAGAACTTCGGCCGCATCCGTGACTACATGCGGGACTTCTATGTCTACGGCTTCAAGAGCCGCGAGGACTACACCCTGAAGAGCGCCCGGTCCTACGACGATGAACGGAGGCACCTGGAGAGCTGGCTTGGGGACTACATGCGCTTCCGCCAGGGGAAGGACGGGAAGACCGTCTTTCTCTCCATCGACTCCCGGCGCGTCCCCCACAATCCTCTCTATGCCGCCTGGAAGACCAGGAGCTTCACGGACGGGGACATCACGCTGCACTTTCACCTGATGGATCTTCTCCGCCCGGGCGATGCGCCGAAAACCCTCCGGGAGATTCTGGATGGCATCGACGCGCGCCTTAGTGCCTTCCACTCGCCCAGAACCTTCGACGAGTCCACCGTGCGAAAGAAGCTGAAGGAGTACGCGGAGGAGGGCATCGTGGAGATCCAGAAGGACGGGAAGACCGTGACCTACCGATGCGCGGGGGATGACACCGTGCCCGTCTCCCGGGATGTCCTGGACTTCTTCTCCGAGACCGCGCCATGCGGCGTCATCGGGTCCTTCCTTCTGGACCGGCTCCCGAGACAGGTGAGCGTCTTCTCCTTCAAGCACCACTACATCACCGGCACCATGGACAGCGAGATCCTCTGCAGCCTGCTCCAGGCGATGCACGACAGGCGGTACGTGACGGTCACCAGGCGCAGCCGGAACAGCGGCAGGGAAACCAGGCACCTTCTGGTGCCGCTGCGGGTGATGATCAGCGTGCAGAGCGGGCGCCAGTACCTGATGGCCTATTCAGAGGACGCCTGCCGCATCCGCTCCTTCCGCATTGACGGCATCATCTCCGTTCTGGCAGGGGAGATCTGCGGGCAATTCGATGAGCTCCGCACCCGTCTCAGGGCCATGGAGCCCCACCTCTTTGGCGTCAGCACCGGGAGCCGGGGCGGGGAGGCGCTCCAGCACGTGGATTTCACCGTGCGCTACCGTCCGGAGGAAGAATATATCTACCAGCGCCTCCTCCGGGAGAGGCGCTGCGGCACGGTGGAACGCCTGAGCGACACCGAAAGTCGCTTTTCTGCGGATGTGTATGACGCCAGCGAGCTGGTGCCCTGGATGCGGACCTTTCTTTGCCGCCTGGTGGAGTACCACTTCTCGGACAAGGCCCTCGAAGCACAGTTCCGGGAGGACCTGGAGACGATGTATCGGATGTATGGGGTAGGGGAGGCGAGTCCGTCATGATGCTGTTTTCCGAGCTCTACAGCGCCTACTACAGTGCCGTCGCCGCCGTCCTCACGGCCGCCTGCGACCACAGGGCAGGGAAGGAGGAGATCCGGGAGATCATCCGCGAGCGCGCCTTCAGCGAGAGCCTTCTGAGCATGGAGCCGGCCCTGACAAAAGGGGAGTGGCAGCTGCTCCTCCCTGACGGAACGACGCCGCTCTGCGCCCCGCCCACCATGCCGCTCACGACGCTCCAGCGCCGGTGGCTCGCCGCCATCTGCCAGGACCCGAGGATCCGCCTGTTCACGGACGAGCTGCCATCTCTTGGGGACACGGAGCCCCTCTTTTCCCAGGAGGACATTCTCCTCTTCGACAGGTACGCAGACGGCGACCCTTACGGGGACGAGGACTACATCCGCCGCTTTCGCCTGATCCTCCGCTCCATCCGGGAGAGGACGCCGCTATCCATCGACAGCATCGGCCGCGGCGGCGCCGTCATCCACCGCACCCTGATGCCGGAGCGCCTCGAGTACTCCGAGAAGGACGACAAGTTCCGCCTCATCGGTTCCGGATGCAGGTACGGGTATGTGGTGAACCTTGCGCGCATCCTGCGCTGCTACCCAAGTCCCGTCCCGCCCGCTTTCCAGAGCGCCGAAGGCACAGACGCGTCCAAGTGCTGTGTCACCCTCGAGCTCTGGGATGAGCGAAACGCCCTCGAGCGAGTCCTCATGCACTTTTCCCACCTCGAAAAGCAGGCAGAGAAGCTGGAGGAGGGCCACTACCGCGTCACACTCACCTATGACCTGTCTGACGAGACGGAGATGATCATCCGCCTCCTCTCCTTCGGCCCCATGATCCGCGTGACGGGGCCGGAGGACTTCGTGGAGAAGATCCGATCCCGCCTCATCCTGCAAAAGCAGTGTGATCCCGGGCAGCACGCATAAATGAAGCGGGTGCCGGCAATCAGCCGGCACCCGCTGGTTTTTTCTGTTTCACTCTCTGCACGAAATCTTTGTCTCAGCGCTGCCTTTCTTACCCTCCACGTGCACCGTGGTCTCCCCCTGCACCTCCACGATGGCCATCGCCTCGCCGTAGTACGTGTCACACGTGTCCCCGAGGTAGCTGCGCTCGTAGTACGGGCACGCGGAGCCGAGGGCGCGAAGGGTGCCGCCGGTGACGCTTACGTGCAGCTCGTCCCGCTCGGCGGGTTTGACCTCGCCCTGTTCGTCCGTCAGCTGCAGCCTGACGAAGGCCAGATGCCCGCGCTGCACGTTTGTTTCCTCCGGGACGGCACGCACCTGTGTCGCCTCGCCCGCGGTGGTGAGGCTGTTTCTCCCGATCACCAGTCCCGCGGCGTCATAGCTCACCGCCTCCACGGTGCCGTTTTCATAGGGCACATGGAAGGTGAAGACGCAGTTCTTTCCCATCTTCTTTTTGCCGCAGGACTTCCCGTTCACCAAAAGCTCCACCGCCTCGGCCCTTGCGTAGACCTCCACATGGGCGTCCCGGCCCTCTGAGCCGCGGAAGCTCCAGGAGGGCATGGCATTGGTCATCTTCCAGGCGGAAGGGGAGTGCTTGCCCTCGTGGCACGGGGGCCTGACCGCGATATACGGCCCCTTCTCCAGTTCGAAGGCCACACGGGTATAGAGCGCCTCGCCCAGGGGCTTGCCCGTCAGGTCGATGCGCCCGGAGCCTGCCGAGATCCAGCCCAGGCCGTTATCGAACCTCGGGGCATAATCATTGTACTCCCAGCTCCCGATGCCCACCTCGCCCAGGTAGTCAATGCCGGACCACACAAAGTCCCCGATGAGACGCGGTTCCTGTTTTGCCAGCTCCCAGAATTTGTATGCGTCAAAGCAGAAGGTCTCGCTGCCGAGGATCAGACGCTCCGGATACTTGCGAAGGTCCTTTTTGTAGCGCTTCTCCCCGTAGTTGTAGCCCGCAATATCCATGTTCGAAAAGGCCTCGCGGGTCGTCACATCGCTGCCGTGGAGCGCGGCACCGGTCTTCATGAAACCGGCACCCATCAGGCCTGCCAGGTCGTTGAAGAACTTGCTGCCCGTCGCGCTCTCCTTCGTCTTTTTTCCCTCCGCCCGGGCCCGCTCGTTGCGCTCGGCCTCCTTTTTCGCCTTCTCGTCCGAGTACTGGCCGAAGCCGATGGCGTTGAGGAAGTTAAAGAAGATGTTGATACCGCATGTGACCGGACGACTGCTGTCCAGTTCGTGCAGGTACTCCGTCATCTCCTTGGCCAGCGCGATGCCCTTTTTCTGCGCCGTCTCCGCCACCTCGTTGCCGGTAGAATAGAGAATCACGCAGGGGTGATTGAAGTCCTTGTCCACCATGTCGCGGAGATCCTGGCGCCAGAATTCGTCAAAATAGTCCACATAGTCGTGCATGGTCTTATGGATGTACCAGTGGTCGATGTACTCGTCCATCACCAGCACGCCCAGCCGGTCGCAGATCTCCAGGGCGGTCTTCGAGCAGGGATTGTGCGCGGAGCGAAGGGCATTGTAGCCGTTGTCCTTCAAAATGCGGATGCGCCGCTCCAGGGCGTCCGGATCGCAGGCGGCCCCGAGGAGGCCGTTGTCGTGGTGGATGCAGGCGCCCCTGAGGATCACCCGCTCGCCGTTCAGAAGAAGGCCCTCTTTTCCCCAGGAAAGCGTCCGGAGCCCGAAGGTGGTCGCCAAGGTGTCGCCTTCAAACTCCGCCCGGCATGTATAGCACGTTGGGTGCTCCGGGGACCAGCTTTCCGCCCCCGGGAGGTTGATCGTCATGGACGCCCTGTGCTCCCCGCCGTCTTCCCCTGCATGGCCCGTGCCCTCTGCGATCACCCGGTCCCCGTCCAGCACCTGCACGCGCACGGTGCCACCTTTTGTCGTTCGCACCTCCACCTCGGCCGAAGCAGGGGAGAGGCTCAGCGTTTTCACCTTCAGACCGTTCTGCACGATGCGCTTTTCACGGTCCCCCGTCCACATGCGCACCGGGCGGTAGATGCCGGCACCCGAGTACCAGCGGGAATTGGGCTGGTCGGCATTTCTCGCGATGACCTCCACCGTATTTTCTCCAGGGGTCAGGAAATTGTCGCAGTCCACGTAGAAATTGGTGTAGCCATAGGGCCTGAAGGCCGCCTTCTTCCCGTTCAGGTAAACCTCCGCCTTCCGGTAGACGCCCTCAAATTCCAGCTCCCTGTGCTCCTGCGCTTCCTTCTCCGTCAGCGTGAAGGTCTTTCTGTAGACATAGTCATACCCTTCAAACCACGATACGTTCAGGCCGCCGAGGGCCTTCTCCGTCCGCTTCTCCCGCAGCATGGCATCGTCCGGGATCCGGACGGGCACCGAGGATTTGTCCTCCAGGTGTCTGACGGTCCATCCTTCATGAAATAGCTGGCTCCTCATCTGTTTCTCCCTTTCCCTCTGTGTTTTATGCCCGTTCCCGAAATGATCTGGATCAGAGATGGTCTGATGGCATATACGATCTTCGTTCAAAGATCCGTTCTGGACCTTTCAGGTCATCAGTATATCTCAAAAAGCGGGCAGCGGCCACCTGGACCGCTGCCCGAAAGGCTTACGCCTTGGACTTTTTCGTAAAGCTTGCCACGATGGCCGTGATGACGGCGATCCCGTTGATACCGGCCAGGGTGTAGTTCATCCCTGCCAGCTCCGGCAGACCCACCATCTTGATTCCGTTCATGGCCTCAGCGATGTTCCAGATACCGTCGGAGAACACGGTCATGCACACCCATGCCAGGCACACGGCCCCGATGATGGAGGTGAAGTCCGTCCAGGGCTTCTCGCCGGCAAAGCTGGCGGCCTCGCACACCATGGCAAGGATCAGGCCCACATAGACCATTCCCTGGATCTGTCCGCCCCTTGAGGCGTAGAAGAGCACCAGGATCAGCGTGATCAGCGCGAGCACGCAGGTGATGGCGGCGAAATAGAAACCGACGCTCTTATTCTTCATGATCTTTTCTCCTCCCTCAGTGTTCTTTCCTGGTCGCTTTGCCCTTATTGCCCGTGGCCTTGGACACGATCAGCAGGCACAGGCACAGGGCTGCGAGCACCGCGGATGCGATCTCGGTCACCTGGATGGCGGTGGCCCACCAGGGTGTCACATGCTCGATGACAGCAGTGGAGCTGTAGCCGTTGGTGATGACCGACCTGCTGATGGCATACTCCCAGCTGATGGCAGCTTCCTTGAGCAGGTTCAGAAGGTAGCCGTCATTGGTCTCACGGGCCTTGTTCAGCACCCATGTTCCGTGGCCGCCCACACCGTCCAGGCACCATTCCTGCGTGCCGGCTGCGAGGACTTCCGCTGCATGGTTGCGATAGCCGCCGTCCTCATACTCGCCGAAACAGGGGGCAGCATCCGTGTCGATGGCGCCGTGCCAGTCCCATTCATTGCGCAGCACCTGCGTGTTCAGGGCGTAGCTGGCAGAGTTCCACTTGAGGCCAAGACGGGAGAAGGACTGCATGATACCGCCCGCATTGCCCTTGCGCACAGAGCCCTCAAAGGCGCGCAGGTTGCCCTCGCGGAACGCCTGCTCGGTGAAAAAGCAGGCCACGCCGTCGCGGTAGAATTCCTGATCGTTTCCGACAAAGTGCTTGGGTGCTGCGTGGGATCCGGTCTTCTCGGTAGCAGCCACCTCGACCTCGCCGGCCAGATAGTTCATCGTGGGGCACTCGGACATATACTCAAAGCTGCGGCCGCCAAAGGGTGTGCGGTGCAGGTCGTTGCCCACGTTGTAGTTGATCATGAAGTTGCTCCACATGCCGTCCTCGCCCATCATGGTGCCGCGGCCTGCGATGATGTCATAGTTGAAAGTACCGGTCATGATGGGATTGGAGCAGTAGCGGGTGGTGGGCACGGTAACGTCCTCGCCGTTCACGGACACCTGCAGCGGATAGTTGCCGCCCACAGAGTCACAGCCGTCGCCCACGCCGAAGGAGGGGGAGAGCTCGCCGACGGCCGGGCAGGAGAAGCTCTCGGCGGTGGCATTAGGCAGGTCTTCCACCTTCAGCTGATAGATGAACTTCTCCCAGGTCTCGGTATCGGAGAGGGGAATGTCCTTCATGGCAGCAAGGTTCAGTCCGCTGTCCACGCCGAACTTGGCAGCAACCTCGCTGAAGCTCTCTGCGTCCGCAGGCTTTTCATACCATTCGCCGTCCAGCACATCCATCATTTCCCTGGTGGCGCTGACGGTGGTCTGGCTGACAGGGAAGGTGGCAGCCCAGTCGCTGCGGCTCAGGTACGTGCCGGCGCCCTCGATCCAGTAGTTCAGGTCACAGTCCTCGAACTGGTTGGACACGGCCACGCCGTTTTCGCCGTAGCGGTACTTTTCCTCGTTGAAGTCTTCTGTCCACTTGTAAGCCTTTGCGCTGTTTCCGTCCGCG
>JAFUBA010000058.1 GCA_017460395.1 Clostridia bacterium | reverse complement strand
TAGATGCCGTCCACGCTGCCGTCATAGTAGCCGAGCTCGTAGAGCGTATACTGCAGGTTTGTCACGGCGCTGCCCGTGTCCCCCGGACGCAGGGTCGAGTAGGTGGCCTTGCCGGAGGAGGTGGAGTAGAGCGCACGCTGGGTGGCAGGGCCGGCCTTGCCGTCCACCGTCAGGTGGTGAGACTGCTGGAAGGAGCGGACAGCGGACTCTGTGTCATTGCCAAACTTGCCGTCCACGCTGCCGGTATAGTAGCCCAGCTGCTTGAGCTTGCTCTGCAGGTTTCGCACCTGGTCGCCGTAGCTGCCAAACTCCAGCGTGACATAGCCCGTGGAGGAGGCCTTGACGGAGGTGTTCCTGCCGGAGGATTTATCCGGCGTGGCGGTGGGCTTCGGCGTTGCGGTAGCCTTGGAAGAATACAGAGCACTCAGCGTGCCGGAGCCGGCAACGCCGTCGGCCTTCAGCCCGCGGGAAACCTGAAAGGACATGACGGCCGCGGTGGTTTCCTTGCCGTAGGAACCGTCCACGGCCCCGGTATAGAAGCCCAGTTCCTTGAGGCGCTTCTGCAGGGCGCGCACAGCCTGGCCCTCCGATCCCTCCTTCAGGGATTCGCCGATGGAGGCGGAGGCGCTGGTGGTCTTGGGCGCGCGGGTGGAATAGAGCAGCGACAGTGTGCTGGGACCTGCGACACCGTCGCTTCCCAGGTGTCCTGCGCTCTGGAAGGCCTTGACGGCCGCTTCCGTCGCGGTGCCATAGTCGCCGTCCGCCTTGCCGGCGAGCCAGCCGAGGGAGATCAGGCGCTCCTGCAGCTGCCGCACGGCCTTGCCGGAGGAGCCGATGCGCAGATAGTCATCCGTGTCGGGCCTGGAGGTCGGCTTCGGCGTGGCGGTCACCTTCGGGGTGGGCTTGGCCGTCTTTTTCGGTGTGGCCGTGGGCTTGGTGGTTTTCTTCGGGGTTGCCGTGGCCTTGGCGGGCGCCTTCACGGCGCTGGAGGAATTCAGCTTCTTGAGCGTCAGGGTGCCGACCTTGCCGTCCACCGTGAGTCCGTTGGCCTTCTGGAAGGCCTTCACAGCCGTCTCTGTACCGGTGCCAAAGCTGCCGTCGACGGTGCCCGTGTAGTATCCCAGGGCCTTCAGGCGCTGCTGGATGCTCTTCACGGTGGATCCGGAGGCGCCCTTCTTGATGGCCGTGGGTGCCGCGGTCGGGGTGGGCGACGGTGAGGCGGTGATGACCGCGATGGTCCTCAGGGGCGCGACGGACACGGTGGCCAGGGGATCCACAGAGGGGGACACGCCGGGGCCGGGTGTCAGGGGGGTGAGGGAGGTGGTGACTGCATTGCTGCCCCAGCCGTCCCAGTTCACGGTTGCATTGGGGTCGGGTGAGGGCGAAGGAGTGGCTTCCTCCGTGGGCTCTGCGGTGGCAGGGACCGTGTCAAAGGGAATGGACACATTGCCCGAGGGAGAGCGCCCGTCATCAGACAGTTCGTCCGGGGGCACATAGCAGCCGGTCAGGGCAAGCGCGAGGACCAGGAGGAAGAAAAGAAGGAGGGTCAGTTTTGCGGCGCGCGATTTCATGGTCTGTCACCTTTCTGGAAATCCGGCATGGGCAGATCTCCGAATGGATCACACTGTGATCACAATCATCTAAGTCTCTCAATAGAGGAACCGGCTGCCGGGAGACCCGGGCCGGGAAAGCTCTTCCATATAGACGTATGAGGCCCGGGATTTGTTGCATCCTGGCTGCATA
Source organism: Clostridia bacterium (assembly GCA_017460395.1). Taxonomy (GTDB): domain Bacteria; phylum Bacillota; class Clostridia; order Christensenellales; family Aristaeellaceae; genus UBA2943. The sequence goes on along the minus strand of JAFUBA010000058.1, from coordinate 1,506 downwards.
CGACGGAGAGTATTGTACCTTGAAGATGGATGAATTGGCAAGCCCTGCCATTGCCCTGAACACCGCATTTTTCGGGGAAACATAGGGCCTAAATGGCATGTTTGACATCTGTCAGGAAAGGCAGTAGGATACCACCTGATCCCGGGGCCACAGGTCCCGGTCCCCGCATAGAGTATGTCGGGGAAAATTTCGTATTTTACACGGTTCAGAGGTGAGTGCAGTTGGCATGTAATCAGGATTGCTCTTCCTGCCAGAGCAAGTGCTCCAAGGCCGACTTCCGGGCGAAGGCAAACCCCTTCAGCCAGGTCAAACACGTGATCGGCGTGGTCAGCGGCAAGGGCGGTGTCGGCAAGAGCCTGGTGACCGGGCTGATGGCGGTGGAGATGCGCCGCAGAGGATATAAGACAGCCGTTCTGGATGCGGACATCACAGGCCCCAGCATCCCGAAGATGTTCGGCGTCAGTGAAAAGGCGATGGGTACCGAGGACGGGATCATCCCGGCGGAGACCTCGCAGGGCACCAGGATGATGTCCATCAATCTTCTCCTTGAAAATGATACAGACCCCGTGGTCTGGCGCGGAAGCCTGATTTCCGGGACTGTTCAGCAGTTCTGGACGGACGTCATGTGGGGCGATGTGGACTACATGTTTGTCGATATGCCTCCGGGAACGGGCGATGTACCGCTGACGGTGTTCCAGTCCCTTCCTGTGGACGGTATTCTGATTGTCACCAGCCCCCAGGAGCTGGTGGAGATGATCGTCAGCAAGGCAGTCAACATGGCCAGGATGATGGATATTACAGTGCTTGGCCTGGTGGAAAACATGAGCTACATGCTCTGCCCCGACTGCGGAAAGAAGCTCTATCCCTTCGGACAGGGCCACACCATAGAGATCGCCGAGCAGTTCGGTCTGCCGCTTCTGGCACAGCTGCCCATCGATCCCGCCGTGGCGGCATCCTGCGATGCGGGAAGGATCGAGGACTTCAAGCAGAACTGGATGGAAGGCGCTGTGACGCTGGTGCAGAGTACTCTGCCTGTGTGAACATATCCCGCGGCATCTTTTGCCGCGGTTTTTTGAAATGCTGGAATCGGTCATGAATCAGTGGATGAATAGAGAAGAGCAGATGAGGCGGCCGGTCTTTGACATGCTTTCCGGTGCCGCCGGGCGGTACTCCATGCACATGCCGGGGCACGGGGGGATGCCGCCGTTTCCGGGAGACGGATCCCTAAATGGCATGTATGCCCTGGACACAACAGAGCTTCCTCTCACAGATGACCTTCACACGCCTCAGGGCGCGATTCTGGAGGCGGAGCGGCTTTACGCCACATGTGCCGGGAGCGCGGAGACGATCTTTCTGCACAACGGGTCCACCGCGGGCATCCATGTGATGCTGCAGATGTGGGCGAGGGAGCATGACACGGTCATCCTGCCGCGCAATGCGCACCTGTCGGCATCGGCAGCCTGCGTGCTGGGCGGCCTGCGCGCCGTGTGGATCCCATGCCGGGAG
>JAFUBA010000057.1 GCA_017460395.1 Clostridia bacterium | reverse complement strand
TTGCCCTCCACCTTCCGCCCGCAGAGATATACCATGGCCCATCTCCCGTCCGGGAGCTCCACCATCTTTCCATGCCCGCACCGGCCGATGAAGGAGTTTTCGCCGCCGCAGGTGAGGATCGGGTTCCAGGGGCAGGGCTCATAGGGGCCTTCCAGGGATCTCGACCTTGCACAGGTCTCCGTGTGGTCGCGCCCGGTGCCGCCCTCTGCCTGCAGAAGATAGTAGTAGCCGTCCTTTTTCAGGATGTGCGGCCCCTCGCTCTTTTTCCGGCTGCTGCCGTAGTAGATCATGTGGGGCTCCTCCAGGAGATCTCCCTCCCCGGAGAGCCTGGCGATCTGCACCCCGGGGTTGATCACCAGGTACCGCTGGCCGTCATCGTCCCGGAAGATGGATGGATCGATCCCGTCCACCTCAAGGAACTTGGGGGGTGCCCACGGACCCTTCACCGACCTTGCCCAGGTGATCATCTGCAGGCGGAAGGGTGCAGTGTCCCGACGGAGCGTCGCCACCACCCAGAATTTCTCGCCGTCAAAGGAAATATCCGGCGCCCAGTAGCCAAAGCCGCCGGGGAGGGAGGTGAGGCCCGCCGTCTCCGGGTCTTCCATGACATGCCCCGCATACGTCCAGTGCACCAGATCCCTTGAGTGCATGATCGGCAGTGCGGGGACCATGGCGAAGGAGGAATTCACCAGATAGTAGTCTTCCCCCACGCGCACCACCGACGGATCCGGATGAAAGCCGCGGACCACGGGGTTTTGGTAGCAGTCCTCTGTGGTGATGCCAAAGATTTCCCGCTGCCTGTCCGCGTCCTTCACCCGGTCAAGCGCGCTTTTTCCTGTCGCATCCGTCGTGAGAAGGCGCATCCCCAGGACGTCCAGACAGAAGCGGACCGTCTCCCTGTCACCGCTCTCCGCGGCCGCATGCAGGAGGGTTTCCTCCCCTTCCCTGTCCCGGATCTCCAGTCCGTGTATACGCTCTGCGAGCATCCGGAGCATCTCTGTCTTCCCAAGTCTTGCCGCTTCAAACAGCCACGACAGCTTCTCCTGGGCAGGAAGGCTCGCATATTCGCCGTCCACAATCCGCTGGCGCAGGATATCCACCTGGCTTTCCCGGATCATGTCCTGAACTTCACTGATCACTGTATCATCTCCTGCTCTTCCCGGTACCGCTTCCAGACGCGCTCAAACCAGAGGTCCCTCTGCGGCATGGGACGCGCTGCAACCCGAGTGGATGTGCCTTCTCGGGTGATCATGATGCCCTGACCGGGCTCCGTTTCCTCCTCCGATTTCAGCATCGCCGAGAGCACCGCGCGCTGCGTCCACAGGATATCCCGGAAAAGAAGCCTTTCCAGAATGTCCTCTTCGCCGCACTCATGTATCTCACCCATGGCGCCGATCTGCCTGAGGACCTCTCCTGACAGCATCTCCATGCCGCCCCTGTCCCGCTCGATGCCGGCCACCCGGGTCATCTCCCGCTGGAATGCTTCCACCTGCCCCATGTCCGCATGCCTCGGGAGCACCATGGGTGTCCACGGCGAGACCGCCTCCTGCACCTGCCGGCCGTTTACATGGCAGTGCCTTGCAGCCCTTTGGGATCCCACCTGCGTGGAATTGAGGGCCGAGCCGCCGGGACGCTTTCTCCCGAAGGTGCCGGCCGCCTCGCCGCACACATACAGGCCCGTCACGCTGCTCTGCCAGTGGCTGTCCACCGCGATGCCGCCGTTATGGTGCTGGGCACAGACCCCGATCTCCAGCATCTCCTTTTCCAGGTCGATGCCGTGGTCCAGATACAGCTGGATCGCGGGTGCATTCATAGCCTGCAGCCGCGCATACGGCGTGCTTCCTGCGGCACCCGAATTCGTGAGATAATCGGCAGCCTCCTTCGGGAGGCGCTCAAAGGAAAAGCCGGACGGGTTCCTTCGATAGTCCAGGTACACCCGCCGCCCCAGATCCTTCTCGTGCTTGACCAGAAGGTCAATCTCGCTGGACCCGGGCACCTTCTCCGGATCAAAGGGCCACTGGTAGCCCTTTAAAAAGGTCAGGTACCACAGCTGCTCGTCCCCGAGGTGCTCCCGCAGGAATTCCCGCTCTTCGCCGTCATCCCCCACGGAGACATAGCGCGGCACCACCTGCTGGTAGCTCCCGGAAAGGTTCCAGCGGAACGCAAGAGAGGCCAGACCGTACTGCCAGCAGTGGAGGTTCGCTCCCTCGGCACCGCAGGCGAGGGCAAGCCCCGACATGCCGTGCTGGCTCTCCGGGTACACCCGCTCGAGATAGACGTGGGCAGGACCTCCGGTGCACAGGATCACGTTGGCACACCGGATGCGGTAGAATCTCCCCGCCTTTCCGTCCCATACATCCAGCGCCTCCACGCCCTGATCGCCCGTCACGATGCGGGCGGCAAGGCCCTGAAGGACCTGCACATGCTTTGCCATGACCGATGCCTCCAGGGCCTCGGTCATCATCCTGCTGGTGAGCGGGCCTGCGGAGGTGGCCCGCATTCTCGGATCGTGGTCCGTGCGGTAGCCCACGTATTCACCGTAGGCATTGGTGGGAAAAGGCACGCCGAGGGCGGCCAGCTTCATGAAGCAGGGCACGGACCCCGCCGCCTCGCACAGGGCGGTATCGCCGTTCGTATCCTGATACCACAGGTCCCGCGCCATCTCGCCCACGCTGTCGCCCTCATCCCCGGAGAGGGAGAGCTTGTAGTAGGTCTGCTTGTCGCTGCCCGTGTTGCGGGAGGTGCCGGAGAGCATGTCCTCCGTAAGCAGCACCACGTCCTCCCCGAGCGCACTCAGGACATCGGCCGCATTGAGTCCCGCACAGCCGGACCCCACCACCACGTTTCTGACGCAAAGCGTCTCCAGCATCTTTTCCATCCCCGCATTCACTTATGGTTCACTATATGTTTGCTTGCCTTACAGACGCCGCAGATGGAAGCCGCCGTCCGCATCCAGGACCTGGCCCGCGGAGTAGTCCAGCAGGCCGCCCGCGCAGGCCAGCACCATCCTCGCCACATCCTCCACCTGTCCGAAGCGTCCATTCGGCAAAAGGCCCTCCCGGATCATCTTCTCATACTTGTCGTGGACGACCTTGGTCATGTCCGTGTCGATGATGCCGGGCCGCACCTCGAAGACCGGGATGCCCTCCCCGGACAGCCTGTCGGCAAACAGTTTCGTCACCATCCCGACCCCGGCCTTGCTGATGCAGTACTCTCCCCGGGATATGGAGGAGGTGTAGGCGCTCATGCTGCCGATCAGCACGATCCTGGGCTGCCAGTCCGGGATGCCCGCATCCCGCTCCCGCAGCATCTCCTTTGCCGCCGCCTGCGACATGAACATGGTCCCTTTGAGGTTGATGGACAGAACCCTGTCAAAGCTCTCCTCCGTCATCTCAAGAAGATCTGTTCGGACAAGGGGCGCCACGCCGGCATTGTTGACCAGAAGGTCCAGCCTGCCGTATTCTTTCGCGACATAGCATATGGTGCGCTCGCGATCCTCCCGCACTGAAATGTCACAGGCCACATAGTCCCGGTCCATTTCCAGGTCCTGCGGACGGGCCGCCTTTGTGCCGGAATAGATGACCGTCCAGCCTTCCCTGTGCAGCATGTCCGCGATGCCCCGGCCGATGCCGCGGCTGGACCCTGTCACCAGCGCCGTTCTCATGCCCTGTACACCTCCCGGTCCCGCACGATGCACCCGGCGGGTGTCCCGGCGCGAAGGAGCGCCGCACAGCCGCCACAGCTGATGCAGACCTTCTTTGCATCCATCTGCCCGGTTCTGAGCAGATCATGGATAAACTCCGGATAGGCAAACGCCTCGCGGCCAAAGCCGGCAACCGCACAGTGTCCGCCCTCCACCATCCCGGCGGCAAGACAGCCGGACCACTGCCGCAGATAGGAGAAGGCGCTGCCGAGGACCGGCAGATCCGGCACGGCATGCTGAATCTCGGAAAGGCCGTGCATCATCCGGCTCACACCCTCCAGGGGGTGCTCGTCCGGCACATAGTTCCCGTGGTCATAGGGCCTGTTCACGTGAGGATTCTTGTATGGATTGCCCATGGTCACGTTGATGAGGGGGATCCCAAATTCCTCCCGGAGCTCGCCAATCAGGCGAAGGGGCTCGCGAAGGTCAACCGCGAGTCCTGCACCCTCCCGCACACCAAAGCCGAAAGGATACCGGAACCCGTCATACACATTCAGGCGGCTGGTCAGGAAAAAGTCCCTGTCCCGCACAGCGCTCTGTGCTGCCCGGTAGCAGTTTTTCAGAAATCTGGTCCTGTTTTCATAGCTGCCGCCGTACTCGCCCTCCCGCGTGTAGGCGGAGAGCAGTTCACAGGCGAGGTACCTGTGGCAGCACTTGACATCCATCCCGTCAAACCCGGCCCTCTGGCAAAGATCCGCGGCCGGCACATAGGCCTCCTCATAGCGCTTCAGATCATCGTCGGACACAAGGCATGTGTCCGGGAGCGGCGTATCCTCCAGGGGCGGGCAGTGATAGGCGATGCGCGGGGATGGCACACCCGTGGGCTTTGCATACCGCCCCGAGTTGGTAGCCTGCATGATGATGACAGGCGCATAGCCGTTTTTCCTCAGGGAGACCTCCCGCATCTCATCCAGAAGGCTTCTGAAGGCATCCACGTTTCCCTCGTGCAGCTGCAGCTGGTGGGCTGACGCCCGGACCTCGGGGAGCGTGGCCACCGCCTCGAACCAGATGATGCCGGGGCCTGCAGAGGCGAATCTCAGATATCGTCTCCGTGTCATCTCCCCGGGCGCGCCATCCTCCGTCCCGTCTGTCCCCTCCATGGGCTGAAAGGCGATGCGGTTCATCGCTCTGTGTCCGTGGATCTCCAGCGGCGTGAGCAGTGCCTGCACGTTTTCCGAGAGGGGCAGTTCCGTCCCCAGTTTCTCTGTTTCCGCTCTGACCTCATCCAGGGTCTTATAATGAAACGCCGTATGCTGCATGCTGGACCCTCATTTGCCAAAATTTCTGTATCCCATTCAGATGCACAATATGCGCACTTTCCAATTCCTTCTTATGCGCCAGATGCACATCCCGAAAAGCCTATTTCATTTTGCGCTGAACTTGATTTTTCTCCCACACAGCATACAATAAAACCGATGAAAAAAGTTGTCCGATTCAATTCAAAAATATGTCATTTCGATTTGAGGGGGTTCCCATGGCCTTTACCATCCGCTACAATGACGCCCCCATCTCCCACGCCCTGCACACCCACACCTACTATGAGCTGCTCTACGTGCTGGAGGGGGAGGCCGTCATGACCATCCACCAGCAGGATTACAGCTGTCCTGCGGGTGCCCTGGTCTTTCTCAATCCCTTTGATGCCCATGCGTCCCGCCCGGTCACGCTGCCCTACAGGCGCTATTATCTCCTGATTCCCCAGACGCAGCTGAAGGCCTTTCACAATGACGTGCTGCTCCTGTCCGTCTTCCGCTTCCACGGGCAGCAGTTCCCCTATGTCCTCCGGACAGGCGAGCTGAAAGCGCGGTTTGACACGTATTTTTCGCTTCTGGAGAGTGTGCAGCGGGAGGGCGGCAATTACGCCGACACCCGCATGGAGGCCCTGATGACCCTCATCCTCACCGATGCCCAGGCCATCCGGCCCGACATGTTCCTCCCGGCGGACACGCTCTCATTTCTGCCCATACAGGATATCCTCTCCGAGCTCGACGACCATTTCTGCGAGCCCTTCTCCCTGGAAAAGCTGGCGGAGAGCTATCACGTTTCCCCCGGCTGCCTGTCCGCCCATTTCAGGAGGAGCGTGGGTGTCAGCCCCATGCAGTATGTCACCCAGTCCCGCCTGAGCCGGGCAAAGCTCCTCCTTCAGCACTCGGAGCTGCCGGTGGGCGCCGTGGCCGAGGCCTGCGGGTATCCTGACACCAGCAACTTTGTCCGCCGCTTTCACAGCCAGTTTGGCGAGACGCCCCTGCAGTTCCGCCAGCGGCACCCGGAGGAAAGCCGGGGATGAATGACGCCCCCTGTCCCGTCTTAATAAGCGGAGGTGACTCAACATGAAAAGGATTTCCTGTCTCCTGTTTGTCTTCATCTTATTCCTGCCGCTTGTCTGCTCGGCCTCCGGGGATATTCCGAAAAGAATTACAGAGCACTGCTATGTGAACCCCGACGGCGGCACAAGGCTTCATGCGGATCCCATGTGCAGGACCGTCTCAGAAAACTATCTGCCGCTCACGGAGATTCCCTTTGAGGAAGATCTGCTCTTATCCTACAGCCTCTGTCCTCTGTGCGCGTATGCGGACGAGGCGGAGCCGGAAGGGCCGGAAGATACAGAGGAGACAGCCGATGCTGCCGTCCTGTCCCCATCCATTGAATCCCTGGACAGCATCCGGCACGAATGGGAAGAGCTGTACGGGGATGCACGGCTCTGGGACTGGCAGGTGAACGCAGATTTTGCAGCAGAATACCTCTCAGGCATCTATGCCTACAATCCCTCCACGATGCAGACGTATCCGGATGCGGACGCGATGATACCGGAGGATGCCCTGTCCCTTGCCCTCCGGCTCATTCCGCAGTACGACTGCGGCATCACCCTGGAGCAGCTCGAAGGGCTGAATGGCATCGTGTCCAGCTACAGAAAGCCGGACACGGACGACACCTACTGGTCCTCCACGGGATCCTGGGTGATTGATTTCTGGGACAGGCAGTCCATGGAGTGTGTCTGCTCGATCTATCTTGACGCCCACTCGGGTGTGCCCGGCGCCCTCTTTGTGGGAGACAGCGTCTGTTATGTCGGCGCGCCGGGTGAGGCAGAGGTCATCTCGGATGCCGTGGGCTGAGGGGCTGACCCGTCTGCTTATACCGCGTGATCAGGATGATTGAATTCTGAACATCTATATGCAAAAGCGCCGCAGACACAACGACAGTGTCTGCGGCGCTTTTGCATATATTCCGGAGATGAATCAGGGGGCTGCTTCCTCCGCGCTCTCCCCTGCCTGGATCAGATCGCTCAGTTTCTTACTATAGAAGAAGTCATGCACCATCTTGTCGTACTCCTCCCACATTGGCAGGGTACGGCAGCTTCGCTTCTGGGGACAATCGTTCTGCTCCCCCGTGAGACAGGATACGGGGGACAGGGAACCTTCCATCAGATCCAGGATCTCTCCGATCGGATATTCCTCGAGCTTCCGGCACAGCCTGTATCCTCCGCCCTTACCGCTGGCGCCCTTGACCAGTCCCTGCTCCACCAGGTCGCGCATGAGGATCTCCAGGTACTTTTTCGATACACCCTGGCGCTCTGCGATGTCCTTCAGGGGGATGCACTTCCCTGCGTCAGGTCCGGCACTTTGTTCTGCCAGATCAATCATCACACGCAGCGCGTACCTTCCCCTGGTGGTAATCATCTCGCGTCCGCCTCCTGCTCTGTCTCCGCGTTTTACCTAGTATATCAGAGGGTAAATAAAAAATCAAGCAGTTTTATAAATTTTATAAACCCATTGACACAGTAGGTAAATGCATATATAATGCGCTGCGGTGCTGCTGAAAGCAGCCAAAAAGGAGCTGACACACGTGATTTATGCCGACAACGCTGCCACCACAAAGATGAGTGAAGCAGCCATTCGCACCATGGCCTCCCTGATGGAGACGGTCTGGGGGAACCCCTCTAGCCTTTATGAGCACGGACAGAACGCCAAGGAAGTGCTGGAGTCCGCACGCCAGGAGATCGCCGACATCATTGGCGCATCCCCCAAGGAAATCATCTTCACCTCCGGCGGCAGTGAGTCGGACAATCAGGCAATTCTCTCCGCTGCGATGACGGGAAAAAGGCGCGGAAAGACGCATATTATCTCCACCGCCTTTGAGCACCATGCGGTGCTGCACACCCTGAAGCGGCTTGAGAAGGACGGCTTTGAGGTCACCCTTCTGCCCGTGCACGAGAACGGCATCATCCTGCCCGAGGAAGTGGCAGCTGCCATCCGCGAGGACACGTGCCTTGTGACCATCATGTACGCCAACAACGAGATCGGCACCATTCAGCCCATCCCGGAGATCGGCGCCATCTGCCGGGAAAAGCACGTGCTGTTCCACACAGATGCCGTCCAGGCCATGGGCCACATCCCGGTGAATGTCCAGGATGCCAATGTCGATCTTCTCTCCGCCTCCGCCCACAAGTTCCACGGTCCCAAGGGCGTCGGCTTCCTGTATGTCAGAAAGGGCGTTACGCTCACCAACCTGATCGAGGGCGGCGCACAGGAAAACGGCAAGCGCGCCGGCACCGAGAACGTCCCCGGCATTGCCGCCATGGCCACGGCCCTGAAGGAAGCGGTCGACAACATGCCCGAGACCTCCAGGCATCTCATCGCCATGCGTGACCGCCTGATCGACGGCCTCAACCAGATCCCGCACGGGGAGCTGAATGGCGATGCCACCCGCCGTCTGCCCGGCAATGTGAACTTCTGCTTCGAAGGTATCGAGGGTGAATCCCTCCTGCTGCTCCTGGACGACAAGGGCATCCAGGCTTCTTCCGGCAGCGCCTGTACCTCCGGCTCCCTCGATCCCAGCCACGTTCTTCTGGCCATCGGCCGGGTGCACGATGTGGCACACGGTTCGCTCCGTCTGAGTCTTTCAGAGGACATCACCGAGGAAGAGGTGGACACCATCGTCCGGTCCGTGGGCGAGGTCGTCACGTATCTGCGCAGTTTCTCCCCCATCTGGCGTGATCTGATGGACGGGAAGAAAGCGTTTATTCTGTAAAATCATCGCCGAGTGCGACATACGCTCATCGGCTGAATCCATGGGCCAGCGTATCTGGCCGGATCGAAGGAGGAAGCAACATGGCACTGTACAGTGAAAAGGTGATGGATCATTTCCGCAATCCCCGCAACGTGGGTGTGCTGGAAGATGCCAATGCCGTCGGAGAAGTGGGCAACGCCAAGTGCGGCGACATCATGAAGATGTATCTGAAGATTGAAGATGACGTGGTGCAGGATGTCAAGTTCGAGACATTTGGCTGCGGAAGCGCCATCGCATCCAGCTCCATGGCCACCGAGCTCATCAAGGGAAAGCCCCTGAGCGAGGTCAGCCAGCTGACCAACAAGGCCGTGACCGAGGCACTCGACGGCCTGCCCGCCCACAAGCTGCACTGCAGCGTGCTGGCCGAGGAAGCCATCCAGGCAGCACTTCAGGACTACGAGACCAGAACAGGCAAGCACGTACAGGCATAAGAGGTTATTTTTCCGGATGCTCTGCAGTCCTTGAGGGAGGCATCTATCATGGCAAACATTCACCGCAGCACGCTGGATCTGATCGGCGGCACGCCGCTGCTGGAGGTTGTCAATATCGAAAAAGAACTGGGGCTTGAGGCTACGGTTCTTGTGAAGCTCGAGTACTTCAACCCGGCCGGCAGCGTGAAGGACCGGGTAGCGAAGGCCATGATCGAGGACGCCGAGGAGAAGGGGATTCTCAGGGAAGGGGCCGTCATCATCGAGCCCACCTCCGGGAATACCGGCATCGGCCTTGCTGCCATTGCGGCTGCAAAAGGCTACAGGATCATCCTGACCATGCCGGAAACCATGAGCGTGGAGCGGCGGAACATTCTCAAGGCCTATGGAGCCGAGATCGTGCTGACCGAGGGCGCCAAGGGCATGAAGGGTGCCATCGCAAAGGCCGAGGAGCTGGCCCGGGAGATCCCGAACAGCTTTATCCCCGGACAGTTTGTAAATCCGGCGAACCCTCAGATGCATTTTGCCACCACCGGTCCCGAAATCTGGCGGGACACGGACGGAAAGGTGGATATCTTCATTGCAGGCGTCGGCACGGGCGGTACCGTGACGGGTGCAGGAGAATACCTGAAGCAGCAGAATCCCGACATCCGGGTGGTCGCCCTTGAGCCGGCGGATTCCCCCGTACTGTCCGAGGGCAGAGCCGGTGCGCACAAGATTCAGGGCATCGGTGCCGGCTTTGTGCCGGATGTGCTGAACACAAAGGTCTATGATGAGGTGTTCCAGGCATCCAGCGAGGATGCCTTTGCCACTGCAAGGCTGCTGGCCAGAAAGGAAGGCATTCTCACGGGCATCTCCTCGGGCGCAGCACTCTTTGGTGCCATCTCCCTGGCCAGGCGGCCGGAGAACCGCGGAAAAGTGATCGTCGCCCTCCTGCCGGACAGCGGCGACCGCTACTACTCCACGCCCCTGTTTACGGAAAGCTGAATCAACAACTCCATGCGCAGGATCCCCTGACGGTCCTGCGCATGTTTTTTTATGTCCAGATGGCCCGTAAAAGACACCCTTGCCCAAGGCCGGCAAGGGTGTCTGTCGCTCATTTCTTTAGCTCCAGGAGTCCTTTTCTCCCAAGCTCCATGAGGCGGCGGCAGTAGTTGTCGCTTCGCTTCTGCATGTCATCCTCGAAGACCTCCAGCTCCGGCAGGGACACGGCAAAAAAGTCTGCCTCCACCCGGTCAAACAGATGCCGCTCGCCGAAGATGATCAGCTGATGGAAGCTCTTCTTCGCCATCTCATCATCTGTCAATGCGTGGAACGCCAGCCCCTGATAGTAGATGTAGTCCGACGGCTGATCGTTGTAGTATCGCACCGGCTCCGGCACCTGGGACCCCTTTGTGGCCAGAACAAAGAGCTCCTTCGCGCGGTCTTCCTCGCCCATCTCCCTGCAGGCAAGGCCCATCAGGTAGTGGGCGCGGTTGTCCGGCACATTGTCCAGCTTCCCCTCCCCGAGGTTTGCAGGATAGCTCAGGGTGCGCTCTGCATACTGGAAGGCCTCCTCCGGCTTTTTCTCCGCCAGGGCCTGCTCCGCGAGCGCGAACAGCGCCTTTCTGTATTCGTCCGCCACCTTGCCTTCACCGCCCTCCCACACGTGGAAGGTGTAGCTGAGAAGATGGTCCAGCGCCTCCCTGTACCGTCCGTTTTCATTGAGGAGGGAAACGTAGGCGAGCATCAGGGCATAGCGGCCTGCGAGGATCTCCCGGTATGCTTCCAGGATCTCAAGCCGATGCTTCGGGGGGCACGAAAGGCGCCGCAGCAGCTGGTCCTGCTCCAGAAGGAACCTGCTGTTGGTGCCATCGAGCTTCACCGCCTTCTCCATTTCACCAAGGGCTTTCTCCCTGTCCCCGTGATTGTAGCAGGCGATGGACAGGTTTCTGTGGGTCAGGGCAAAGTCGTCCTTTGCCTTCGCGGACGCCTGCCAGTGGCAGATGGCCTCCCCGTACTGCTTTTTGTCGTACAGAAGCTGCCCCAGGTCATAGTGCGCCATGGGCGCCGCCTCGCCGCTGTCTTCCAGGATGGCGATCACCTCCCTGAGGATCATCGCCTCCTCCACCCGGCTCGGGAAACAGTAATCCTGCGGGGCTGCCTCGCCCGCGCGGCATGCACGCAAACATGCGTCCCTGTCGCCCAGGCGCGCATGGCACACGGCCATGGCATAGTGCTTCATGGGATGGTCCTGTCGGCACCTTGACAGCAGGTCCGCAGCATCCCGGTAAAAGCCAAAGCCCATGTATTCATATGCCACGTCCAGGTATTCCTCCGCGCGGCCTCCCGTGATCCCGTCAAAGCGCTCCTGGTCATCGTGCCGGCACACAAGCGGCAGATACAGCGGATCGATCTCCAGACTCTCCTCCAGGAACTTCCAGTATTCACTGCTCTCCGGGCACAGGTGTGCAAGGATCGATGCCTTCAGGGATCGCACCTTCATACTGTGCCAGTTCCGGATCAGGCTCTCGTCCGCAAACTGCAGAGCCTCCCCGAGGCTGCCGTTTTTGACGCACAGCGCGGCGAGATGCTCGAAGGCCTGCCCTGCGGTCTCAGCGCTCCACGTGGCCTTGAAAAAGGTATCGTACGCCTCCTGATCGCGGCCCTGCATTTCCAGCGCGAGCCCCAGGTTCAGATGCGCCTCCCCGCTGTATGGATTTGGATTGCGAATGGTCTGCTTTCGGATCGCAGCTTTGAAGTAGGGGATGCTCGCCTCCACCTGAGCACTTCTGAGGAGAAGCAGGCCGCAGGCGTTGTTCAGCCTGATGTCCGTGGGGTCCCGTCTCAGCCCCTCCAGATAGTAATCCTTTGCCTGGAAGGTGGCATGCCGGTACTGTTCCAGGTGCTGGCCCGCAAGATACAGTTCCTCCAGGGATGCAATCTCCCCCGGCTTCTTCATGGCCTCGGCGGGTTCCGGGATCGGCCGGTTTTCCCGCACGTACTCCCTGTAGCGGCAGAGGATCTGCCCCCGGGCATCCGACACGGTCACCTCAAAATCGCAGAGATTCTCCACCGTGTCCACGAAGGCCGCCTCGGGCGACAGGTCGACAGTTTTCCGGTAGATCTCCCTTTCACCCGATTTCACCAGAATCTCGGCGGAGGGGAAGATGCCGGTAGCATAGACCTTGATCCTGCCGCGCGCGGCCCTGGTCTCAATGTCCCTGTTTGCCGAAGCGTCATGCGCGAAGGGATCTGACTCCAGCACCTTCCCCTCCGCATCCAGAAAGTCCACACCGAGAACCACATCCCTGGTGGCGTTGCTGACCCTGCCCACGGTCTTGTAGGGCATGAAGTACTGGACGAAGTTCTTCTCCTCCCGGGGCTTCAGCCAGGTGAAGTCCGGCTGATTGTCGCAGAAGACACCGGTCATCAGCTCAATATAGGGGCCGTCCTCGTCCGTCAGATTTCTGTCCCAGGTTTTCCCGAAGTCCCCGCAGCCCCATGTCCACTGCTTCTTGCCCGGGCTCACGTGGTGGTCCGCCACATGCAGGAGTCCTGCGTCCCTGCCCTCGTCAAAGTTACCCACAAAATCAAAGTCCGAGTGGGCCGCCATGTAGGAGGTGGGCACGCGGATGTTTCTGTAACGGGAGATGTCCACGCCTGCAGAGTAGTCCGCCTTGTAGTACTCGCCCGTGGCAATGGGGAAGGTGGACACGGCGCGCTTCCCGTGGTCCATCACGGCATTCACGTCCGGCGGAAAGACGGAGAAGGTCCTCTCGTTCACCGAGACGGCGGGATTTGCCCACCACAGGAACGTCTGCGGATAGTCCGTAGGGTTATATAACCTGCCCCTGATCTCAATGTAGCTTTTGTCCGGGTACAGGGTGATGCTGGCATTCCCCTTAGTGCCGTTCATCCTGTCCGTCTCGCCCACCACCACGGTGGCAGAGCCGTCCGGATTCTCCCTGAAGGTGCAGTCCACCGGCATGAAGGTGGATGGACGGTGGTGCTGCGGCCAGTTGAACTCGATCCCGCCGGAGATCCAGGGCCCGGCAAGTCCCACGAGGGCCGGCTTGATCACCTGGTTATAGTAGACAAAATCGTAGCCATTCGTCTTGTCCAGTGCCCTCTGGATGCGCCCGCCCAGCTCCGGGAGGATCATCACGTAGAGGTAGTCGTTTTCCAGAATCACCGCCCGGTAGGCCACGTCCTCCTTCGTGTCGCTGACCTTCTCTGTCACCGGCAGCGGGTAGACCTTGCCCGTGGAGCCCTGGTACGCCCGCTTTTCGATGAACAGCGGGCTCTTTTCGGGCTCCCCTGCCCTGTAGGTCGGGATGATCACCGTCTGTTCATACACCCTTGCCTTCATGTGTGCTGCCTCCTCTTTCCAGTTCCATCTCGTATACCGGGCAGGCCCGGACACCCCGGAGCTCCGCCAGAGCACTCTCCACCTGCTCGCTTCTTGCGGCCATGGCCGTCTCGGTCTGCACCTTTGCCCCTGCGCGAAGAGGGCTGATCGTGAGCGTCAGGGCATCAGACAGCCTGTCCCCGTACTCCATGAGGCCGAATTCCCAGGTCGCTCCGTTGCAGAAATTGTCGTGGATCATCTCGTTCCCCAGGAAGAGTTTCCCGATATCCCCCTCGTAGTCGATCTTCAAGATCACATCCCGGACCCCGTCCAGGGCATCCTGTGGAAGCGAAAGGGTCCATCTGCCGTTTGCCGTCCTCTTAGCATCCACCGGGATCACCTTTTCCGGCACCCTGGCCGTGTACACGCCGAAGATGCCTTCATCCGCCTCCCGCTGGAAGGAAGTTGAGCGTGCGAGACGCTCCGGCGGATAGGTATAGATCTTCTCCTCCGCCCGCTGCGATTCCAGATGGATCCGGCCGTCCATCTCCTCCAGGAGCGCAGCCTCCGTCAGGATGAGGCTTCCGTCGCGTAGGAGGTACAGGGTGTCCGCACGCCACCGCGGCATGCAGATGACATCCACGAGGCGCTCCCCTTTCCGGTATGTCACGCGCGCGGTATCCTGCGCTCTCCCCTTTTCCTCCTCAATAGATACTCCCTCTTCCACATCCAGCATGCCGTCCATGCCGTCCGGGATCATGAAGACGTAGGTGATCCTTCCATGAATCACCGTCCTCAGGACAGGCTGCGCCGAGGCCCGGCGGAGCATGATCCCGTCCATGTCAAAGTGAAAGGGAAGGATGGCATTCTCATCCGGTGAAAGGCTCAGTTTGAAGGAAACTTCCTGCCCGTCCCGGCCCACCACCGACACGACCCGGTCCCGGATGGCATCCATCTTCACATGGTCCTGAAAGTTGTTCACAAACAAAAAGCCGCTCTGCCCGTCGCTCCGCACGGCCCACCGGACCGTCTGTGTGTCGCGCGGGTCAATCCGGGACGCGCCTTCCGGCAGCACCGTCTCCATCTGCGCCAGGCGGTCCCCGAAAAAGCGCAGGAAATAGTGGATGGTCCTCAGTCGCGCGTAGGATTCCCTGGTCTGTCCGAACTCGCCCAGCGCCGCCTGATAGTCGTAGCTTCGCTTTGGCACCTGGGACTCATTGAGGTACTGCCCGTGCTTTCCCAGGGGATTTGTGCCGCCGTGGAACATGTAGTAGCCCAGAAAGTTGCACCCGGACCCCAGCTTGATGTTGGCCAGGGCATCCACGCTCCTGCAGGGAAAGACGAACCGGTAATAGTAGCTGCACATCATCCCGCCGCCCATCTCGCAGCAGGCATACGGCCTGGACTCCGGGTCATAGGCGGGGGCAAAGTCATCGGCCCAGGTCCTGTCCCGGTGGTGATAGTCCTCATAGACATACTCCTCCGTCGCCGGGTGCTCGCCCCTGTGGGAATAGAAAATCCACGGCCTGTAGGCATAGCCGCCCCAGAGAGGCAGCACCTTCTCAGAGTAGGCGGCACCGCCCCACGCGGTCCCGGTAAAAAAGGCGGGCGTCATGCCCTCCGACAGCGCCAGGTCCCGGAGCGAGAGAAGATACTGTTCCCCCTCGTCCCCGGGAAAGACCCACTCGTCCGAGATGCCGGTCGTCATCTCCCAGGGTGCTGAGGAATGCATGTACTCATTGTCCAGCTGAACCCCGATGATGGGCCCGCCATCTTTGAAAAACTGCCCCTGCACCTGCTGGGCGATCTCCCGGTACAGGCGCCTGACCGCATCCAGGAAGCCCTGCTGCGTCGTCCTGACCTCGAAGGGTTTCCCGTAGAGCCAGTCAGGAAGCCCGCCGTTTCTGACCTCCCCGTGAGCAAAGGGGCCGATCCGGAGGATGACATAAAGGCCCTGCTCTGCACACAGCTCCACAAATTTCCGGAGGTTTCGCCTGCCCGAAAAGTCGAACACGCCCTCCTCCTCTTCCAGATGGTTCCAGAAGATGTAGGTGGACACCACATTGACGCCGCCCTGGCGCATCTTGATGAGCTCCCGCTCCCATCTGCGCTCATCCATCCGGCTGTAGTGAAATTCGCCGGATACCGGAAAAAACGGCTTTCCGTCCATCTCCATGTAGAAACTGTTGAAGGAGATGGCCCCGCGGGGACCCTGCCCGGAAAAGTCCTCCCCGAGATCTGTGCGGGATTGCGGGGTAAACTGTCTCAGATCCACGATCTGCCCGCAGCTGCCAGGTTCCCTGTCTGCCTTTTTTTCTGTGTTATCCATACCATGATCCGCCTCTCTTTTGATCCTGCTTGCTCTATGATATGCCTTTTTTATTCCGCTGTCATTGCGCATGACTGCCAAATTCTTGTAATTTCCTGCTCTCCTGTCTTGCAGTTTTCCAGGTTTCCGGGATACAATGCCCTAAAACCCCCTGCCCCGGGACGAAGGGCAGGCAGGCCGGGAGCGTGAAATATGAGATCCATCGAGCAGAATGTTTCCCCTGCATCCGAATACTACATCCACGTGCCGGGCAGGACGGCACAGGAGCTGTTTCTCTATCCCCTGCAGTGCGGCCTGTTCACCTATGAGCCGGGCTACACCCTCACCCGACAGTCCTTTGACAGCTTTCTGATCATGTATGTCCAGCGGGGCGAGATGCTCCTGTCCCTCCCCCACATCACACAGAGGATCCCGGAGGGACACTTTGCTTTTCTTGACTGCTACCGGACACACGGCTACAGCGCCCCGGACGGCGCCGAGTGCCTCTGGCTCCATTTTGACGGAACGAGCGCCAGATACTACTTTGACGCCATCTCAGAGCGCCTCGGCAGCGTCTTTTTCATGAGCGAGCCCGCACACGTCCTCCGCATCCTGCGCGCCATCCTGCGCATTTTCTCGGAAAACCTGCCCGCAGAGGACGCGCTGCTGCACCGGCACCTCACGGACCTCCTGACGGAGTTTCTTCTGGTGCGCCCCTCTTCCCAGCACCCTCTCACCCCAGCCCAGATCGCATCCGCTGCCGCCGGCTTCATCGGAGAGCACCTGTCGGAGGACCTGTCCCTGCAGAGGATCGCGGACACAGCAGGCCTCAGCCCTTTCTATTTTTCGCGGCTGTTTCTCAGGGAAACCGGCTACACACCCCACGAGTACCTCATCCGCTGCCGCATGCAGTCCGCCCGCTATCTCCTCCGCTGCACCCGCCTTTCCCTTCGTGAGATCTGCGAAAGCACAGGGTTTTCCAGCGAGAGCGCCTTCTGCCATGCCTTCAGAAAGCACCACGGCATGACACCGGGTGCCTTCCGAAGCGGTGCCGGGGAGGCGGATACAGAAGCCTGATTCTTCTGTTGTCGTTTGCTGTTTTTTCATTGCACTCTGTTGAATCGCCCACTGTACCCCGCTATAATCGCACGCATAGACGGTATCTATTCAGGAGGTGCTTCCATATGCAGTACCGAAAAGACCGATATGGCAATGACATTTCTCTTCTGGGCTTTGGCTGCATGCGCTTCACGCAGAGCGCGGGTAAAATCCAGCTGGACAAGGCGGAGGAGGAGATCATGGCCGCCTTCCACGCCGGCGTCAACTACTTTGACACAGCCTATGTCTACCCCGGCAGCGAGGCCGCCATCGGAGAGATCTTTGAGCGAAACGGCATCCGGGACCAGATCCGCATCGCCACCAAGCTCCCCCACTATCTGCTCAAAAAGCCGGAGAGCGCGGAGAAGTACTTTCAGGAGGAGCTGCGAAGGCTCAGGACAGACCATGTGGACTACTACCTCATGCACATGCTCACCGACATCGCCACCTGGGAGCGCCTAAGGGGCCTGGGCGTGGACAAATGGCTCATGGAAAAGAAAAAGTCCGGCCAGATCCGCCAGATCGGGTTTTCCTACCACGGCATGTCCGACATGTTTCTGGAGCTTCTGGACGCATGGGACTGGGACTTCTGCCAGATCCAGTATAACTACATGGACGAGCACTCCCAGGCCGGACGCACGGGCCTTGAGCATGCACAGAAAAAAGGCATCCCGGTGATCATCATGGAGCCGCTGCGCGGCGGGCGTCTGGTGAGCCACCTGCCCAGGAACGCGGAGGCTGCCATCGCTTCCCACCCGAGCCACCGCTCCGCTGCCGCCTGGGCCTTTGACTGGCTGTGGGACCAGGAGGGTGTCACCTGCATTCTATCGGGCATGAACAGTCTCGACATGGTCAGGGAAAACGCATCTCAGGCGGACCGGGCGAGGGCCGGCATGCTCACGCAGGAAGATCAGGCCTTCCTTCAGGACATCGCCCGGATGATCAACGAGAAGATGAAGGTGCCCTGCACAGGCTGCCGCTACTGCATGCCCTGCACCCACGGCGTGGACATTCCCGGCGCCTTCGCAGCCTACAACCGCCTCTACTCCGAGGGCCGCTTTTCCGCCCTCAAGGAGTACATGATGTGCACCGTCCTGCGAAAGACCCCCACCCTCGCCTCCAACTGCATCGGCTGCGGGGCGTGCGAAATCCACTGCCCGCAGCACATTCAGATCCGTGAGGAGCTGAAAAACGCCAGAAAGGCGCTGGAAGGCCCCGTGATCTGGACGGCCAAGCACGTGGTGCCGCACTTTATGAAATACTGAGGTTTTCCTGAAGCCATCCCTTTCCGGGATGGCTTTTTCTGCGAATTTTCTTAAAAGTCAAAAAAAGTCAGAAATTCCTCTTGACAACCCGTTTTCCATGAGTAAAATACTTTCTGCAAGGTCAAAGAAAGTCAGAAGCCCTTGCTCCCGGACGCATATCCCGCGCGCCGGCAGAATTCAGGCATGAAGGGAGCTGACAGAAATGGCAGCCATGAATAATTATACGCAAAAGAGCGTGGAAGCACTCCAGCGTGCCCAGGCAATCGCAACACAGTATCAGCACATGCAGGTGGACGAGGAGCACCTGGCCTTTGCCCTGATGGAAGATCCGAACGGGCTGATCCCCCAGCTTCTGCAGAAATGTTCCATCTCCCCCGACGCCATGAAGGCGGCACTGGAGGATGCCATCTCCCGGATTCCGAGGGTGACGGGCTCCGGCCGCGAAGCGGACAAGGTCTACATCTCCCCCGAGCTGGACAAGGCCCTGGTGGAGGCAAATCAGAAAGCCACCCAGATGAAGGATGAATACGTGTCGGTGGAGCATCTGTGGATGGCCCTGTGCGCCCGCCCCAACGAACACATGAAGAATATCCTCCGCCGCCTCGGCTACAAGGAGGATCAGTTCCTCAAGGCCCTCTCCTCCGTGCGCGGTGCCACCCGCGTCACCTCCGACAATCCCGAGGAGACCTATGATGCCCTGAAAAAGTACGGCACGGACCTGGTGGAGATGGCCCGGCAGCAGAAGCTGGACCCGGTGATCGGGCGCGACAGCGAAATCAGAAACGTGATCCGGATCCTCTCCCGCAAGACCAAGAACAATCCTGTGCTCATCGGTGAGCCCGGCGTGGGCAAGACAGCCATCGCAGAGGGCCTCGCCCAGAGGATCGTGCGGGGCGATGTCCCGGACAGCCTCAAGGACCGCACCATCTTCTCCCTGGACATGGGCAGCCTGATTGCGGGCGCCAAGTTCCGGGGCGAGTTTGAGGAGCGCCTGAAGGCCGTGCTGGCCGAGATCAAAAAGAGCGAGGGCAGGATCATCCTGTTCATCGACGAGCTGCACACCATCGTGGGGGCCGGCAAGGCGGACGGTGCCATGGATGCGGGCAATCTGCTCAAGCCCATGCTGGCCAGGGGCGAACTGCACTGCATCGGCGCCACCACCCTCAACGAGTACCGCGAATACATCGAGAAGGATGCGGCCCTCGAGCGCCGTTTCCAGCCCGTCATGGTGGAGGAGCCGACGGTGGAGGATTCCATCGCCATCCT
This sequence comes from Clostridia bacterium, assembly GCA_017460395.1. GTDB lineage: Bacteria > Bacillota > Clostridia > Christensenellales > Aristaeellaceae > UBA2943. The sequence goes on along the minus strand of JAFUBA010000057.1, from coordinate 33,643 downwards.
GCGCGGTCTCAAGGAACGGTATGAGGTGTTCCACGGCGTCAAGATCCAGGACGGCGCCCTGATCGCCGCTGCCACCCTCTCCAACCGCTACATCACCGACAGATTTCTTCCCGACAAGGCCATCGACCTGGTGGACGAGGCCTGCGCCATGATCCGCACAGAGATCGACTCCCTGCCCACCGAGCTGGACGACGTGCGGCGCAGGATCATGCAGCTGGAGATCGAGGAGGCCGCCCTCAAAAAGGACGACGATGAACTGTCCAAGTCCCACCTGAGCGACGTCCAGAAGGAGCTGGCCGAGCAGCGGGACACCTTCAATGCCATGAAGGCCCGCTGGGAGAGCGAGAAGGAAGCCATCGGGAAGGTGACGAAGCTTCGCGAGGAGATCGAGAGCACCAATGCCGAGATCGAGAAGGCCGAGCGCAACTATGACCTGAACCGGGCCGCCGAGCTCAAATATGGAAAACTCCCCCAGCTGAAAAAGGACCTGGAGGCAGAGGAGGCAAGAGCCGAAAAGACAAGGGGCGAGGATTCCCTCCTCCACGACCGTGTCACCGACGAGGAGATCGCCCGGATCGTGGGCCGCTGGACCGGCATCCCTGTGTCCCGTCTCATGGAGGGCGAGCGCGAAAAGCTCCTGCACCTGGAGGATACTCTGCACGAGCGGGTCATCGGACAGGACGAGGCCGTTCGGAAGGTGTCGGAGGCCATCCTGCGCAGCCGCGCCGGCATCCAGGACCCGAACCGTCCCCTCGGTTCCTTCCTGTTCCTCGGCCCCACGGGCGTGGGCAAGACAGAGCTTGCCAAGACCCTGGCCCAGGCGCTGTTTGACGACGAGAAGAACATGATCCGCCTGGATATGTCCGAGTACATGGAGAAGTTCAGCGTCTCCCGCCTCATCGGGGCACCTCCAGGATATGTGGGCTACGACGAGGGCGGTCAGTTGACGGAAGCCGTGCGGCGCCACCCCTACTCCGTGGTGCTCTTTGATGAGGTGGAAAAGGCGCATCCGGACGTCTTCAATGTCCTTCTGCAGGTGCTGGACGACGGAAGGATCACCGACAGTCAGGGCAGGACCGTGGACTTCAAGAACACGATCCTGATCATGACCAGCAACCTCGGCAGCGAGTATATCCTCGACGGCATCCGGGACGGCGATATCACCCCTGAGGCAAGGAACCAGGTAGACCAGCTCCTCAAGCACCACTTCCGCCCCGAGTTCCTGAACAGAATTGATGAGATCGTCTACTATCGCCCGCTGACGGAGAGCCAGATCCGCAGGATCGTGGACCTCATGCTTCGCAGCCTCAACCAGCGCCTGCAGGACAAGCGCCTGAATGTGGAGCTCACCGAGCAGGCCATGGACTATGTGATCGACCAGGGCTTTGATCCCATCTACGGTGCACGTCCCCTCAAGCGGTATCTGCAGAGCCACGTGGAAACGCTGGTGGCAAGACGCATCATCTCAGGCGACCTGCTTCCGGGTTCCACACTTCAAATCGATCTGAAGCCCGGCTCGGGCCTCATCATCCGGTAAATCTCATGCTCGCCATCCTGTGGCGGGCTCTTTTTATGCCCGTCCTTTACTTTGCCCGGGTATGCGAGTATTCTTTCGCAGGCTTTCCACCCGACACATCCCGCACAGAAAGGGCTGTTTCACTTGCAAAAGGCGCTGCAATCCTTCACTTCCCGCTTTGACCGCCGCCGTTTTGTCAAAATGTCCCTGGGTGTCCTCCTGATGGGCATGTCCCTCTCCCTTCTCCTGGAAGCAGGCTACGGCACGGACACCAGTTCCTTCATGCTCACGTCCCTTTCAGACAGGATCCACCTGAGCTTTGGCACCACCATGGTGCTGTTCAATCTCATCCTGATCATCCCCCAGATCCTTGTGCTCCCGGGCACCCTGGGGCTTGGCACCATCTTCAACATGTGCCTGATCGGCTATATCTCAGACTTCTGCCGCATGCTGGAGCACAGGTTCCTCGATCCGGCCCTCTTTACGCTCCAACCCTCCCGGACACTCATTTTTCTCCTTGGACTCATTCCCTTTCTCATCGCCGTGTCCATGTACATGAATGCAGACATGGGCCTGGCCCCCTTCGATGCCGCACCGAAGATCGTCTGCCACCTGACCTCCTGGCCCTTTTCGCCCGTCCGCATGGCCTGGGACTGGATGATGATCGCCCTCGGCATCCTCTGCGGGGGACATCTGACCATCGGCACCGCGATCCTCGCCTTCACGATCGGGCCCGCCGTGACGCTGGTGGACAGGGGGATCCGGGCGCTCGGCCGAGTGCTGCGAAAGGGCAAAACCGCCATGGATGTGGGGAACCCATGAGACGGGCTGCATACCTTATGCTGTTTGCGCTCCTCCTGTCCCTGTGTGTCCTTCCTGCACTGGCAGCCGGCCAGGGGGAGGCACAGGACCTCACTGCACTCTGCCGCCTCTTTGGCAACGGCACCACCCGGCGGCACGATCGACTCACGGACGACCGGCGGGACACCGTCTACATCATGCGAAAAAAGGGCGGATATCTTGAGATCACCTCCCCTGAGGAGATCGGCGGGATATACCTGGAGCTCTCGGAGCGCACCCTGCCCTTTGATGTGGAGATATGGGACGAGACACAGAAAGCCTATCTTGCCGCCGGAAGCTATCAGGGGCACCTTCAGGAATACATCCCTGTCCCCCGCAGCTGCAGGAAGCTTCGCATCCTTTCCCCGGATAACCAGCGCTTTTCCCTGAACATCGCAGAGATCCGGGTGCTCGGCTGCGGTGAGGTACCAGATTGGGTGCACGTCTGGCAGGATGCGGAAGCGGCCGATCTCCTTCTGCTCGTTGCGCACCCGGACGATGAAGTGCTCTGGTTCGGCGGCCTGCTGCCCACGTACGCAGGCGAAATGGGAAAGACCGTGCAGGTGGCCTGCCTCGTGCCGGCAACGCCCATCCGGCGCCTCGAATTCCTGGACAGCCTCTGGACCTGCGGCGTCCGCTGCTACCCTGCCTTTCTCGATTTTACCGATTACCGCGGGCGGGATCTCGAGGACCAGCTGCGTCACTGGGGTGAGGACACGCTCATGGAGCGCGTCACCGCCTGCATCCGGAAATACCGCCCTGCCGTCGTCATCTCCCACGGTCTCTCGGGAGAGTACGGCCATCCGGCGCACAGGGCCGCGGCACAGGTCGCCCTCGCAGGCAGCCTCGCATCCGGGGATGCAGGCCGCTTCCCGGCGTCCGCTGAGGCATTCGGAACCCATACGGTCCAAAAGGTCTATCTGCACGAGGGGACGGAGCATCCCGTCCTCATGGACTGGCACGTGCCGCTTGCCGCCTTCGGCGGGCAGGACGGGATTTCGGTCGCCAGGGATGCCATGGCCTGCCACGAAAGCCAGGTGCGGCGCGGGTGGCAGGTGGAGGACTCGGGCGAGCATGACAACCGCCTCTTTGGTCTCGTCTATGCCTTGGCCTCGGTCCCCCAGGACGCCCTCGACCTGCCGGACTTCATGGCCGGCGTAGAATAAAAGCCATCGGACACCCAAGTCCGATGGCGTTTTTATTCTGCTTATGGCTCTGTCATGACGGCTCGCAGTTCCCTGCGAATGTCCTCCTGCTCCAGCATCTCTATGGCGGCATCCGCTGCAAACAGTTCACGCATCTGTTCCAGGCGCGATACGGCCATGACGGGGATCACCTGATAGGGACGCAGGGTCAGAAGCGCCACCGACAGCGCCATGGTGGACACACCGGTCCTGCGGGAGATCTTCAGGAGCTTTTCCGCCATGCGATGGTTCTCCGGAAGATCGTACCTGCCGCCATACCTTGCCTGAAAGCCCTTTATCTGAAGGATTTCGTCCGTGCCCTCCACCTGTGAGAAGCAGCCCTGGCCGGCCGCACCCCAGGGGATGAGAGGAATCCCGGTCCTCGCGTGGAGGGCCTCCTCCGCATCATCGACCGTGAGCACCGTCGGATCCCCGCCCTGGCCCGGCCGCTCGCGTGCCAGGCACAGATGGTTGGACACAGCGCTCAGGCCCTTGACCCTGTGCTCTTTTCCGTATGCGAAGGCATTTTCCAGCCGCTCCGCCGTCCAGTTGGATACACCAAAGAAGCGAAAGAGCCCGGATGCCCTGAACGCTTCCATCATCTGCACGATCTCACCGGCCTCCATGTCCGGATTGTCCCGGTGCAGCCAGTAGAAGGGCAGCTGGTTTTCGCCGAGCGCCTCCATGGAGCTTTCCATGTCCTGCCGGACACACTTTTCCGTCACCCGGCTGAACCTCCACGGTTCCTCACCCGAGAAGGCATAGTGTCCGCCCTTGGTGGCCACCACCATCTTCCCGTGCATGCCGCGCGCGCTGAGCCATCTGCCGATGACCTTCTCCGAGCAGTTGTCCCTGCCCTCCACCCATCTGCAATAGACGTTGGCCGTGTCCAGCATCGTTCCGCCTTCTTCCGCAAATGCATCCAGGATGCGGAACGCTTCCTCTTCCTCCGTCAGATACCCGAAGTTTGCCGTACCAAGACAGATCCGGCTGACCCTCAGGTCCGTGCCGGAAAGCGTGACCGGCCGCATGTGACTTCCCCCTTTTTTGCCATGTATCCCCTGGTTTCACGTTCAGAAGACCATCTTCTGCTGCTTTTCCGGGCTCTCTCCCCTGCAGATGCCAAGGGCGATAAAGACCGGCAGGAGATAGGATGCGCCGAAGGTGCCAAGGCGCTTCGGTCCCCGGACCCAACCCTCCGCGGCCTCGACCTCAAGGGCCCTCTGAAAGGCCATCTCCACCGAGGCCCGGGTGATGGATTTCTCCTTCCTTGAGATGAACATTTCCCCGCCACGGATCTCGTAGGTGAAGGTAAGACCCCGCATGGTGACAAAGGTCCTGCCCTCCATGTCCCTCAGGCTCTCCCAGAGAAGCTCGCAGAGTTCCGCCTGCCCGGCCCCTCGCTCCATCGCCATCTGCATCTGTCCGCGGCTTTCCGTATGTTTCTCCATCCCCTTTCACCCCGGGAACCAGGCCGTCATGGCGATCAGCCACTGGGCCAGATAGTAGGTGACCATGATGGTGATGTTCCATGCCCGGTTTTCAATGTTTTTCGCCATGCGGATGCCGATCATGAGGTCGGATAGCACAAACAGAAGCGCCCCGGAGAGGAGCAGCGGTCCGCGGCCGGCAGCCAGAGAGGCCATGCTCACCAGCACCACGGCATAGCACAGAAACAGCGGTGCCTTGTCAAGGCCGCCCTTCAATCGGGAATAGAGGATCAGGACGAGGCACATGAGAAGGAGAAAGACCAGCAGGGACACGATCCTGAGCGGCCCTGCCAGAAGGTAGCCCGCGCAGTAGCACAGATGCCCCACGGCAAAGCAGCCCATCCCAAGGAGAAACCGGAACTCCAGCTGCCAGTCCGCCAGGGCGCACACGGCAAGCCCTGCAAACAGACAGAAGCTGCTGGGCAAACGCGTCTGGAGGGCGCCGATCAGCGCCGTCAGGGCGCACAGGGACGTGGGCAGGATCTTGAAAAAGGCCCGCTTCCATCCCTTCAAGTCTCTCACCTCCGCCGCGATCAGATACCAGAGTGCCAATAGCAGGGTGCCAATGCCTGCAAGCGTCAAAAACACACGATCATCCCCCTGTGAGATTTTACTTTTCCCGGCATGGCAAAAAGGCCATGCGTGTGATTCTGTTCAGCTTTCATTTATCATATCCCCGGACATGATAGCAGGTGGAAAAGAAGAGTGCAATGAAAAGCGCCATGTCCCGCATAAACCAGGGCATGACGCTTTGGCGTTTATGTTTACATCAGCTTTTTCAGCGGCTCCCTCAGGCGCACATACAGGGCGGAGGCGATGAGGATCTTCACTGCATCAAAGGGAAGGAAGGGCAGCACGCACAGGCCAAGGCTCTCCATCAGCCCCTTGCCGGAGATCACCATGAACCAGGCGGTGCCAAAGGCGTAGCATACAAGCACCCCGACTGCCATGGCAAGGCAGGTCTTCACAAAAGAGGTGCCCCATTTCTCCATGATCCAGCCGGTCAGAAACACGCAGGGAATATAGCCCAGGATGTAGCCGCCGGTCACCCCGAAGAGCTTTGCGGCCCCGCCGGTCATTCCCGAAAACACCGGTGCGCCAAACAGGCCAAGCAGAAGATAGACCACCATGGCAAGGGAAGAATACCATTTCCCAAGAAGGGCCGCGCACAGGAGCACAGGCAGGAGAGACAGCGTCACAGGGATGGTGCCGATGGGGATGGTCACCTGCGCACACACGGCAGTCAGCGCGGCAAAAAAGGCACAGAGGACCATTTTGCTCACAGGAATCCGGACAGCTTTCTGCAAAGACAAACACTTCTTTCTTATTGTGATCTGTGATCTGCGAAAAATTGCGTCAACCAATTCTGTAGAATTGGTTGACGCAATCATGACGTCTTCGCAGTGCTTTGTCAAGGGCATGCAGGATATTTTCGTGCCTTCGGAGAAATTTTAAATTTCTGCCCGGCTTTTCCGGACGTTTCGCCTTTGCATCCCAATACTCACCGGAGGATGACTGATCAAGAAGATGAGCGTAAAGAAAACCAGCACCCGCATCAATACCTTATACAATGTCTCCTACCGCGTCTTTTCCATTCTGCTCCCTCTGGTCACGGCGCCGTATCTGTCCCGCACGGTCGGCCAGACGGGCGTGGGCATGTACGCCCATGCATGGAACGCTTCCTATATCTTTGTCCTCATCGGCACCCTGGGCCTTGAATCCTACGGCGTCCGCGCCATCTCCAGGGTCCGGGACAATCCGTCCATGCTCAGCCGGACCTTCTCCGAAATCTTTGGCATGCAGCGCCTGGTGGCCGCGGTGGCGCTTTTCTTCTGGCTGATCTACTGTGCGTTTTTCTCCGGGGAAACGTCGCCCATCGCCTGGTCTCTGACCCTCATGAGCGTCTCGTGCCTGTGCAATCTGGACTGGTGCCTGATGGGGCTTGACCAGTTCCGCCCCATCGCTCTTCGAAACACCTTCGTCAAGCTTCTGGCCGCGGGGTGCGTGTTTCTCTTCATCCACAGCCAGGAGGACCTGTGGATCTACGGCTTTGCCTGGTCCCTGTCCACGCTCCTGGGGTGCCTCCTGTGCTGCATGAGCCTGAGAAAGCTCGTGACCCCGGTCCGCGTCCCGCTCCGGGACAGCCTTCGGCACTTCGTCCCGTGCCTTGGCCTTTTTGTCTCCGTCATTGCCGTGAGCATCTACCGCACCATGGACAAGGTCATGGTGGGCTCCATCGCCGGGATGGCGCAGAACGGCCTGTATGAGAACGCAGAGAAAATCATCTACTGTCTCTCCGGCTTCATCTCTGCCTTCGGCAATGTCATGATGCCAAGGAGCGCGCACCTGATAGAGCAGGGGGACCTTCAGGAGGTCCGACGCTCCATGCACCTGTCCATGCACCTCATTCTGTGCATGGTGTCGGCCATGGCCTTCGGCATCCTCTCGGTCGCAGACCGCTTCGCCCCGCTCTTTTACGGGGACGACTTTGTCTACTCCGGCACGCTGATGATGCCCCTTGGCTTTTCCCTTATCATGATCGGGTTTGCGAACGTGGTGCGGATGCAGTGGATCCTGCCAAACGGTCTGGACCGTGTGGTGCTGCACTCCGTGCTGACAGGCGCGTGCGTTAACCTGATCGTCAATTTCTCCCTGATTCCATCCATGGGCGCCATGGGTGCCGTGGTGGGAACCCTGCTGGCGGAGCTTGCCGTGCCCGTGGTCCAGTACCTGCACGTCCGGGGTGATCTCCCATACAGATCCTATCTCAAAATCCTCCTCAGCTATCTCCTGATCGGCACCTCCATGACGCTCGCGGTGCGATCCCTGATGCCCCTTGTCCCCGACACATGGACAGGTCTCATGCTGCTCGTCTTTTTCGGCGGTGCCGTTTATGGTATACTCACCCTCTGTTACTGGAAAATCGCAAAGGTCCAGATTCTGAGGATGCTGCTTCATCGGAAGCGGCGTGCATCACCTGCGGTGCAGGACTGTGATTGATAAGGAGTTATTCTATGAAAACCCGGATCCCCTGTCTGATTTCGTGTCTGATTGTATGTCTGCTTCTCTTTTCACTCTCCACCGCCCTTGCGGACCGCTCGGTCCTCATGACCTTCACGGGAGATGTGACGCTTGGGAGCGAGGACCAGTTCCGCAGCCGTGCCACCTCCTTTGACTCGTATGCAGAAGAGTATGGCTACGACTACTTCATGAAAAACTATATGGACCTGTTTGAGACGGACGATATCACCATCGTCAATCTTGAGGGCGTGCTCTCAGACACCACCCAGGGCTTCAAGAAAAAGAGCAACAGTGATTTCAACTTCCGCGGTCCTACAGCCTTCACGGAGATTCTCAATGTCTCATCCATTGAGATATGCAATACCTCCAACAATCACGCGCAGGACTACGGCACCGTAGGCTATGACTCCACCCTGGCGGCCCTCGACCAGTACGGTGTCAGCCATTTTGGCTACGGTCAGGAATATATCTACGAAAAGGACGGCATCCGCATCCTGTTCTTTGGCCTCAATTCCACTGTGGTCAACAAGTACCGTAACCAGGTCTGTGACCGTATCAAGGAGCTCAAGGGCAAGGGCGAGATCCAGGCGGCCATCGTCACACTGCACACCGGCACAGAGTACGGCAAGCGCCGCAACGGAAACCAGGAAAACTGGTCCCGCATGTTCATTGACGCCGGTGCCGACCTGATCATCATGCACCATCCGCATGTGCTTCTGGGCCTTGACCAGTATAAGGACCGCCTGATCTGCTATTCGCTGGGGAACTTCTGCTTTGGCGGAAATGCCAGCGTCAAAAAGCCGGAGGCGCTGGGCACAGCCGCCTTCCGGATCCGTATGGACTTTTCAGATGACGGGGAGTTCCTGGGGCAGCAGCTGGACATCTACCCCGGCTACACCACGGACAGTTATCCTGAGAACCACTATCAGCCCATCCGGGTCACAGACCCCGAGGACGTAGACTACGTCATGGGCCTGATTCAGCGGGACACGAAATATGACCTCGCGCCATACGATGCCACGCTCGGCTATGCGCCGCAGCCCTACCTCCCGGCCCGCTGATCACTCAGGGATCATCAGACCGCTTCTGAGCCTTGTCCCAAGATATGATTCCACATAGTGTTTCATCGCCTGAAACGGCGCATGGCACGCAGGCGAGTCCGTCCATTCGGACGCTCCCGTCCTGCGTGCTTTTCTGATGAACGCCATCTGCTCCCCGGAAAAGGGCACAGCAGCAGCATCGATCTTTCCGCAGGAATGGCATGTGAATCCGCCCCGACCCATGTCGAAAAACGCATGGCTGCCCTCCTCCATCTCCCGGCCGCAGGCAAGGCACCTGTCCATATCCGGGAGGATGCCAAGGTCCTGGGCATAGTGGACAAAAAAGCCCGTGAGGAGCGGCCGCCACTCCTGCGTGCTGAAGGCCAGGCGCGAGAGGGTGTGCAAAAGCAGCATGAACAGGTCCTGGGCAGGCTGCATGGGCTGAATCACCGCCCCGCACAGATTCAGAAGAAAGGTGCCACACGCGAGGCGCTCATAGTCCTCCCTGAGCGGATAGAAGTTTTCGATCAGCTGGCACGACACGACGGTCTGCCTTCCCTGCTTTTCATAGAGCTCAAAGTCACCGAGGGCAAACAGCTCCGAGGCATTGATAAGCGGCGATCTGGGACTCCTGCAGCCCCTGGCAATGACATCCATCTTCCCCTTGACGGGGCTGAAGAGCGTCAGCATTCTGTCGCGGTCCCGGTAATTGGATGTGTGAACCACAATCGCCGTGTGCTCTGTCTGCTTCATCTGCCTGTCCTCCTCATGCAATCGTGCCAGGAGGAGTATATCACACACAAATGCGAAAGAAAAAAGAAGGCCCGTGCCTTCTTTTTTCTTTCGCCGGCTTCGCGTTCAGAATCTTTTCAGCATGTCTCTTTGCAGCTTTTCGCCTGGTTCCATGTGTTTGCAGTATCCAGTGCCACCTGCAGAAAATCTGTCAGCTTTTTCCTGTCCTCGTCCATCAGGCCTTCCGGACAGCAGCTGTCAAAGTTTGTCAGACTGGCGCCCAGAAGATAGTCCGCCCGCACGGAAAGCACATTGCACAGTGCCACCAGGGTATCCACGCTCACCGCACGTGTTCCACGCTCAATATGTCCGAGAAATGATGAAGAAATCCCTACCTTTTCAGCCAGCTGTTCCTGGGTCATCGCCTGCTTTTTTCTGGTTGCCCGCACGCGCTGACCCAGATCAACATAATTCATCGGTGGATGCCTCCTGATTCGTTCAGATCGGAACCCAAACACAGATCCGCTGCAAAAAAAGACTGCATCTGATAGAGGATGTATACTGTTGTCCCTTATATCATCAGCACCGGATCTGCATGTCTGATCAACTCACTCCAAAAGTCACTTGTACAGTCACTTTATTGGCGTTTCATAGCATGAGTATTGTATCGCGATTTTACTCAAATTGAATATACTACAAGAATTGTTTTGCCTTCTTTTCCGCAATTCTTCCTCCGCCCGACCTTTCTTTCCCTATTTCTGCAGGGATACAGCCAGAAATATTTATTTTTGTTGGGTTTTCCATGATTTTTCTTTGGGTTTTCTGTACACCGCAGGGCAGACAGGGCCAAAATATCGAATATCTCGTTTACTCCTGCTTTCTTACCACTTCATGTTGTGCTACACAATTAGGAACAGTTATGATACAATACATTGCGTGCCCGCCGCATCGCAAAGTTCTTTACTCCTGTGGTACCACGCAGCAAGCTGTCGTACACCATGAGAAGCACCGAACGGCAACTTGGTGGGTGATGATCTTTTTTATCCAATCTCAGGAGGTTGTTCACTATGTATCAGGATGAAACCCTTGTCTGTCGTGACTGTGGCCGCGAGTTCGTGTTCTCTGCTTCCGAGCAGGCCTTCTTCGCCGAGAAGGAATTCAAGAACAAGCCCAGCCGCTGCCCCGAGTGCCGTGCCGCCAAGCGCGCCGCTCAGAATGGCACCCAGCCCCGTCAGATGTACACTGTGATCTGCGATGGCTGCGGCCGCGAGACTCAGGTGCCCTTCCAGCCCCGTGGGGATCGGCCCGTGTACTGCCGCGAGTGCTTCGCCGCTCAGAGGCAGAGCCAGTTCTGAAACTGACATCCAAGACTTCCCGCTTGCCGGGAAGTCTTTTTTTTTGTATCTTCCGGGGCAAGCCATGATCCCCGGCATGAATATGGACGTTTTCAGCATGTTTCCATCCCAAATCAGTCATCCCCCGTTTCTCATTTATATTGACTTTCCAAAGTTTCCCATGTTACAATCCACACAACAATTGGACAGATCTCACATAGTTTCCAATGGGATATTTTGCAGGAAACATACCAAAATATCACAGGGTGTACTGTAGAAAGGAATGAAGACATATGGGATCTAAAGCTGCAGAGCGAAAAGCCATGTATGGAAGCGGAAAAAAGTACTGGCAAAAGCTTGGCGCTGATGTCAAGCGCGACAGATGGCTGTATCTGCTCCTGCTTCCCGGTCTGGTTTACTTCATCATATTCAAGTACCTGCCGATGTTCGGCATCGTCATCGCCTTTGAGAATTACGTTCCCTTCTCCGGTGTGCTTCATTCTCAGTGGGTCGGCCTGAAGTGGTTCAAATACTTTTTTAATTTCCCATCCTGGATCACCTATCTGACCAATACGCTCATTCTGAGCCTGATGAACATCGTCTTCTATTTCCCGGCGCCGATCATTCTGGCTCTGCTCCTCAATGAAATGCAGTCGCTGAGATACAAGAAGATCCTCCAGACCCTGCTGTATGTGCCCCACTTCATTTCCATCGTGATCGTGGTCTCCATCACCTTCGTGATGTTCGGCACCTCCGGCATCGTCTACAAGCTTACCGAGCAGCTTCTGGGACATCCCATCAACTACATGGGGTCTCCTGATACCTTCCGCTGGATGATCATCGGTCAGACCATCTGGAAGGAAACCGGCTGGGGTACCATCATCTTCCTGGCCGCCCTGACCAATGTGGACACTCAGCTGTATGAGGCAGCCATGGTGGACGGCGCCGGACGGCTTCGCCGCCTGTGGCACATCACCCTCCCCGCCATCCGCTCCACCATCGTGCTGATGCTGATTCTGCGCATGGGCAGCGTGCTGGATACAGGCTATGATCACCTGATCCTGATGGCCAATGCACTCAACCGCAAGGTCTCCCAGACCCTGGACGTGTTCGTGTACCAGCAGGGCATTCAGTCCGGACAGTTCAGTTACGCTTCTGCCATCGGTCTGATGAAGTCCGTGGTCAGCGTCACACTGGTGGTTCTGTCCAACAAGATCGCCCATGCCATGGGCGAGCAGGGACTGTATTGAGGAAGGAGGAAGCAACATGGCAGACAAACAGAAAAAAATGATTGTATCCTCCGGCCCCGTCGGCCAGAATGCCACCATAGGCAGTCGGGTATTCGATATTCTGAATTATCTCATCGTCACCCTGATTGCCATCACGACCATCATTCCCTTCATCTACATCATCGGCGCATCCTTTGCCACGGAATACGAGATTGCCACCCGGCCCATGTTCTTCATTCCCCAGGATGTGTCCACAGCCGCCTACCAGTACATCTTCTCCTCAAACAAGATCCTGCGCGGCTTCAGCAACTCGATTTTCATTACGGTGGCCGGTACCCTCATCAACCTCTTCTGTACCGTCACCATGGCCTATGCCATCTCAAAGCCCCGTCTCCGTGGCCGCAATTTCTTCCTGAACATGATCATCTTCTCCATGTTCTTTTCCGGCGGCATGATCCCGGGCTACATCATCATCGCCAATGTTCTGAATCTGAAGAACACCTACTGGTCTGTGCTTCTGCCCGGTGCCATCTCCGCCTATAACCTGATGATCGTCAAGAACTTTTTCCAGGGCATCCCCCAGGAACTGGAGGAATCCGCCTCCATTGACGGATGCACCGACATCAGGATTCTGTGGAAGATCGTGCTGCCGCTGTCCCTTCCGGTCCTTGCCACCTTCGGACTGTTCTATGCCGTGGGACACTGGAATGCCTACTTTGGTGCCATGATCTACATGACCGGCGCCAAGGAAAAGTGGCCCCTGCAGGTGCTGCTGCGCGAGCTCATTATCATGAGCAACGGCACAGCAGGTGACATGACTAACCTGGCTGACGACTTTGTGCAGCCCCCTGAGCAGTCCATCAAGATGGCCGTCATCGTGGTGAGCACCGTCCCCATCATGTGTGTGTATCCCTTCCTGCAGAAATACTTCGTCAAGGGCGTCATGGTCGGCGCACTGAAGGGATAAGAACCCATTTACCACCGGTTGTTCGCGGAGATGTTATCCCCGCTGAATGATAAAATTTTCAAGGAGGAAACTCATTATGAAGAAACTCGTCGCTCTGTTCCTGGCGCTGGCGATGGTTCTTTCGATGGCGAGCTTTGCTGTCGCCGAAGAAGAGCCCTTCGAAATCAGCATCCTGCTGCCCGAATTCCCCGCTGACTACGACTTTGTCAACGATTTCGACAGCAATCCTGTGCTGCAGAAGATCGCAGAGCTGTCCGGCGTGAAGCTGAATATCCAGTGGGGTCCCAACTCGACCTACACTGATATTCTCAACACCACCCTGGCAGACAAGAACCCCCCCATGCTGATCGCTGCCACTGACGCCCGCGCTCCCCTGATCGTGAACTCTGCCCGTGCAGGCGCTTTCTGGGACATCACCGAGGCCGTTCAGGATGCCGAGAACTATCCGAACCTGGCCGCTGGTAATGCCGGCGTCTATGCCAACACTGCTGTGGACGGCAACGTGTACGGTGTGTACCGTTCCCGTGCCTATCCCCGTGGCGGTATCTACTATCGCAGCGACATCGCCAAGGAAGTTGGCTTTGACCGCGAAGTGGAAACCATCGCTGATCTGACCGAACTGGCTGAGAAGCTGGCCTCCTACAGCGATGACACCTATGCCCTCAATATGTGCTCCTACACCGCTGGCACCATCAGCGTGATCACCGTGGCCTTCGGCGCTCCCAACACCTGGGGTGTGGACGAGAACGGCGATATCTATCCCGCTCACAAGTCCGCTGCCTACAAGGAAGGCCTCGACTGGCTGCGTCACCTGCGCGAAATCGGCGGCATCGACCCCAACTTCGCTCAGATTTCCACCTCCGACTGGGACAACATCGAGCGCACTGGCAAGGCTTTCATGCGCTTTGACTGCCTGGACAATGCACACCGTCAGCAGGAATGGTTTGAGCAGAACGCGGATGTGACCGAGCAGATCTTCCAGACTGTTGGCACCGTGGCCAAGGAAGACGGCTCCATCACCGTGTGGCCCCAGAATGCTGGTTTCAACGGCGAAATCCTGATCTCCAAGAGCTCCGTGTCCGAAGCAGACCTGCCCAAGGTCCTCAAGTTCCTCGACTGGTGCAACACCGCTGAGGGCGTGACCCTGATCAACGCCGGTCTCGAAGGCCTGACCTATGACGTGGATGAAGACGGTCTGCGCTACATCCCCGAGGAGAAGACCGAAGAATACTCCAAGAATTCTCAGCTGTACCACAACAACGTCAACCAGATGGGTATGGGCGTTGCCGGCAACATCGAGAATCCGAAGGCCCGCGTGAACCGTGGCTACTCCGAGCTGCGTCAGCGCTATGAAGACCTGAACGTGCTGCTTGCTCCCTACGCCGTGGCAAATCCCTGCTACCCCTTTGTGAGCGAGACCTACACCGCTTTCGGTGCTCAGCTGGATCAGATCATCTCTGACGCTGCTGTGCAGTACATCGCTGGTCTGATCGACGAAGACGGTCTGCAGGCTGCCTGGGAAGACTGGGCAATGCAGGGCGGCGATCAGATCACCGCTGAATACAACGAAGCATATCATGCTGCTCAGTAATTCGTCTTTGAGCGTCAGATAAGCACAATCACGGGGCTGCCGCGGCAAGCGGCAGCCCCTGTTTTGAAAGCAGAGGATATCTTTCATGAACCGTGTATACTGCTGTTTCCCCGGAGGAAAACACAAAGCCCTCACGATGAGCTATGATGACGGCAGGACGCAGGACAGGCGCCTTGTGGACATCTTCAACAAAAACGGCATCAAGGGCACCTTCCATATCAACAGCGGCCTGTTTGACCGCGGAGACCGGATCATGCCCGAGGAGATCGGAACACTCTATCAGGGACATGAGGTGGCCTGCCACACCGTGACGCACCCCACCATCGCCCGCTGCCCGCTGCCCGAGGTGGCGCAGGAGGTGCTGGAGGACCGGAAGTTCCTTGAAAAGTACACCGGCTACCCGGTGCGCGGTCTCAGCTACCCCAATGGCTCCCTCAGTCAGGACATCGAGCAGCTCCTGCCAAAATGCGGCATCCGCTATTCGCGGGTGGTGGGCTCCTCCGACTCCTTCGCCCTTCCCGAGAATCCCTACCGCTGGCAGGCCACCTGCCACCATAACCACAGGCTGCTGGAGCTCGGCGAGGAGTTTCTTTCCCTCTTCAAGCGCCAGTACCTCTATCTCATGTACGTCTGGGGCCACAGCTATGAGTTCGATGACAGGAATAACTGGGACCTGATCGAGTCCTTCTGCAGCATGATGGGCGGCCATGATGATATCTGGTACTGCACCAACATCGAGTTCATGGACTGCATGGACGACTTTGGACGTCTCCAGTTTGCCTGCGACAATTCCTTCGTCTATAACCCCAACGCAAGAGACTGCTATATCTCCGTCAACGATCAGCCTGCCGTGTGCATTCCCGCAGGGAAGACCGTGCAGCTGTAAATCCGCCAAGGGACATGGAGGCAGCGATATGAAAATCTATCAGGATCCGGTCACCGGTTATGAGATCCGGCAGTATGCCGAGGGACCGGAGCGCAACGCCAAGCTCTATTTCACATGTGAGAATTTCTCCACCGATGACCGGTACTTCTTCTTCATGAAGCAGCAGCTGGACGGAAAAGACAACGGCGGCTGCTACCGGGCCAGCGTCGAGACGGGGGACCTGGAGCGGGTCACCGACGATACCTACCGCGGCTTTGCCACGGACCGCGAAAAGAACATCGGCTACACCTGCAAAAACGAGACGGAAGTGTACGCCGTAGATCTGGATACCCTGAAGATGACCAAAATCGGGGATCTGCCAAAGGGCGGACAGATCACGGGCCATCTGACCGCCGCCGACACCGGCAGGATCGCCTGCAGCTATCATCTGGCCAACAAGTACTATGGCCTGGTGATCCTGGATCCCGGAAAGGAAGCCGAGGTGGTCTACCAGAGCGATTATCGCCTCGGCCATGCCCAGATCTGCCCCACCGATGAAAACCTGATCTTCTACATCCATGAGACCGAGGGCGACGCCTTCCAGCGCACCTGGATGTTCGATGTGAAGGAACGGTATGTGCGCCCCTACTACGTGGAGCATCCCAGCGAGTGGATCACCCATGAGGTCTGGGCCTCCGACGGCACCGAGATGGCCCTGATGAAGCTGGACCCCGCCGGTCACGTGGACGGATCAAAAGGAGAAACGCACACGGGCAACATCATCATCGCAGACAAGGACGGGCGGCACTTTGATATTGCGGCCAGCAGTGAGCAGCTCCTGCACCCCTGCATCAGCCGGGATCACAGATGGCTGTGTGCGGACCGCATCAGCTACCTTGGTACCTCCGTGCAGGAGGGTGTGGTCCTCATTGAGCGTGCCACAGGCAAGTCACGCTTCATCGCCTCCACGGGACACTGCAGAACCGGTGCAGACCACCAGCACCCGTCCTTCAACCGCAAGGGCGATCAGATCCTGTTCTCCAATCCCGATGCAAACGGCAACGCGCAGGTGTGCGTGATTGACCTTCATCAGGTCTGGAAAGACTGGTAAAGATGGCTGCGGCACCGGCCGCAGCCTTTTTCTCACATGAAAGGAGTCCCCATGGAGCACTTCCACCACAACTGGCGCTTTTGCCTCTCAGACACCTTTCCCATGTCCTCCGCGCTGGAGGTATGCCGGGATGAAGCGAATCATCTCCCGACGGACAGCGTCTACGATGACACCTCCTGGGAGCAGGTCACCCTCCCCCACACCTTCAACGGTCAGGACCTGTTTGCCACGCCCATTGAGGATGCCGGCAGCGGTCAGAGGAGATGCTGTGCCTTCTACCGGAACCGCTTCACCGTGCCCCCGGAGCACAGGGGAGACCGTGCCATCCTGGTTTTTGAGGGCGTGCGGCAGACCTGCTATGTGTATGTAAACGGAACCCTCGCCGGGTACTATGAGATGGGTGTCGGCCCCTTCGCCTTTGACATCACGAAGTGCCTTCAGGAGGATGGTGACAATGTCATCGCCATTGCCACCGACAACACCTCCACCCGCAACATTCCCTTCTGCATCGCAGAGACGCCCAACAAACCGGGCGTCATGCCGGGCTCCTACCTGTTCAGCCAGGACGAGAAGGTGCCGGAAGCGCAGGAAGGCGTCGGCTTTTTCTGGAACTGCAACGACTTCAATCCGACCCTTGGTGGCATCTCGCAGCCGCTCAGCCTCGTCTGGAAGCGCGGCGTGCATCTGACACTGCCCATGTACGCAAACCTCCGGAGCCACGGCACCTACGTGTACGCAGACGATTTTGACTTTGCCCGCCGCACGGCCCGCATCCATGTGGAGGCGGAGGTCCGAAACGCTACGGAAAAAGAAGCCCTCTGCGGTGTCACCGCCGAGATCCTGACCCCCGGCGGGGAGCTCCTCGCCTCCTTCTCATCTCAATGTCAATCCGTGGCCCCGCAGCCATCCTCCGCAGACTCGCCCCTCACGCTGGTCCCGGAGGATGCCTACAGATGGGATGAAAATACCCGGCACTATGTAGCAGAAACAGAGGACGCGGTTGCACCGACCGTCTCAGCGTCCGTCGGCTGCCAGGTGATCCAGGCAGTCCAGGAGGTCCCGGGGCTCGATTTCTGGGAGCCGTCGCATCCCGCCCTCTATCTCGTGCGCGTCACGCTGCATGTGGACGGCGAGGTCTGTGACAGAGACGAGATTGTCACGGGCTTCCGGCATGTTGCCTATGATCCGGACCAGGGCGTGCTCATCAACGGCCGCCCCGTGTTCCTGCGCGGCTATGCCCAGAGGGCCACCAACGAGTGGGCGCAGACCGGCATCGTGCCCGAGTGGATGCACGACGCGGATGCGCGCCTGATCCGCGAGAGCGGCGCCAACCATATCCGCTGGATGCACGTGGCAGCCAGCCCCATGGACATCCGTGCCTGCGACCGGCAGGGCATCGTCTGCACGCAGCCGGCAGGCGACAAGGAGCGCGAGAACTTCGGCCGGCAGTGGGACCAAAGGGTCGAGCTGATGCGGAACATCATCATCGCCTACAGAAATCACCCCTCCATCCTCTTCTGGGAGGCGGGAAACAACGTCATCTCCACCGCCCACATGCGGGAGATGCGCCTCCTCCGCCTCGCCCTCGACCCCCATGGCGGGCGCTTCATGGGCTGCAGGACCATCAACACGGAGGACACACTTCTGGAGAGCGAATATGTGGGCACCATGCTCAACCGGCATGCCGCAAGGTTCCTCGCCCTGCACGGGCCCATCACGGAAACGGAGTACAGCCGGGAGGAGGCGCCGCGGCGCGTGTGGGATGACTACACCCCGCCCGATTTTGACTACCGCAACCGCTTTCTCGGCAAGGGCGGCAGAAAACAGAAGGGGCTGGACTTCTACGACCTGACCAGCGAGGACCTGGCGCTGAGCACGGCCCGTGGCTACAGCGAATTCTTCTTTGACCGCATCGGTGGAGCCTCGGGAAAGAACCTGTACAGCGCATGTGCCGCCCTCTGCTGGACCGACTCCGCCCAGCACGGCCGACAGAGCTTCTCGGAGAACGGACGCATGAGCGGCCGCGTGGATGCCATGCGCGTGCGAAAACAGAGCTTTGACGTGTTCCGCGTCATGCATGCCGTGGGACCACTTCTCAAGATCCTCGGCCACTGGAATTATCCGCCGCTCACACAGGACAACTACCGCACACCCGTTCGGCGCTTTAACGGCTCGTGGTGGGAGGAGACAGATCAGGCAGAGCTTCATGACCCAAGGCACAAGACGGTCTACTGTGTCGGCAGCTATCCTGTGGCGAGTGTGTCCCTGTCTGTGAACGGGCGCCCCGCCGGTCGCTGTGACCACCCCGACGCCGGCTTTATCTTCGCCTTCCCGGACATTGATGTGACGGAACAAGGTTTCGTGGAAGCTGCAGGATATGACATCGGAGGCCTGGAAATCTGCCGCGACAGGATTGAAACGGCAGGCGCGCCCTTCGCCATCCGCCTGACGTCCTGCTGTTCCCCGCAGGGCTGGCAGGCCGACGGAAGGGACCTGTGCTATGTCGATGTGGAGGTGGTGGATGTTCTCGGCCGCGTCTGTCCCCTGGCAGACATGCGCATCGACTTTACCGTGTCCGGCCCGGCCCTCTTCCTCGGAGGCTACAACAGCGGCCGCTTTGACGGAAATGGCCGCTCGGACAGCGTCGTGGGAAAGTCCTACGTCTATGCAGAGTGCGGCACCAACCGTGTCCTCCTGCAATCCCTTAAGGAGTGCGGAACGGTCACCCTCCGTGCTTCATCCCGGCATCTCGCGGGCGCTGCCGTCACCCTCACCACCTGCCCCTGTGACACATCCACCCTGACCCCGGCCAGGCCCATGTTCTCCTCGCAGGATCTGCACTTTGATCCCGCGGAGGACGCCTATACGCCCATCCCTGAGCTTGACCGGATCAAGTATGAGCCCGAGACGGAAAACTACTGCAAGATCCTCGTATGCGGCCAGGAGCCGGATGCCAGGGGCGTGCGCGCCGTCAACCGAAACGGCAGCATCTGGGGCAATGTGCTGTGCGTGCTGGAGCGCATGAAGCAGACCGCCCCGGACCGCTTCGAATACACCTGGGACCCCTCCGCCGGCCAGCTTACCCTCACTTCCTCCGGCCACACCGCCATCGCCCGGGTGGGTGTCACGCATCTCCTTCTGGACGGCCGGGAAAGCCTCATGGACGGCCAGCCCTACGTGACGGAGGAGGGCGTCCTCGTCATGGAAGTCAACGCCATCGCGCCGCAGGTGGCAGATGCCACCGCCCAGTTCGACGAGCGCGTCGGCGTGCTCCGCATTGAACTGTAAAACATGGTTGACAGACCCCGGCACGGGCTGTATACTCCCCTTTGAACATATGAACAAATGCTCATATGTTCAAAAAATACAGAAAAAGACACTTCAGGAAGGGGAATCACCATGAAAAAGACCTATCCCATCGAAGTCGACTGTGCCAACTGCGCTGCCAAGATGGAGGATGCTGCCAAAAAGACCCCGGGGGTCCAGGACTGTGTGGTCAACTTCATGACGCTGAAAATGACCGTCACCTTCGAGGAGGGGAAGAAGCCCGCGGACGTCATGCCCCTGGTGCTGGAAAGGTGCAAGGCCGTGGAGGACGACTGCGAGATTCATTTCTGAACCTGATGCATAGCGCATACGGAGGCAAAAGCCATGAATAAGCGGCAGAAAAAAACGCTCACAAGGATCATTCTGAGCGCTGCCATCATGATTTTATTGTCTGGCTTCCAGTATTTTTTCCGCGATCTCCTCGATATTGATCCCAGCGGCTGGCTCAAGTTTTTTGCCTACCTCGTCCCCTACATTCTTGTGGGATACGACATTCTCCTCAAGGCGTGGAAGGGCATCAAGCACCGCCAGCCCTTTGACGAGAACTTCCTCATGGCCGTGGCCAGCATCGGTGCCATCGTGCTCGGGCGGGTGCGCACCGGCGACTATGCAGAGGGCGCAGCCGTCATGCTGTTCTATCAGATCGGCGAGCTGTTTCAGAGCGTCGCCATCGGGAAGAGCCGCCGCAACATCTCCGCGCTCATGGACATCCGCCCGGACAGCGCGAACCTGGAAACGGAAGCCGGACAGGTGGAGACCGTGGACCCGGATGAGGTGGAGACGGGCAGCATTCTCGTTGTGAGAACGGGTGAAAAGGTGCCCATCGACGGAATTGTCGTGGAGGGCACCTCCTCCCTTGACACCTCCGCCCTCACCGGCGAGAGTGTACCGAGGACCGTCCGCGAGGGCGATGAGGTCCTGAGCGGCTGCATCAACCAGCAGGGACTGCTCAGGATCCGCACCACAAGGGAGTTCGGCGACTCCACCGCCTCCAAGATCCTGGACCTGGTGGAAAACGCATCCTCGAGAAAGAGCCGGCCGGAGGCCTTCATCACAAAGTTTGCCAGGATCTATACGCCGGCCGTATGCTTTGCGGCCCTCGCCCTGGCGCTTCTCCCCCCGCTCTTCCTCCTTCTGACCGGCCAGAGCGCCGACTGGGGCGACTGGATCATGCGGGCGCTCACCTTCCTGGTCATCTCCTGCCCCTGTGCCCTGGTCATCTCCATCCCCCTCACGTTCTTTGCGGGCATCGGCGGAGCCTCCTCCTCCGGCATCCTGGTGAAGGGTTCCAACTACTTTGAGGGACTGGCCAAGATCGGGACCGTGGTCTTTGACAAGACCGGCACCATGACCGAGGGTGTCTTCGAGGTCAGCGGCGTGCATCACGCGCCAGCAGGGGAGCAATACGTTCTCCGGATGGCCGCCCTTGCAGAGAGCTACTCCACGCACCCCATCGCCCAGAGCCTGCGTCGCGCCTGTGGGGCGGAAATATCCCGGGACAGCGTCACGGATGTCCGGGAAATCTCCGGGCAGGGCGTCATCGCCACGGTCGAGGGCCATCAGGTGGCGGCCGGCAATGAAAAGCTCATGGACGCGTTTAGTATCCAGAGTGAACCCTGCTCCTCCGTCGGCACCGTGGTCCACGTGGCCGTGGACGGGGTCTATCAGGGACACATCCTCATCGCAGATCAGGTGAAGCCTGCAGCCGCCGCCACGGTGGAGGCTCTCCACCAGCTGGGCATCGGAAAGACCGTCATGCTGACCGGCGATCATCAGAAGGCCGCGCAGGCCGTCGCCGCCGAGATCGGCATGGACGAGGTGTACGCAGAGCTCCTGCCGGAGGACAAGCTCCGAAAAGTGGAGGAACTGATGCAGGCCCAGACCGGGCGCACGCTCGCCTTCGTGGGGGACGGTATCAACGATGCACCGGTGCTCTCAAGGGCAGACCTCGGCATCGCCATGGGCGCCCTGGGCTCGGATGCAGCCATCGAGGCCGCGGACGTGGTCCTCATGGACGACAATCCCCTCAAGGTGGCCAAGGCGATCCGCATCGCGAGAAAATGCCTCCGCATCGCCTACCAGAACATTGTCTTTGCCATCGCGGTGAAGCTCATCTGCCTCGTACTCGGGGCTCTGGGCATTGCCAGCATGTGGCTTGCCATTTTTGCGGACGTCGGTGTCATGGTCCTCGCCGTGCTCAACGCCGTGCGCGCCCTTCGCGTAAAGAATCTGTAGAAAGAAAGCGCCGCAAGTATGCGGCGCTTTTTCTCTGTCACTCCATCATCCACAGTCCCCTGCAGTCCTCTGTGTCCCAGAGGACCACGCAGGTATCCCCGATGAGGCACACATCGCTCTGGTCCGGCAGGCGGGAGATGCCGATCACCTGCATCCCCGCATCCATCTCCATCAGCAGCATCTGGTTCTCCGTTCCATAGAGACCTTCCCATTCCGCCACGGCCAGCAGGTATGTCCGCTCCCGGCTCACGGCCCATCTCGAGCGCATCATGAGCCCCGGGTCCACCGGCTGCAGCGGAAGCGCCGAGAGATACATGATCTCGCCCTGCCCGTTCAGCTCGGCAGCCAGGGCCTCCTCCCGGGCCGTCTCCATGTTAAAGCGGACGGCGAGCGTAAGGAGCCTGTCTCCCTGTGCACCCTCAAAGAAGCCCGAGCGGATGACATAGGTGTCCCTGCCCAGCTGCAGGGGGACCGTGTCCACCAGCGTGTCCTCACTGTCATACACCGCCATGGCCTCCTGCCAGTCGCCCTCCGCCCGGACAAGGTCCTGAATGGCCCATCTGCCGTCTTGCAGCTGCGACACGTCCTCCTCATCGCGGATGGTCTGGTAGGTATTCCAGGAGACCTTTGCCTTGTCATCTGAAAAGTCCACCGTCCACATGACGCCAATGTCCCCGTCCCGGCTCTTTCCCTTCCCCTTGATCAGATCCCCCAGGGCAAAGGGATGGATCACGTCCGGGACGGTGGCGCCATCTCCCAGGATCTCCCCGTCCTCGCTCAGGCAGACAAGGAATGTGGACATCTCATCGCTGAGGCCCACGCAGAAGCCTCCGTTATCCATCGCGCAAAGCACCGGCTCATCCAGCGCGTCCGCGTCTATGGAGTCAGGCAGCCGCAGGGGCACGGGTTCCGTCCGATGGATGATTCCCTCCCGGTTCACCGTGACAAGGCACAGGGTCATGCCGCCCTCCTCGTCTGCGCCCAGGAGCACATACACCGCGCAGTCGCCCTGCACCGCCATCCTGCTCTTCCCCTGCCACGCGTCTCCGAGAAAGGTGTCGGTGACGGCAAGCAGGGGCATGGCATCATAGCCCATCTGCACACTCAGGATGATTTCCGCGGAGGTCACATCCTCATCCAGAGTGAAAAAGCCCTCGGGAAAGATCAGCTCATATTCCCCGCCCGGGGTCAGCGGCCGGTGCAGCTGTGTATATTCCACCAGCACCCTCCTGCCTTCCACCGTGACCAGCACCGGGCAGATCATGTCCTCCTCCGTCTCCCGCAGGAAGGCACCCTCGCCATGGCCCGCGGAGAGAAGCAGCTTTTCATCCGCCTCCAGGATCAGGTTCAGCGTGGGCGGAAGATCCTCCGTGGTGCCACGCAATGTCACGCTGGAGGATGCCCGCACCTTCGCCTGATGTGAGACGGTCACGCAGGGGTGTTCGCCTCCGAGAAAGCTCTCCAGGCGCCAGCCGGTGTAGCCGAAGTACCGCCCGCCAGAGAGCGCCGTGGACGGCTCGGTGTCCCAGGCCACCACGTCATCTCCCGAGAAGAGGGCATGCGCATCGCCCTTTCTGAGTGCCTGGATCAGCTGGTGCTCGTCTCCCATATTGTCATCATAGAGGAACCCTTGCTCCTCTGCATCCAGAAGCGCATTCACATGGAAGATCCTGTAGGCGCCCTCCCCGCTCTTCATGGCATCCACGGCCATGTTGCCCGCGTGCGTCACATACTCCACCGCCAGGTACTCCCCGCCCGGGCCGGAAAAGCCGTTTGAGAGGATCAGCAGCTTCGTGCCATCGCCAGATTCGTTCATGGGGCTCATGTCCACGAGGATGTCCTCGCCCTCTGACATCTCTCCGGTCTCCATGACGCGCACCTGTCCCTCCAGCCAGCCCAGGAAATACTTGGACACGGCGTTGTGATCCCCGGTGTTGTCCCGCATCATGTCGGAGGTGTTGAGGTCCTCCTGATCGCCCCGAAGACCGCCGGTTTCAAACCCGTATAAGTCTGGGAGGCCCAGCAGGTGGCCTATCTCGTGGATCCAGGTGGCGGCAGGGGCCGTGCCGATCATGACGTAGCGCTGGACGAGCAGGGACCCGAAGGCTGCTGCATCCTCCTCCAGGTTGCGGCAGTGGGGCCACAGGAGGCTGCTCCAGCTCTCATCCTCCCCAGGATAGAGTAGAAACAGGGCGTCCATCCGCCCGTCCCCGTCACTGTCAAACCTCGTGAGATCCATCTGTTCATCGGTGATCTTCCGCTCGATCTCCCGGATCACCGACTGCAGGAGCGCCTGCTCCGTGTCCCCGCCGCTCATCTGCCCCTCCAGGTCTTCCCTCGAAAAGGGCACAGAGACGGTCATCACCTGCCCCAGGGACAGGGAGAGCTTTCCGAAGGACGACCGGTCATAGTAGGCATGGATGCTCTCATATGGGTAGACCCTGTGCATGGATTCGGGCACGTACCCTTCCCCGCCGTCAAAAAGGCGCCTGAGTTCCCCTTCCTCCCAGCCAGGGCCGTACGATCCCTCCAGCTCCAGCCGCACCACCATCGCCTGCACTGCCCCTGTGGATGGCATGCCGCCTCCAAGGAAGGAGAATGCCTTTTCCCCCAGGGCATGGGATGACAGCAGGAGGAAACAGAAGCAGAAAGCAAAGAGAAAGGTGCAGCGCCGGATGATTCTCTGCTTCATGGCCCTGCACCTCCTTCAAATCATTGCTTATGTTTCCCGCACCCGGGGCGGTCTCACCCAAAATACAGCAGCTGGATCCTCGGCCGCCCGTCCTCCACCTCGAGAAACCCGATCCGCTCGTTCATGACGGAGCCGGGGTTGATCAGGAGCGTAGAGCGCATGTCCATGGCGGCGGCATGCGTGTGACCGTAGAGCGCGATGGAGCAGCCCGCATCCACCGCCGCATCGTCCAGGATGGACAGCGTCGTCTTCACGCTGTGCCTGTGGCCGTGGGTCATGTAGATCTTCGCACCGCCAAATTCCACCACCTGCTCGTCCTTCAGGTCCGGAACAAAGTAGTCACAGTTGCCCCGCACCCGGTAGATCCTGCAGTCCGGATCGTGGTCCCGCAGCACCCGCTCCGCCACCAGCATGTCCTCGCACCCGTCGCCCATATGGAAGTAGGCGTCGATATGACCGGTTCTGGGCCAGGCCATGCTGGACAGATACCGGATGCCTGATACATCCCCGTGGGAGTCACTGAACAGCAGCGCTTTCACAGTCCCATCTCCTCAATCATCTGTTTCAGTTTCTGGCTGGCGCGCGCCCGGTGGCTCACCGTGTTCTTCTCCTCCTCGCTGAGCTCCGCAAAGGTCTTGTCCAGAGGCTCATAGAGGAACAGCGGGTCATACCCGAAGCCGCCATTTCCGCGCCGCGCATGCAGGATTTTTCCCGGACACACGCCCTCCGCCACCAGCATGTCATGGTCCGGAAGCTTCAGGGCAAGGACGCTGTGGAAGGCGCCGGTCCGCTTTTCATCCGGCACATCCTTCATCTTTTCCAGGAGCAGATCGTTGTTGGCCTCATCGTCCCCGTGGTGTCCGGCATACCTTGCGGAGTAGACCCCGGGCTCTCCGTTCAGTGCATCCACCGCGAGGCCGCTGTCGTCGGCGATCGTCGGAAGATGGGTGGCGTCAAAGATCGCCTGGGCCTTCAGGCAGGCATTGCCCTCAAAGGTCGTCGCCGTCTCGTCCACCTCGAAGTCGATGCCGACCTTCGACATCGGGACCACGGTGTAGCGGCCCTCAAAGATCTTCTGAAGCTCGCGGATCTTGTGAGCGTTCCCGCTGGCGGCGACCAGCCAGGGCTTTCCGTGCATCAGCTCCGCCTTCTCCCCGAGCGCCTGCCGCTGGGCCTCCATCAGCTGCTCGCAGCCCTTTTTCGCGTGGCCGAGCAGCAGGGACAGCTCCTCCGGCGAGAAGGCCCTGCCCTCCCCGGTGCCCTGCATCTCAATGTACTCGCCCGCCTCATTCATCACCACATTCATGTCCACCTGGGCGTGGCTGTCCTCCTGATAGCACAGGTCCAGCATCGGCTCGTCCCCCACGATCCCGCAGGAGATGGCCGCCACCTGGTGACGGATGGGGCTGGCAGGGAGTTTTCCCTCCCGGATCAGCTTGTCGACCGCCAGTGTCAGGGCCACCATGGCACCCGTGATGCTGGCCGTCCGGGTCCCCCCGTCCGCCTCCAGCACATCACAGTCCAGCGTGATCACCCGCTCGCCCAGCGCCTTCATGTCCACCGCCTGGCGGATTGCACGCCCGATGAGCCGCTGGATCTCCACGCTGCGCCCGTCCTTTGTCACCCCGTCCCGGCGCTTGCGGGTGGAGGTGGAGGCAGGCAGCATCGCATATTCCGCCGTCACCCAGCCAAGACCCGTGCCGCGCCGCCACGGGGGCAGCGTCTCCTCCACACTGGCCGTGCAGATCACCCTGGTGTTGCCGGTGCTGATGAGGCAGCTGCCGTCCGCCGTCCGCACAAAGCCGGGTTCAATATGTACCTTTCTGGGCTCCCCGCCCGCTCTTCCATCCAGGCGCATTGCTTTTTCTCTCCTGTTCCTTAATTTTGTTCTTTTTGCCTGTCACTCACAGAATATCCTTCAGCGCAACCTCGCCTCTCAGCCGGTCAAACAGTTCGTCATCTCCCAGCTGCACCGTCCTGTGGGACTGCAGGGAAATCTTCACATCCTCCGGAGGCAGAAGGTACTTTTTCTCCCAGTCGTAGAGCTCCTCGCTGTCGCCCCGGATTCTCAGGTATCCGCGCACCGTCTCCAGCACCCGCACCGTCACCGCGACGCCCGTAAAGCAGTCGTTTCGGTAGATGTGGGTAAACCGTCCATGCTCGGCCGCCTGCAGCGCCCTGAGCCCCTCCCTGTGGCACTGAAGGGCAGCATCGCACCAAAGGGCAGCCTGCAGGAAATCTCCCCGCATGGCGTGCAGGCAGCTCTGACAGAAATCATAGAGCCCCTGACAGCCGGTCTTGTGGATGGTGGCGGCCAGCATCAGGGAATCCTGAAGCAGCTGCCTGCACTCCCCGGAAAATTCCAGGGATATTCGCTCGCACTCCCACAGAAACGCATTCCATCTCTTCCCGCCGTCCCGGACGGTTTCTGCAAGGCATCGAAGCTGGCCCTCGAAGCTCTCCTCCGGAGATGCCCACAGGAGCGAGCGGACAGGCGAGGAGGTCTGTCCCGACAAAAGGGCGTGGGCCAGGGCCCGCAGCGGCCAGTGATAGTACTGATCCCCGGCCCGATCATCCTCGTTGGGGCCGTAGTGGATGCCGGTCTCGCCATATTTCAGGAAGAGATCCGCCACCTGCTCGCTCCCGTAGTAGGTCCTGGCAAACCCGCGCGTCACCTCATCCACATTGCACTTTTCGCCCTTTTCCCACAGGGCAGAGATGAGATGGAGCATATACAGATGCGGCTTCACGGAGCCCGTGTTGATGTTCCAGTAGTCCCCGCCGCCGCGCCTGAGAAGCTCCTGAAGTTCGCCGGCGATCATCGAGGGCGGATTCTGCAGAAGGGTAATGTGGTTGGCCGCCTGAAGGTCGTAGAAGGAGACATGGTAGTATACACCGTTGGCGCCCTGTGCGTGTTCCTCCGGCATGGAGTTCACCCGAAGGTTCGTGTTGCCCTGCCGGCGGGATACCATTTTGCCAAAGCCGTTGTCGCCCCAGACACGGATGACCTCGCCCGGCACCTGAAGACAGCCTTTGCGGTACAGGTCCATGATTTCCCCGTAGAGGTTGGTGCAGAAGACCGCATCCGGGACCTTCTCCCGCACGATCTCCATCTGCCGTGCCATCACCTCGCTGATGAGGGCCCCCCGCTTTTCATCGGTGTCATACGCGCCGCCATCGTCGTCCCAGAAGGCATGGTCCCCCTGACCCCGGAAGCCGATGGTCCACAGTACATGGCAGTCCTTCCATTTTTCCACCGACTCCCTCCACAGCCCCTCGAAAAGGTCTCGGTGCTTGAGATAGCTCGGCTCCAGGTCCGGGTAGACGCGGGAGAACATCCGGGCGCCCAGAGGCTCCGAGTGGTGGTGTGTGATCCAGAGGCCCCGCTCTGCCGCCATGCGGTAGAGCACCTCCCCGTCAAAGCCCCGGTCCGTCCCGGGGATGATCATGTTGCCGCCCATGCGCAGGACCGTCTCCATGACCCGCCGCCACACGGCCGCCCGCTCGCCCTCCTCCACGTGCCAGCCGGTGAAGAGCACCTCATCGTTGATAAACCAGCCCCGGAAGCGGACCGCATAGACCGGCGATGTCCAGGTGCCATCCGGCACCTCCACGAACATCTCAGAGTGCCGTCTGGCCACCCTGCCGCTCCACCAGTCAAGCGGCTGTATACCCAGAAACTCGCGGCTGAGAAACAAAAGCGCATATACGCCTCCGAGATCGTCTGAAAAGGTAATGCGGATTTCCCCTCCCCCGCTTGCGATCTCGTAGCTCTCCTGCGGGCACCCCTGCGCCTTTTCCAGGACGATCCGGTTTTCCGGCATGTCCGCGGAGGCAGGCAGGAGCGTGTCTTCCATGTCCCGCTTCAATATCTCGACAGCATGACCGACAGGCTTTGAAAATTCCCCGCCCGGAGCCAGGTCCGATACGATCTGTGTGTTCTGTGAAAAAAGAAAGCTCATCTTCTTGTTGCTCCTCCCGGTTTTTCCTCCTGAAAGACTGTCCTGCGGATCCACGCCCGCACACCGTCATGTCTGCCTGAAACTGCCTCCTCAGTATACCACGGGTTAAAAACTCAAAAAAGACATTTGCATTTTTTTCTCCCCTGTGCTATACTCCGAACCCGATTACGCACCTTCGTGCCGCGGATGCTTGTGCCGGTCCAATGGCCGGTGGCTCTCCGCCATGGTACGGGGGGTGGAATACAAAACAAGGAGGAACCCCATTATGGCAGTTATTTCCATGAAGCAGCTGCTGGAAGCCGGTGTCCATTTCGGTCACCAGACCCGCCGCTGGAACCCCAAGATGGCTCAGTACATCTTCACCGAACGCAACGGCATCTACATCATCGACCTGCAGAAGACCGTCAAGAAGGTCGACGAGGCCTATGCATTCGTGCGTGATGTGGCCATGGAAGGCAAGACGATCCTGTTCGTGGGCACCAAGAAGCAGGCCCAGGAATCCATCGAGACCGAGGCCAAGCGCTGCAACATGTACTATGTGAACAACCGCTGGCTGGGCGGCATGCTCACCAACTTCCGCACCATCCGCACCAGGATCGACCGTCTCAACCAGATTGACCGGATGGAGACCTCCGGCCAGTTCGAGGTGCTGCCCAAGAAGGAAGTGGCCAAGCTGAATCACGAGCGTGAAAAGCTGGAAGCCAACCTGGGCGGTATCCGCGAGATGAAGAAGCTCCCCGGCGCGCTGTTCGTGGTGGACCCCCGCAAGGAACACATCGCCGTCACCGAAGCCCGCAAGCTGAACATCCCGATCGTGGCCATCGTGGACACCAACTGCGATCCCGATGAGATCGACTATGTCATCCCCGGCAATGACGACGCCATCCGTGCCGTCAAGCTGATCGCCGGCAAGATGGCCGATGCTGTGCTGGAAGGCAAGCAGGGCGAACAGTCCGAGCCCGAAGCTGTGGAAGCTGTCGCGGCTGAGGAAGTCGTTCCGGAAATCTGAAATATCTGATCTTTTCCCGTATACATAACGCGGGAAAGGCCGGGCGGCCCAGGTGCCGCCCGGAGGATCTTCTAAATAGGAAAGGATGAATCAACATGGCTCAGGTAACTGCCGCGATGGTAAAAGAGCTGCGCGAGCGCACCAATGCCGGTATGATGGACTGCAAAAAGGCCCTGCTGGCTGCTGACGCCGATATGGAAAAGGCCATTGACTGGCTGCGTGAAAAGGGACTGGCTCAGGCTGCCAAGAAGGCCAGCCGCGTGGCCGCCGAGGGTGTTGTCGCCCAGTTCATCAGCCCCTGCGGCTGCACCGGCGTCATCGTCGAGGTCAACTGTGAGACTGACTTCGTGGCCAAGACCGAACAGTTCCAGAACTTCGCCAACAGCGTCGCCAAGCATATCGCCAAGGCCGATCCCAAGGACGTGGACGACCTGATGAACCAGAAGTATGTGGACGACGAGAGCAAGACCATCTCCGACATGGTCAGCGATGCGACCGTGGCCATCGGCGAGAAGATCTCCGTGCGCCGCTTCGCCCGCTACAAGACCGAGGGTGTCGTGTCCTCCTACATCCACATGGGCGGCAAGGTTGGCGTCCTAGTGGAAGTTTGCACCGACGAGAAGGGCAAGGAGAACGAGGCTGTCAAGCAGTTCGCCCATGACCTGGCCCTGCAGATCGCCGCTGCCAAGCCCGAGGCTGTGCGCCGCGAGGAAGTGGACTCCGAGAAGCTGGAGAAGGAGCGCGAGATTCAGCGCGCCAAGGCCATCGAGTCCGGCAAGCCCGAGAAGATCGTGGACCGCATTGTGGATGGCCAGATCGAGAAGTACTACAAGGAAGTCTGCCTGCTGGATCAGGCTTTCGTGAAGGATCCCGATAAGGACATCAAGGCCTACATGGCCGAGGTTGCCAAGGCAGCCGGCGTGCCTGTGGACGTGGTCCGTTTTGCCCGTTTCGAGCGCGGCGAAGGCATTGAAAAGCGCAAGGACGATCTGGCTGCTGAAATCGCTGCCATGACCAAGGCCTGAGAAAACAATTCCTGGGGAACTGCCGTGCAGTTCCCTTTTTCTTTCTCAACTTTCCATGAAAATGCAGGAGGTAGCACATGGCTTACAAGCGCATCATCCTGAAGCTCTCGGGCGAGGCCCTCAAGAGCGGCAGCGATCTGTTTGATTTTGACAAGGTCCGGCAGATGGCCGGCGTGATCCGCAGGATGCACGAGACGGGTACCGAGATTGCCATCGTGATCGGGGCCGGCAACATCTGGCGCGGCCGCCAGGGTCCCGCGGCTGCCCTCGATCCCGTGACGGCAGACCAGATGGGCATGCTGGGCACGGTCATCAACTGCCTGTGTGTGGCAGACTATCTGCGCAAGGAAGGCCTGGACGCAGTGGTCCAGTCCGCCGTGGACATGAACCGTTTCTGTGAGCCCTTCCACGCCATGCAGGCAAGGCGCCATCTGTCCGAGGGCCGCATCGTTCTGTTTGCGGCCGGCTCCGGCAACCCCTTCTTCTCCACCGATACAGCCGTGGCCCTGCGCGCCATTGAGATCCAGGCGGACGCCATTCTCATGGCCAAGAACGTGGACGGCATCTATTCCGCCGATCCCCGCCAGGACAAAACTGCCACACTCATCAAGGACATCACCTACGAAGAGGCTCTTCGCCTGAATCTCAAGGTCATGGACGCCTCCGCCTTCCAGCTGTGCGCGGACAACCATGTCCCCTTCATCCGTGTGTTCGGCCTGGACGATCCGGACAACCTGGTGAAGGTCCTTGAAGGCGATCCCATGGGCAGTGTCGTGCATCCCTGAAGCAATTGTCCATGCCTTGCCAAGCGCGCACAAAATCAGTACAATAGTGGCAGTTCACAGCGCTCCTCAAGAGGCGAAAGCGCTACCACCAGAGAATGAACAGGAGGCAATGCCCTATGACTGTAAAAGAAATCATGGACACATCCAAGGACAAGATGACCAAATCCTGTCAGGTTTATCAGCGGGACATGATCGCCCTGCGCGCCGGCCGTGCCAATCCTCAGATGCTGGACCGCATCACGGTGGATTACTATGGCCAGCAGACACCCGTCAACCAGGTGGCCGGCGTGTCCTCCCCTGAAGCCCGCCTGCTTGTCATCTCCCCCTGGGATCCCAAGATGATCCCCGCCATCGAGAAGGCCATCCAGAAGAGCGACCTTGGCATCAACCCGCAGAATGACGGCAAGATCATCCGTCTGAACTTCCCGCCCACCAACGAGGAGCGCCGCAAGGAGCTGACCAAGGTGGCCCGCAAGAGTGCCGAGGACACCAAGGTGGCCATCCGCTCCATCCGCCGGGACGCCATTGAGCAGTTCAAGAAGCTCAAGAAGAACTCCGAGATCACAGAGGACGATCTGCACGAGGCGGAGGAAAGCATCCAGAAGATCACCGACAAGTTCATCAAGGATGTGGACGATATCTGCGCAGCCAAGGAAAAGGAAATCATGGAGGTCTGATGGAGGAACTGAACCTGCACTCTCTGGTGGGACTCACCTTTGATGAGTGCACCGAACGTCTTCTTGCCTATGGCCTCACCCTTTCAGATTCCCCGTCCCCTCAGCCCGGCACAGTTCGCCTGAAATATACGCAGGATCCCCGCGGGCGCGAAGAAGGGACACTGCGTGTCGTCCGTGCCCGGGAGGGTGAAATAACGCTCGCGCGTTTTCTGGACGCGAGCCCTGCCGGGACAGGATGCCCGCCGAACTGAGCCGGAAACCGAAGACGGTTTCCATCCACCATCCGGTACAAATTGCGCAGGTTCCAAGTGGGACTTGCGCATTTCATTCATATGGCTATGTATAGCTTTTGTTTTCCCGATCTCTTGCCTTTCAGGAGGGAAAAAGTGTGAAAAACCCTGTTCAGTGGTTCAGATACATCCGGTTCCGGAAACGCTACTTCAAGGAGAAGAACGCAGACGATTTCCAGCGCCTGCCGGACCACGTGGCCATCATCATGGACGGCAACGGAAGATGGGCCAAGAAGCACCGCCTGAGTGTGTCCAAGGGCCACCGCCAGGGCACAGAGGCTCTTCGCAGCATCATCCGGCACACGGATGATCTGGGCATCCATGCCCTCTCCCTGTACGCCTTCTCCACCGAGAACTGGTCCCGGCCGCGGGAGGAAGTGGACGCCCTGATGCAGCTGATCCTGGACTTTTTCGCCTCCGAGATCGACGAACTGAACGCGAAAAACGTGTGCATCCGGATCCTGGGCGACAAGGACGGCCTCCCGGACAAGCAGCGGCAGGCACTCCAGGCCGCCGAGGAACGCACGCGCCTCAATACCGGACTTCATCTGAATATCGCCATCAACTACGGCGGGCGCGCCGAGCTTGTGCGTGCCGCCAGGCTCCTGGCTGAGGAGGTGGAGCAGGGCCACATCCGAAGCAGCATGATCTCGGAGAAGATGTTTGCAGAGCACCTCTACACAAAGGGCCTTCCGGACGTGGATCTGCTCATCCGGACCAG
>JAFUBA010000056.1 GCA_017460395.1 Clostridia bacterium | reverse complement strand
CGGCCTGCATACGACCGTCTATGCCCCCGGGGCAGACGAGGTGAAACTGCTCTATCTGACGGACGAGGGAACCTGGGAGGAGAGAGACTGGTTTATTTCTGATGCCTGGGGCGAGGGCTATCGTACCGAGATACATTGGAATGAGGCCAGTGAATACACGCTCGGCGCATCGGCACATTATGCAGACGGTGATGTCTGGACCAATCCCCAGAACTGCCAGATCACGATCCCTGTGCTGGAGCCCATCGGCGAGCTCACAGCTCCCATCATGCACGGACAGCCGGACAGCGTCGTGCGCGGAGAGTTTGTGACGGTCACGGTGGACCCTGTGGAAAATGCCACCAGCTATGATCTTGGAATCTATGGCGGCGAGGGTGACAACTGGTACGAACTGGATTATACCCCAGGGGATTACAGGGAGGATGCCGGCACGCTCACGGTGTCCACAGCTTCGCTGCCCGAGGGGCACTATGTTCTTCGCGCCGCCGCCTGGGCCTATGGGTATGTGGGCTCGGAGAGCCTCAGTGACCTGAGGATCCGAGAGTCTGACGACAGCGTGCACCTCTTTGTGGACCGGACGACCGCACTGACCCACGAGGATGTGCGGGCAAGCATTGTGGCGCCCGGTGCCGACAGTGTCCGCCTGTATGTGGACGGCGAGGAACGGGAACAGTGGGGCGGCGACGTGATGGATGCTGCCTCTGTGAGCTTCGGCCTCCCCGGAGATGGCATTCTCACCGCCTCTGCATGCTTTGGCGGCGAATGGACCGATCCCGAAGACTGCCGCGTGGTGCTGAACATCACCGCACCCTATGGCAGTGCAGGGGCTGGCTTCAGCATGCCTGAAGAGATTGGAACCGGCGATGATCTCGTTATCTCGCTGGATCACATGGAGGATATCTCTGCCGAGTGGTGGCTCTCCTTTGAAGGTGAGGGGAACAGCTTTGAGGGCGATGGGCGCAGCGACCGCGGCCCGTATGTGATCTCCGCATCGGATCTCGCCCCCCGGCGCGTATACCGCGTGCATTTCAGTGCGTGGGGCCAGGGATATGAGGACTTCTACCAGGAGCAGTGTGTCATGGTCAGTGGCGCACAGGACCTGCAGGTCGATGACCAGGGCAGTACGCTCACCATGCGCATCCCGAAGGATACCGTGGATACCTACGAGCTTCTGCCGATCACCCTCTTTGCACCCGGCGCGGATGGCGTACAGCTCTATCGGGGCAATCAGGAGGGCGAATGGGAGCTGGACCGGGATTTTTCCGGCAGCACGGGCGCCTATATCGAGTATAACTGGCGTTATCCGGATGACTACGTCCTTGGAGCTTCTGCATACTATGCAGACGGCGATGTGTGGACTGACCCAGCAGCATGCCAGATTACCATTCTCGTGGTGAGCACGAAGGGCGAGCTTGGTTCGCCGGACGTGCAGATGCAGGACAAAGCATACCTGGGCGACCAGGTGCCGATCATCTTCGGGGCGACCGATCATGCCACCGATTACGGCTTCTGGGTCCACCGGTCGGGCGATGATGAATGGCTGACTGGCGATACGCGTGAGGGTGCAGGCGAGTTTGTGCTCGACACGTATGCACTTGGCATCGGCACGTTCTTTGTAGAGACGGACGTGGATGCAGTGGGCTACACAGAGGGGCATACAAGCCTACATCTGGCCGTACTGGATCCGGACGATATTGATCTTTCCAGCGACGACTTCTATTTCACGGTATCCACGACGGACGTCCTGACCCATGAGGATGTGCACCTGATCGCCTATGCGCCGGGTGCCGAGGCCATCCGCCTGTATACCTCCTCCGACGCCTGTGAGGAGCAGGACGGCCCCGGAATTGACCGGTGGATGAGCTGGGGACAGGAAGACGAGATCCCCGTGTCTCTGTCTGCCTTCTACGATGGCGAGTGGAGCGAGAAGGCAGAGATGTGCACCATCCATGTCCGCGCGCCATACGGCGATCTGCCGGTGCCGGAGGTCGGGTATGCATCGCTTGTGCCCACAAATGAGGATTACATCTTCACCGTACGTGCCGCCGAAAACGTACACTATGATGTCCGCGTCAACTGGATCGGCGACTGGGAATTTGATCTCCAGCATGAAGAGGACTGCGAAGGCGCACAGACCTTCACGGTGGATTCCCAGTATATCGACAATCCGGATCACTTCATGATTCGGGTATGGTACTGGTATCCGGAGTCTATGGTGGGCTACAACGACGGATACCTGGAATACCACTTCAGAGCCGAGGATGACCCGAACTTTGATGATGAAAAGGTCACACTCACCGTGGAGAAGGACCATGCTCTGATCAATGAAGATGTCGAGATCACGGTCACAGCCCAGGGCGCCAGCGAGATCCGCCTGTATAACCTGGACGGCGAGTTCGATGCTGCCGAAGGCGACACGTGGAACCGCACCACAGCGGAAGAATTCCTGTACGCAAGGGCGCTGATCGACGGCACCTGGTACACCAGCAGTCCCGTGACGATTGCCCGCGAGTATCTGGGCGAGT
>JAFUBA010000055.1 GCA_017460395.1 Clostridia bacterium | reverse complement strand
CGTGTATGTCTTTGACCCCACCGTGGTTACGGAAACCCGCGTGATGGAAGATGCCGAGGGCAACCACACCTATGTCCTGGCCCTCGCGGATGACCTCTATTATTCCGATGGTACGTACATTACCGCCTGGGACTATGCGTTTTCACTGCTGCTGATGATGGCCCCGGAAATGGAGGAGATCGGCGCAAAAATATACCGCGCCGAACACATTTTGGGCTACCGGGAATACATCACCGGACAATATTCGGCCCTGACCGGCGTGAACGTGCTTTCCGATTATCAGCTGGCGATCACACTGGACAAGGAGTTCCTCCCCTTCTTCTTTGAAACAGGTCTGTTCCTGTGCGTACCTTACCCTATTCATGTCATCGCGCCAGGCTGCCGTGTGTATGATGACGGCCTGGGCATCTACATTGGGAACGAGGATCAAACCATTGCCCAGCCTATCTTTACCGCCGAGCTTCTGCAAAAGACCATTCTCGACCCGGAAACGGGATATAACAGCCATCCGGCCGTGGTGAGTGGCCCGTATATCCTGAAAAGTTTCGACGGACTGACTGCCCATTTTGAGACAAACCCCTACTATAAGGGAACGTGGGTGCAGGAGCTGCCCGCCGTGTGGCGCGATGATATTGCCGTAGACGAGGACGAAACCCTTGACGAGGACGAAGCACTCGACGCGTATGAGGAGGAGTCTCAGGAGCTGCCGCTGAACTACACCCCCGTGATAGATGAAGAAAACGGAGAAATCCTATATTATGTGGCGCATCCGCAGATCCCCAAAATCGTCTTTTCCGTGGTGAAAAGCGAGGATGTGCCCCAGCTGTTTGCGGACGGAGAACTGCACCTCGTCAATAAGCTGGTGTACGGTCCCGCAATCACCGAAATGATGCAGAATATGGAGGAAACGGAAGCGCGCGCACAGCCCTATCCGCGTCTGGGCATGACCTTCCTGACCTTCACCTGCGATTGGCCCACAGTACGCGAAAAGGAAGTGCGCCAGGCCATCGCCTGGTGCATGGATCGGGACGCGCTGACGCTGGAATACTGCCAGGGCTATGGCCTGCGTACCGATGGCTACTACGGCATCGAAAAATGGGAGTATATGCTGGTGAACCAGCAAATCGATCCGCCGGTGCATCTGCTGGACAGCGGCGAAACCATTCCGGAGAGCCAGGCCGGATTTGAAAACCTGTATGCCCGCAATGACGCGGAATACGATGAAATGATAGAAGCATGGAATGCGCTGAGCCTGGATCAGCTGACCCCTTACACCGTTGATCTGGACGCAGCGAACACCCTGCTGAACCAGGCGGGCTGGACAATGAACCGTGACGGCGAGGCCTATCGCCCCGGTGTAGATGAGGTGCGCTGCAAGCTGATCGACGGCGAGCTGATCGCGCTGGATCTGAAAATGATGTATCCTGAAGGCAACCGCATTGTGGATACCCTTCAAGAGAATTTCATCGATCACTTGAACGCCATCGGCATCCTGCTGACGCTGGTGCCAGCCTCCATGGACGATCTGCTGACCATCTATTACCGTGAGACCGAGCGCACCACCGACATGATCTACCTGGGCACCAACTTCCACGTGGTGGTGGACCCCAGCATCACCTATTCCGCCGATACCCAGCTGGCTCACGAGCGCTGGAACAACACCTTCAGCGATGACGAGAAGCTGTATCAGCGCGCAGTAGAGATGCGCAAAACGCATCCGGGCGACCTGTACGGCTACATCACCAAATGGATCGCCTTCCAGGAGCGGTATAACGAGGTGCTGCCTGCCATCCCGATTTATACCAATATCTATTTTGACTTCAATGTGCCTTATCTGCAGAACTATTACATTACTGCCCACGTCACCTGGGGGCAGGCGATTGTGGAATCCTATTTCGGGGAAGCGGTGGAAGCTGCAGAAGACGAGGAAGATATTGATCTGGATGCCGACGACGAAGCGCTGTTCTTTGATGATTGATCTTTGGAAAAAGACAGTTGGATCAGTCTTGAAAGCGCGCCTTTTCTCCGATATGATGATAATGAATAGCTGAAGTTGGCAGAAAGGAGGAGCAGCTGTGTCAGAAAGCTTTGCGGAAAGGCTTCTGAGGCTTCGCACTGAAAAGGGCATCACCCAGCAAAAGCTTGCCTCGATG
>JAFUBA010000054.1 GCA_017460395.1 Clostridia bacterium | reverse complement strand
GGAGTGCAGGTTCGGCATGCCCTCGCAGCCGTACTCGGAGTAGCCAAGGCACCGGCCAGGGTATACCAGATGGAAAAAGCGCATCCAGACATCGTTGAGCCACAGTCCCGGCACGTACCAGCCAAGATACAGGTTCCAGCTCACCACATCCGTGATGTGTGCCACCTTGTTGAAGGGACCGCACATGGCATAGCAGGCAAGGGTCGTGAACCTGGTCTTGTCCATCTCATGCACCAGATCATTGAGCACATGATGGTTGTCCAGCATGTCCGCCTTGTCCTTGGTAGAGATGGTAATCTCATTGCTCACACCCCAGCAGACAATGGATGGATGATTGTAGTTCTGGATGATCAGCTCCTTCATCTGGGAGATGGTGTTCTCCCGTCCGTTGGGCATGTGCTCGGAAATATAGGGAATCTCGGCCCACACCACCATGCCACGCTCGTCGCACAGATCGTAGAAATACTGGTCGTGCTGATAGTGTGCAAGGCGGATGGTGTTGGCCCCGATCTCGCAGATGAGATCCATGTCCTCCAGGTGCATCTCCCGCGTCAGGGCGTTGCCCACGCCCTTTCTGTCCTGGTGGCGCGACACGCCACGGAGCGGATAGGACTTGCCGTTGAGGTAGAAGCCGGTCTTCGGATGATAGTGGAAATCGCGCACGCCAAAGTGCGTTTCCAGCATGTCGCGGACTTCCCCATCCACCACAAGCTCTGCCCGGCACAGGTACAGATAGGGATCCTCGCGTCCATTCCACAGGTGCACGGAGGGAATCTGAAGGGATACCTCCGTCCCCTCACCCGCGGCGACCTCCTGTCCTTCACGGTCAAGAAGCGTGATTCTGACGGTGCCTTCCTCGCAGTTCTTCCAGGTGTTCACGTCCACATTGCCCACGAGATAACCGTCCGCAGGTCTGGCCGTGATCTGGATCCCGGGACCTCCAAAATGGTCCAGGTCAAAATGCTCCCGGCTGACAATCAGCAGGTTCACATCCCGGTAGATGCCGCCATAGAAGGTAAAGTCGGCCTTCTGGGGATAGATGCGGTCGTTGACACTGTTGTCTGCGACCACCAGAAGATCATTCTTTTCCTGAAGAAGATCGGTCACATCCTTTCGGAAGGTGGAATACCCGCCGTCATGGTGCATGATCTTCTCTGTGCCGAGCGTCACATCCGCGGAGGCATTGACCCCGCAGAACTCCAGGTACACCCGCTCCTTCTCAGGATCAAACGCCGGCTTATCAAACGTGCAGCGGTACTCACAGCTGCCCCGCCAGTAATCGTTGCCGCCGTCCTGGCCGTCCTTGGCGTTCCAGGTGTGTGGCAGCGTGACACTGATTTCTTTTTTGTCCGGACCGCGGAAGCGCCAGCCCCTCTGGAGCGTGATTCTTCTTCGCATGACTGAGCACTTCCTTTACTTATTCTGTGTCTTCCGTTCCTTGTCGATGGCTTCCCACAGACCCTGAATGTACACAGCGCCGAGTGCACGGTCATACAGACCATAGCCCGGCCGTCCCTGCTCGTCCCAGATCATCCTTCCATGGTCCGGACGGATGTAGGTGTCGGGGCAGGTCTCATAGATCGCCTTCACGATCTCGTACAGATCCAAGTCGCCCGTGGAGGACAGGTGCGCCGCCTCGCGGAAGTGATGGAACCCAAGGTACTTTACATTTCGAACATGCAGGGCGCCGATCCGGTCCATCTCACCAAAGTGCCGGATGATGGCGGGAATGTCATTGTCCGGGTTGCTGCCAAGGGAGCCGGTGCACAGGCACAGGGTGTTGGCGGGGCTGTCGTGGAGCTGCACCATCTTGTCAAAGTCGTCCTGGCTGTGGGTGATCCTGGGGAGACCGAAGATGGGCCAGGCGGGGTCGTCGGGATGGCAGGCCATTTTGACGCCCACTTCCTCGCAGACCGGGATCACGGCGTCCAGGAAATACTTGAAGTTTTTCCGCAGGTCGTCCGGGCCGATGTTTTCGTACTGCTTC
>JAFUBA010000053.1 GCA_017460395.1 Clostridia bacterium | reverse complement strand
CCTGCAAATACAAGAAAAGCGGGTCTCTTTCCCCGCCAGCAGAAGGCCTCGGGTCTTTCGTTCAGCCCCTGCAGTTTCCTGATTTCGCACAGAGTTTAGATGAATGATCCGATACTGTCAAGTTCATTGGGCTGCTTCAGATCCGTAAATTGAAAAGCACAGGCCACTGTGTTACAATTTTCCGGATTGATCCAGGGGGAGGAACAGCCAGCATGGACAGTGTAGAACATGTGCGCAGATATCTCAGTCAGTTTGGTGCAGAGGATCGTGTGATCGAATTCACCGTGTCCAGTGCCACCGTTGCCCTGGCCGCGCAGGCACTGGGGTGCGAGGAGGGACGGATCGCCAAGACGCTGTCCTTCATGGCAGGCACGGAGCCGGTGCTCATCGTGGCGGCAGGCGATCAGAGAATCGACAACAGGAAATACAAGGCACGTTTTGGCACAAAGGCCAGGATGATGCGCGCAGAGGAACTGGAAGCGCTGACGGGCCTTCATTTCGGGGGCGTCTGCCCCTTCGATATCCCCGATACGGTCTCCATCTATCTCGATGAAAGCCTCCGTGCATGGGACATTGTGTACCCGGCCGCAGGGAACGAGGCCAGTGCCGTGCGGGTCACTCCCGAGGAGCTGGAGCGCTTTTCAGGAGCAAAAGGCTGGGTGGATGTGTGTAAAGGTCCAGGCGAAGGAGCACAGGCATGAGGAGAGGTAAGCCTCAGACCCCGGCTGTGCGCAGTCTCATGATTGCGCTGTGCAGCATGTATTCCTATATCTACTGTCTCATGGCCTCCAACGCACTGACACGCATGCCCATCTTCGGCGGTGCGCTGTACATGTGCTCCCAGGTGGCCATCGAGTTCTTTTCCACCTGCATGGGACCGCCGTCCCGCCTCCTGCCCAAGGGCATCCGGCGCTTTCGGACGGTCATCCTCGTGTTTCTCATGATCCTCAACCTCGTCCTGATCGTCATCTTCCCCCTGCAGCTGTCTTCCTTTCAGCTGTGGACGGTATCGGTGATCGTCCTTTGCATGGTGGTGCGGGACATTCTCGGACGGCGGCTGGTCATGGCCAGCGCGACAGGGAGACTCAAGGATGCGTGGTTCTTTCTTTTTCTGATTTCCGTCCATGTTCTTCCGGCATTCCTCGTGGGATGGGATTATCTGTACAACCTGTCCCCGGAGAGTGCCTGGCCGCTTCTGTGGACCTATGGGATCGCGGATCTGCTGGTTCTTTACACCCAGATCCGCGAGCGGGTGGATTTCATGGATGTGATCCACGAAAGGTCCACGCCGGAGCAGGCAGAGGAACTGCAGCATTCACTGGAGACGGTGAACGCGTTCAGGGCCTATCAGGCGCTGGCCATGGTCACGGTGATGGCCATGACGATCACCGTGGTGACCGTCTACACCTATCTTCTCATCTCCGTTCAGGAGATGATGGTCCACATGGCCCTGGCCGTCGGTGCGTCGTTCCTTGCGCGGGAGGCCTGTGAAATGGGTATCAGGCTTCGGGAAAAGCGGAGAGCCACCAGGACCGATCCTGTCTATATGATGCTCCTCAGCCTCGTGATCTGGATGTGGGGACTCATCACCTTCCGAAATCTCGTGGTGTCGCCGGTGAGACCTTCCACGCTGTCCATCTATGTGTCCCTCGTCCTGTGCTCCGGCGGTGTGGCACTGTGCATCACGTGCCTTGGGTACATGGAGGAGGCCATGGTGAGCGTGGCCAGGCTCCGGGTCGGCAGCAACCTGAGTGGCTTTAAGATGCTCAGGATGACCCAGCTGGACCTGGCGCTGCTTCTGGGCGAGATGATCTCGCTCGCAGCCCTTACGATCATGTGTCTTCGCAGTGCCAGGACGGAGGGACAGATGCTGGGGGAGAGTTTCCGGCCTCTTCTTCTCGTGCCGGCCTTTCTCATGGTCCTCGCATCCCTCATCTGTACCTTCCGCTTTCCCATTTCCCTTCGGATCCTCGATAAGCTCAACCGACTTCTTCACTATCGGGAGGACGGGAAGAACAACAGGGCCATGGAGGCACAGGTGGAGCAGATGGTGATTTCCCCGCACCACCTTCCCTTCGGCACCAGTTTCGTCAAGTGGATGATCCGGCGTGTCTACCCGCACAAGCTGAAGGGCCAGGAAAACATCCGCATGGATGAGAATAACCCTATTGTGTTCGTGTGCAACCATGGGGATATCTATGGCCCTGTGATCTGTGCAGCCTACTTCCCGGTGCCCATGCGCCCCTGGGTCATCTCCCATATCTGCAACGATGCGGATGAGTTCGCAGAGTATTTCTACAAGTATGACCTCAAGGATATCCGCTGGATTCCTGAGTTCCTGAAACACCCCGTGGCGAAATTCGTTGGACATCTGAGCCTCTGGTGCATGGGGGAGCTGGAGTCGATCCCGGTTTACCGCGACAGTCCGGCAGAGCTCATCAAGACGTTCCGAAAGTCTGTGGAGGC
Organism: Clostridia bacterium; assembly: GCA_017460395.1. Taxonomy (GTDB): domain Bacteria; phylum Bacillota; class Clostridia; order Christensenellales; family Aristaeellaceae; genus UBA2943. Next base: position 68,901 of record JAFUBA010000053.1, on the reverse strand, counting down.
GATGCAGGCCGGGGATAATCTCCTGATCTTTCCTGAGAATCCGAACGCAGAATATCAGGACCATGGATATGAAAATTCGGGTCTTGGCACCCTCTTTTACGGATTTATGATGCTCGGCACCGTCTATTACAAGCGAACGAAGAAGAACTGCCGTTTCGTGCCCATGTATGCGCACAAGGACACCCGTACGCTGTGCTTCGGCGAGGAGATCGACTACATCGGGGATACAGAGGACGATGAAAAAGAACGTCACCGGGTGGTGGATGCGCTGGAAAAGGAAATGCGAAGGATGCTCTCAGAGCAGGATGCCATCGCAGCAGAAAGCCGCAGGAAGAAACACAGTACATAACAAAATCCCGCTTCCTTTGTGCGGAGGAAGCGGGCATTTTTTGCTTTGATGTGTCTTACGATATTTTCCGGTATTGGATTAAACGAGCTCAAGGATGACCATTTCAGCAGCGTCGCCGCGGCGGGGGCCAACCTTATAAATCCGGGTGTAACCGCCAGCGCACTTCTTTTCGGCGTTGCGGGCGCGGTACTTGGGACCGATCTCACGGAACAGCTTCTCCACAACGGGATGAGCGTTGTCCTTGGTGCGTTCCTTGTACTCAGCTTTGTTCTCGTCCTTCAGCCTGGGCTCTTTGATCTCATAGAGATAGGCCATCATCTGACGGCGAGCATGCAGCTTGGAGGGAGCGTCGTTGACGACGTCCAGCGTCACCAGCTGACCCTTTTCATTATGGGTGTTCTTGGTGGTGCTGACAGTGTGATCATATTCATTGATGGCCAGCGTGATCAGGTGATCCGCGATGCGGCGGACTTCCTTCGCCTTGGCCTCGGTCGTTTCGATACGACCATACCAGATGAGATTGGTCACCTGGTTACGGAGCAGGGCTTTGCGCTGAGAAGCAGTGCGGCCCAGCTTGCGCTGATATGCCATGGGAATTTTCCTCCTTGAATAGGCGAAAAGTTGGCGAATTACAAATGCAATTGTCGAGAGAAAGAAGCGAGCGAAGCAGAAGACGGAGCTTTACTCGTCGTTGGGCCTGAGTGAAAGTCCCAGCGCCTGCAGCTTCAGTTCGACCTCTTCCAGGCTCTTTCTGCCCAGGTTGCGGACCTTCATCATGTCCTCCTGGTTCTTCATCACCAGCTCGGACACCGTGTTGATGTTGGCGCGCTTGAGGCAGTTATATGCCCTCACAGAGAGCTCCAGATCCTCAATGGTCATTTCCATGACCTTTTCTCTGCGGTCATCCTCAGGCTGGATCAGGGTCACAGGAATGACCTGATCGGTGAGGGACACGAACAGAGACAGGTGCTCTGTGAGAATCTTGGCGGCCCCGGAGATCGCTTCCTCGGGCTTGAGCGTTCCGTTGGTCCAGATTTCCAGCGTCAGCTTGTCGAAGTCGGTCATCTGGCCCACACGGGTGTCTTCCACCGTGTAGTTGACCTTCCGGATGGGTGTGAAGATGCTGTCGATCGGGATCACGCCGATGGGCATCGACGGGGTCTTGTTCTTGTCAGCACTCACATAGCCGCGGCCTTTATCAATGGTCATCTGCATCTGCAGATGAGCATCCTCGTTCAACCATGCAAGATGGGCATCACGGTCAATGATATCCACTTCCTCATCGGTCTTGATATCATTGGCGGTCAGCTCGCAGGGACCCTGTGCATCCACCATGACGGTCTTCTGCACGCCGTCCTCGCTGTAGAGCTTCACGGCCATACTCTTGAGGTTGAGAATGATTTCGGTGACGTCTTCCTTCACCCCGGGAATCGTCGAAAACTCATGCTGCACACCTTCGATGTGCACCGATGAGAACGCCGCACCGGGGAGGGAAGATAGAAGCACTCGTCGCAGGGCATTTCCGAGCGTCTGTCCAAAACCGCGTTCAAGAGGTTCTACAACAAACTTGCCATAGTTCTCCCGGGCGTCCACACACTCAATCCGTGCCTGTTCGAATTCTCCGATCATATCCTTTACCCTCCTTGGGTGGGGTCTTCGATGTGTTTTCGTCCCGCAGCAGCCTAAGCTGCCTCAGGACGTCCCTCAGAGTTAACGAGAATAATATTCGACGATCATGTTCTCCTGCACCTGCAGATCGATATCGTCGCGGGTGGGCAGGGCATTGACCGAGCCGGTGAGATTCGGAGCGTCAAAGGAGAGCCACTTGGGGGTCACACTGGCGGTACCTTCGCGCAGAGCCTTGAACATGTCCATCTCGGCGCTGCGCTGACGCAGGGTGATCACGTCGCCAACCTTCACGGAGTAGGAGGGGATGTCCACCTTCTTGCCGTTGACACGGATGTGACCGTGCACGACGACCTGGCGGGCCATGCGGCGGGTCTTGGCAAGGCCGAGACGATACACCACATTGTCAAGGCGCAGCTCCAGAAGACGGAGCATGTTTTCGCCGGTGACACCCTTCATGTTGGAGGCCTTGAGATAGTAGCGGTGGAACTGCTTCTCCAGCACACCGTACACAAACTTGACCTTCTGCTTTTCCTTCAGCTGCGCACCGTATTCAGAAACCTTCTTGCGGCGCGTACCACCGGGATTCCTGGTGGATTTCTTATTGCCATAGCCCATGACTGCCGGCGAAACATCAAATGTCCGGCACTTCTTCGCAATGGGCTGCTTGTTGGTTGCCATGTTGACAGTCCTCCTTCAGTTGCTTACACGCGACGACGCTTGGGCGGACGGCAGCCATTGTGAGGAATGGGCGTCACGTCCTTGATCATGCTCACATCCAGACCTGCAGCCTGCAGGGAACGGATGGCAGCCTCACGACCAGATCCGGGACCTTTGACGTACACTTCGACGGATTTCAGACCGTAATCCATCGCAGCCTTTGCAGCGGTCTCAGCGGCCATCTGTGCAGCGAAGGGCGTGGACTTCTTGCTGCCGCGGAAACCAAGTCCGCCGGCGGAAGCCCAGGACAGGGCATTGCCCTGCGTATCAGTGATCGTCACGATCGTGTTATTAAAAGACGAAGTGATGTGGGCGGCGCCGCGCTCCACCAGCTTGCGCTCCTTGCGCTTGCGTGTCACTTTCTTCAGCTTTTGCTTGGGTGCCATGATTTTCCCTCCGTGCCCACCTGTGTGGGCCTAAATCTTACTTGGTTGCCTTCTTCTTACCGGCAATGGTCTTCTTGGGGCCCTTGCGGGTACGGGCGTTCTGCTTGGTGTTCTGTCCGCGCACGGGCAGGCCGCGGCGATGGCGGACACCACGATAGCAGCCGATCTCAGTCAGGCGCTTGATGTTCAGGGACACCTCACGGCGGAGATCACCCTCAACCTTCAAGTTGTGCTCGATATAGTCACGCAGCTTGCTGATCTCGTTTTCGGAGAGATCCTTTACACGGGTGTCGGGGTTGATGCCGACATCACCGAGCATCTTCTGGGAAGTCGTCAGACCGATACCATAGATATAGGTCAGGCCGATTTCCACGCGCTTGTCTCTGGGCAGGTCAACGCCTGCAATGCGTGCCATGTGTGTATTGCACCTCCAACAATGTTAAGGACCTCGGGGCCCTCATAGGAAAGACGGAAATCTTGGGGAAAAGGCAACCCACCCTTTCCTTCTGCTTTCCGCCGCTTTTGCCGTCTCCTGGTGACGCAGGCGCGCGGCGACGCCTCACTGTGACAAGATGGAAGGGACACAGTGAAGGCGGCAGATACCAGATATATGGGCAGATCCGCAGTCTTACGCGCAGGAGAAGCGCTTTCAGCCGCCTGCAGATCGAACCTGCATGGTAACTACCTGAGTTTATCACGGTGGATGAAGGTTGTAAAGGGGATTTCGGGACAATTCCGGGAATTTTTTTGGAAGCGTCTCTCTCATACTGAAGCTGCAGTGGCTTTATCTGATTTTGGCCGGTGGTCATGACATGTATGCCTGCCAGGATGCCCCGTTTGCGTTGTTTCAGGAAAGACCGGATGTGATGCGCCTCAGGCAAGCGGCGGAATGGGGCGGCGCGCAGCAGTGTGTCAGAAATCATGACCCGGTTCTTATTCTTAAGCATACTTTGTGATAAGATGAAACAGAAACAGGAGAAAAAGTGCTTGAGAGCATGCAAAGACTGGAGTGATGGTCGTGCAGAGGATCGACAGAGGCGCGGAATTGCTGATAGAGTGCCTGGAAAAAAAGGGCCACGAGGCCTGGGTCGTGGGCGGGTGTGTCCGGGATGCATTTCTTGGGAAGGAACCCAAGGACTGGGACATCTGTACCTCCGCCCGCCCGGAGGAGATCATGGAGGTCTTCTCGGGGGATTCCTCTGACTATCACACGGTGCCGACCGGTCTCAAGCACGGGACGGTGACGGTGGTCTTCAGGGGCATGCCCTATGAGGTGACGACTTACCGTATAGACGGGGCCTACCAGGATCACCGGCACCCGGATGAGGTCAGGTTCGTGGACAGTGTGGACGAGGACCTTTCCAGGCGGGACTTTACCATCAACAGCATGGCATACCATCCGGTGCGGGGCCTGCGGGATCCTTTTCATGGGGAAGACGACCTGAAAAAGGGCATCATCCGGTGTGTCGGGGTGAGCGAGAAGAGGTTTGAGGAGGATGCACTCCGCATCCTGCGGGGACTCAGGTTTGCCTCGGTCCTTGGCTTTTCGATCGATCACGACACGGACGCTGCGATCCGAAGGCTCTATCCGACCCTCTCCATGGTGGCCAGCGAGCGGATCCAGACAGAGCTGGTGAAACTCCTTTGCGGGGAGGGTGCCGGGCAGATCCTTCGGACGTATCCGGAGGTGGTGGTGCACATTCTGCCGGAACTCCGGGACTGCATCGGCTTTGAGCAGCACAACCCGCATCATCTCTATGATGTCTATGAGCACACCGTGCGTGCCGTGGACGCATCACCGAAGGAGAAGGTCCTGAGGCTTACCATGCTCTTTCACGATACCGGAAAGCCTGGCACCTTCCAGATGGACGATGCGGGGATTGGGCACATGCACGGGCACGAGAAGCTTTCTGCGGCCCTGGCCCTTCAGGCGATGGACCGGCTGCGGATGGACATAAAGACCCGGGACCAGGTGGAGCTGCTGGTGCTTCATCATGACATTTCCCTGTCCCCGGACAGGAAGCTCCTTCTCCGGAGGCTCAATCAGCTGGGCGAGGAATCTTTCCTGCAGCTTCTTGAGGTCCAGCGGGCGGACGAGACGGCCAAGGGCACGGTGGAACAGAAGAAAATTGAATTAAGGCACGATGAGATGCTGTCTGCCCTGCAGGCGCTGCTCGCGGAAAAGCCCTGCTACACACTCTCTTCTCTTCAGGTCCGCGGGGGCGACATGATGGAACTCGGTCTCAGGGGGAAGGAGATCGGGCAGATGCTGGAGACACTGCTTCAAAATGTCATGAACGGCACTGTAGATAATGTAAAGGAAGAACTTTTATCCTTTGCACGGGCAAGCCTTGCCCAGAGGTATCAAAACGGGTGACACAGAATGGATCAAAGACACGAAACCAATCAGAGACACAGTGCAATGAGGCTTGGCGGGATGGTCGGCATCGCCGTGAATTTCCTGCTGGCGGTCTTCAAGATCGTGGCCGGCATCCTGTCCGGCCTTGTATCCGTGACCGCGGACGGCGTCAACTCCCTCTCCGACGCCCTTGGGAACGTGATTGTCCTGTGGACCGGGCGGGTGTCCGGGAAGGAGGCTGACCGGGAGCATCCTTACGGCCATGGACGGGCGGAGTACCTCGGCACCTTCCTTGTGGGCGTCATGATCATGCTCATGGGCCTTGAGACGGCGCGGGATGCCCTGAGGGAGATCCTCCGGGGGGACGGGGAGACTTTTGAGCTCTATGCGCTCATCGTCATGATGGTGTCTTTCCTGGGGAAAATCGGACTGTACCTTTTTCAGCGGCATCTTGGACTCCGGGAGAAACTGCCGGTCCTCCTGGCCGAGGCCAGGGACACGCAGATGGACCTCGTATCCACCGTGGCCGTCATGCTGGGTATGCTCCTGTCCAGCACTGCCGGATGGCACATGGACGGGTGGATCGCCCTGTTTGTGGCCTGCCTTGTGATCAAGACCGGCTGGGATACGGTGAAGGAGATGACAGACCGGCTGATCGGGCAGGGGCCGGATCCAAAGCTCACGGAGAGCATCTCCGAGATCCTTTCGTCCAGGGCGGGCATCCTGGATTTCCATGACCTGTATGTGTACGACCTGGGACCCGAGCGGCGGACGGGCAGCGTCCATGTCCTGATGCAGGATCAGATGCTGTCCCAGGCGCACGGCATCATCGACGGAGCCGAGAAGGAGATCATGGACAAACTGGGGGTGGAGGTCAGCATCCACCCGGATCCGGTGCCGAGTCCGGACGGGCTGCAGGGAAAGATCGAGGCCGCCCTTCTCGCGTATCTCAGGGCGCAGCAGCTCCCCTGCACGGTCCACGACCTGTATCTGAAAGCGTCCGGCGACGGGGAGGCAGAGCTGCACTTTGACCTTGTGCTGGACTCGTGGGAGCGGGAAAAAGAAAAGGAGGAGATCCTTTCCGGGATCAGGAGCTATCTTATGAAAGCCTGCCCCGGCGTCAGGCCTGTCATCCGGGTGGACATCCGCCCCGAGGGCACGGGCGGACATTTGGCCTGAAGGCAAGAGAGAAAATGAAGATGGAAAGAAGGCGGAGGTAAATGCGGCATAACCCCGGAATCCTTTGGCGTCTGTTGGTTTCCCTCCTCCTGATATCGCTGTGTCTGTGTGCTGCGCTGCCGGGGCTGACCGAGGAGGCGGAGGAGGAACTGGAACTGAATCTTGAGAAGGAAGGGGACAGCTGGGGAGACGAGTGGTTCTCCGGTCTTGACCTGACCTTTCGGGACGACGAAGAGGACCTTTCTCCCATGAGCGAGGAGGAACTTCTGCGGGTTCTGGCGGAGGCGGATGATACCGGGTTTACCGTGATGCCGGAGGGTGTGGCGGAGGAGGATTTCTTCACCATCCTCCTGATCGGTTCCGATGCCTACGAATCGGATGAGGCGGCCGGAGAGCGGGGACGTGCGGACACCACGATCTTTGTGCAGGTGGATGCAGCGAACAAGAAGATCCGCATGGTTTCCTTTCTCCGGGACCTCTATCTTCCGATCCCGGGGAAGAACCAGAACCGGCTGAATGCCGCCTACATGTGGGGCGGAGAGCGGCTCCTGAGGCGGACACTGAAAAACAACTTCGGGATCACCGCGGATGCCTACATGGAGGTCAACTTCTCCCGCCTGATCCGCCTGATAGACGCCATCGGCGGAATTGATCTGGAGGTGTCGGAGGAGGAACAGCGGCAGGTCAACAGCATCCTGAGGTTTTACAATACCCACACGGGCGACCCGGAGGAGGACCAGCTGCTGGAGGCGTCAGGAACAGTACACCTCACCGGAAAGCAGGCCCTGTGCTATGCCCGGATCCGAAAGATCGACAATGACTTTGAGCGCACGAAGCGTCAGCGGAAGGTCGTTGAGGCAGCGTTTCACCGTGTCATGGAGATGGACCTTGCCGCCATTGCCAGGATTGTGGGGGAAAACCTGGATGCCGTGAATACGGACCTTACCCTGCAGGACTGCCTGAGACTCATTCCGCTGGCGGTCAGGTGCACAAACGCGAGCTTTTCCACCATGACCGTGCCGGCCCCTGGCACGTGGAAGAATGAGATGGTGGGGAGCATGTCCGTGCTGGATGCAAATCTCCCCGCCAACAGGAGGAAGCTGGCCACGTTTCTCTCAGAGTAGATCACAGAGCACAGTTTTTGACTGGAAGTGTTTTCAAATCGAAAAAAAGAGAGTATCATGGCCTGGAAGTAGAAACGCAGGTACCTCAGGGTGCCTGCCGGAAAGAGTCAGTGAAAACAACATTCAAAGGAGGACGAGGGACGCATGGAACTGAGGACGGCAGCCTCACCCAAGGATGTGCGGGGCTATGATACGGAGCGTCTGCGCGAAGAGTTTCTGATTGATGATCTGTTTCATCCGGGCGAAATCAAGCTTGTTTACAGCCACATCGACAGGATCATCACCGGCAGCTGCGTGCCGCTGGAAACACCGCTCAAGCTGGAGGCTGGAGATGAACTGCGGGCAGAATACTTCCTCGAGCGCCGGGAGATGGGCGTCATCAACATCGGCGGCGAGGGCACGGTGACGGTGGACGGGACGGAGTACCATCTCCGGCACAGGGACGGACTGTACATCGGACGCGGCAGCCGCGAGATTACGATGACCTCCGCAGATGCGAAGGACCCGGCCCTTTTCTACCTCAACAGCTGCCCTGCCCACACGGCCTATCCCACGGTCTATATCCGGCCGGAGGACTGCGTGCGCCAGGATCTTGGCAGCCAGGAAAGCTGCAACAAGCGTACCATCCGCAAGTATATTCTGCCGGGCCAGGTGCAGTCCTGCCAGCTGGTGATGGGCATGACCACCCTCGAGAGCGGCAGTGTGTGGAACACGATGCCCTGCCACACCCATGACCGGCGCATGGAGGTTTACCTCTATTTCGATATGCCCGACGATGCCTTTGTCGTGCACCTGATGGGCGAGGGACAGCAGACCCGGCACATCATCATGCGCAACCGCCAGGCGGTCATCAGTCCGTCCTGGAGCATTCATTCTGGCGTGGGCACCCAGGCCTACACCTTCATCTGGGGCATGTGTGGCGAGAACCAGGACTTTGACGACATGGACGGCATCGCCATGCAGGATCTCATGTGAGAGCGGGCACGTTTTCTATTCAAGACATCTTTTGACAGGAGGAACCCATTATGAGTCAGCTTTTTTCTCTTGAAGGCAAGGTTGCCCTCGTCACCGGCGCCAGCTACGGCATCGGCTTTGCCATTGCAAGCGCCCTGCATGAGGCAGGTGCCACCATCGTATTCAATGACATCAACGACGAGAAGGTCCAGCTGGGCATCAAGGCATACGAGGAGAAGGGCATCAAGGCCCACGGCTACGTGTGCGATGTGACCAATGAAGCTCAGGTCCAGGAGATGGTGGCAAAGATTGAAGAGGAAGTCGGCGTGGTCGACATTCTGGTCAACAATGCGGGCATCATCAAGCGCATCCCGATGGTCGAGATGACCGCTGAGCAGTTCCGCCAGGTGGTGGATGTGGACCTGAACGCGCCGTTCATCGTGTCCAAGGCAGTGATCCCCTCCATGATCAAGAAGGGCCATGGCAAGATCATCAACATCTGCTCCATGATGAGCGAGCTGGGCCGCGAGACCGTGTCCGCCTATGCTGCAGCCAAGGGCGGCCTGAAGATGCTGACCAAGAACATCGCCTCCGAGTATGGCGAGTACAACATCCAGTGCAACGGCATCGGACCCGGCTACATCGCCACGCCCCAGACCGCACCCCTGCGCGAGAAGCAGCCCGACGGCTCCATGCATCCCTTTGACTCCTTCATCCGCGCCAAGACCCCGGCCGGACGCTGGGGCGAGGCCGAAGACCTGGGCGGCCCTGCCGTATTCCTGGCAAGCGATGCGTCCAACTTTGTGAACGGCCACATCCTCTATGTGGATGGCGGCATCCTGGCCTATATCGGCAAGCAGCCCTGAGTTTTTGCATCACGTCCTGTGCCCGGGGCATTGCACATTTTATTTTCATGTGCTATCATTCCCCGCGGTATTCTGAAGGAGGGTATTTCTCATGACCTTAGTTCTTTCCATTCTGGTGATTCTGTGCTCCCTGTTCATGATCGTGACGGTGCTCCTGCAGAGCAGCAACGCCAAGGGACTGGGTGCTATCGCCGGTGAAGTGACAGCCAACATGAATAAGACCAAGGCAGCGGCCGTGGAATCCAAGCTGGAGCTTGGCACCAAGATCTCTGCTGCTGCTTTCGTGGTGCTTTCTCTGATCCTCTGGATCATCGGATAAGACACAAAAAGCGTCTGACACTTCGAAAACATGCTCGGAAAAGCTGTGCTTTCCCGGGCTTTTTTTAAATCCAAAAGAAGCGCTGCTTTGAGCAGCGCTTCTTTTGGACTTATGCTGTTTATGATTTTGCAAGCTCGCAGAAACGATCGATGTCCCTGCGGATGACCTCGAGGGAGGAGCGCCAGAAATCTGCACTTCTCACGTCGATGCCGACACTCGCGGCCACGCCTGCCACGGTGTCGCTGCCACAGGAGCGAAGGAGACTGCAGTACTTTGGCACGAAGTCCGCGCCTTCCTTCAGGTACTGCGCGAAGACGCCCTTTCCGAAGAGGAGGCCGAAGGCATAGGGGAAGTTGTAGAAGTTCAGGTCAGAGGAATAGTAGTGGCTCTTGCAGGCCCACATGTAGGGATGACGGAAATTGGGATCAAGACCGTCCCCGTAGCTCTCGTCCTGTGCGCGCAGCATGGCGTCCTTCAGCTCATCTACGCTCATTGCGTGATCGGCCCGCGTATCCACGACTTCCTTTTCAAACAGGAACCGGCTGTAAATATCCACAACGGTCTGTGTGGCCTCCATGAGCCCGCTTTCCAGAAGCGTCAGTTCCTCCTCCTTCGAGCAGGACTTCAGCACCTGGTGGGACAGCATGGTCTCATTGAAGATGGAGGCGGTCTCGGCCAGAGGCATGGGGGTATCGATCATCAGATAGGGAAGACCGGCGAGGCAGCGGTTGTGCCAGGCATGCCCCAGCTCGTGGGCCAGGGTGGACACGTCGGAGAAGCTTCCCTGGAAATTGGTCATGACCAGCGACCGGTCCATGCAGTGGACGGGGGAGCAGAAGGCACCACCGGTCTTGCCGGGACGGGGGAACATGTCGATCCAGGCGTTTTTGAAGGCGTGGTCCATGAAGTCCGCCATGTCGGGCGTGAACTTGCCCATCTCAAGCAGCAGCTTCTCCCTGGCTTCCTCCGCCGTATACTGCCTGTGGCTGTTTCCCACAGGGGCAAACAGGTCATAGAAGGGAAGACCGTTTTTATGGCCCAGGAGCTCCGCCTTCGTGCGAAGATAGCGCCGGAAGTCCGGGAGGTATTCCCGGACAGCTGTCCAGAGAGCATCCAGGGTTTCCTGATCCATGCGCGACTGGGCGAGGGTCATGTCCAGGACGGAGTCGTAGCCCCGAGCCTCAGCCAGTGTTCTGGCTTCCATCTTGATGCTGTTGAGGCAGTAGCTCATGGGAAGATCCATCCTGGCATAGGATGCGATCTCGGCCTCATATGCGTCACGGCGGACGTCCGGATCCGGGTCATATGCAAGACCGCGGACGGCGGAGAGAGGGAGCTGATGACCACGGTAGTCCACCAGGTGCGTGGAGTCCAGCTTGTCCCGCAGCTGGCTGAAGGCATAGCCGCCGGAAAGGCTCATCTTGAGCATCCAGGGCTCGATGGCCTCCGGCAGCGCATGCGCCGCTTCCGCTTTCATCTCGCGAAGGGCAAAGCCAACGGAAGAAAGCAGCGGGGAGGCGGCGATCAGCTCCTCCAGGTTCTCGAGGTTGCCTGCGTATCTCACCAGGGCAGAGGAGAGCATCTGTGCATCGTTGGAAAAGGGGATGATCTTGTCCAGCTGCCGCTGGGCCTGCGTGTCGGTGGCATCGACGGCCAGTCGCATCTGGCAGAAGCTGAAGAGCTTTTCCATGAGGCGGGAGAGATCCTCAGAGAGTGTGACGAGTTTTTCCAGTTTCTCCCTGTCGGGCAAATCCTCAGACAGCGCCTCCCGGCCTGCCCCGATCACCTCGGGCAGATGGTCGAGATCTGCCTGAAAGCGCGGGTCCTCGAAGGAGTCATAGAGGCAGGAAAGGTCCCATCTGCCGCTTTGAGTGTTTGTCTGCATACGCGTTCCTCCAGTTTTTTGAATTTCATCTGCAAAAGAAATGCCTGTGACATGTGTCACAGGACCGATATCAGGTTTCCTCATCCATGGGCAGGAGCCGCGTGATTCTGAATCCAAGGCCGGACAGATCTTTCTCTGCGAACGCCTTGGTATCCTCATCCAGAAGCCGCGCCGGATCGTGGGCATCGACACCGATGATCACCGGTATCGGGTGGCGGGAAGCGTGGGCCCAGAAAGCGGGGGAGGGATAGCCACGACCGTGGCCGTCCAGACGGTCCCGAAGGCCCAGGAGATTATACTCAAGGGGAATGTTCAGCCGTATGGCGGCCTCGCAGATCATGTCCGTCGCTTCCTCGCAGGCGGGGGTGAAGTCCTCCTCCCTGCGGAAGCGCATGAGGATATCCGGATGACAGACATAGGAATACAGCCCTGTTTCCATGGCACGGACCACACCCTCGGCATACCTGAGGACGCCGTCATCCTCTCTGCAGGCGTCTGCAGATGACGGGTGGTCCTCCTCGCTGTCCATCCAGTGCTGGCCGAGGATGTAGTATTCTACGCCCATGTCCTGCATGCGCCTGAGGTGGTCGAGATACCGGGGAAAGTATTCTGCCTCAAAGCCGATGTGGATCTTCAGGCGGTCTGCGTATTCCTCCCGCAGTCCCTTCAGGGAGGCGAGATAGCCCGGGAGCTCATCCACGTGCATGCGCATGCCGCTGACGTAGCCTGAGGCAAAGGGGAAGGGTACATGATCCGAAAAACCAAGGATCCTGTATCCCGCCCGGATGGCTGCCTCCACATAGTCGCGGTCATCGCCCACAGCGTGGTGGCACCTTGTCGTATGGGTATGGTAGTTTGCAGGAAATAGCATTACAGACGATACTCCTTCTGCTGGGCTTCAAGGGCCCTGAGACAGCACTGCTTGCTGTCATCAATATGATGTTCCATCAGCCTGCGGAAGCCCTCCAGGTCCTTTTTCTCCACCAGGTCCACAAGCTCATAGTGCTCCTGGTGCGATTTGGCCAGGTCCGGCACGATCCGGATCGCCATGGAGGAGAACCGGGTGATGAACTCATCCTGGCTCTCGATGACGCGCAGGATCCTGTTCTGGGCACAGATGCTGGTCAGCTGGCTGTGGAAGGATCGGGTGAGCGGGGAGAGAGTCTCCACGTCGCCGGCTGCGATCAGGGTGTCCATGTCGTGCAGCTTGTGGCGCAATGAGGCCAGGTCCTCGGGTGTGGCTTTCTCAATGATGGCAGGTAGTGTCAGCATCTCCATGGCATTTCGGATCGTATAGATCTCCTCCACGTCATCGATGGTGAAGGCGCGGACCACAACGCCCCGGCGCATCTGGTATTCCACCAGGCCATCCTTTTCCAGCTTTCTCAGCGCCTCGCGCAGGGGCGTGCGGCTGATGTGCAGCTGATTGGCGTATTCTGTCTCCACGATCCTGGATCCCGCGGGGATCTGAGAGGTGAGAATGGCGTGCTTGAGCACTTCGTAGGCGATGTCCCGGATAGGACGGCTTTCCAGCATGGGTTGAAATGTAATCTGCGGCATACAATCGCTTCCTTAATGACGAAGCCGGATGGGAGCCGGGGCTCCGGTGACTTCCTCTGCACTGCAGCGATCTGCGCTGGACCTCAAAATATCGCCACAATGTCTTTTTATTGTTTTTCGGATACAAATGGTAGACAGAATCGTGCCAGGTGTCAAGATGATGATCTGATAGAATTTTTACCAGATCGGACAAAAACATGTCAGGGCGCGCAAAATGGCCGGCAGGCATGCGCGATACGGACAATGCCTGGTATAAACGGCCTGTCTTTACAAGGAAGCAGGGTTGTGATATTCTCTCGCGCAGGGATTCAGAAGCGCGCCGGACAGTGCGGTTTCCAGAGAGGAACAGCAGACCGGCAGGGATATACCCGCGGGACGAGTGAATTCTTTGGGCACTTTTTCTTGTGGGGAAAAGTGTGTTTTTTTATGCAGTTAGGCTGGAGGCGGGGATATGACCGGGAAGGAAGAGCTGAGGCCGAAGGCACTGATCATGGACGGTCAGGGCATGCACAGGGCCTGTGCCCGCATTGCACACGAGATGATCGAGCAGATCGAGCCCCTGGAACATGCGATGCTGGTCGGGATCCGGCGGCGGGGCGTCCCGCTGGCCACAAGGCTCAGCCGTCTGGTCGAGCAGTACGAGGGCGTCAGGATCCCCGTGGGCGAGGTGGACATCTCCCTGTACCGGGATGACCTGACGAAGATCTCGGACCAGCCGAAGGTGAAGGGGAGCTTCTTCCCTGAAAATGTTGAGGGGAAGACGGTGATTCTGGTGGATGACGTGCTCTACACCGGCCGCACCGCCCGGGCTGCCATGGAGGCGGTCATGCGGGAAGGAAGGGCAGGGTGCATCCGCCTGGCGGTGCTCATTGACCGCGGGCACCGGGAACTTCCGATCCGGCCGGATTTTGTCGGAAAAAACGTCCCGACATCACACCTGGAGCGCATCGGCGTGGAGGTGGAGGAGATCGACGGGACGGACAGAGTGGCCCTGTATGAGCCGGAGCATGATCCGGCCTTACATACAGCGGAATGATCCGGGCTTCCGGTCATTCCAGGTTTCCAAGGTAGAACACGTGCATACAAGAAAGGAAGGTTTCTCATGGGAAAACAGGCAGACAGGCAGAATCTTTCTGCAGGGAAACTGGCGCTTCTGGGTATTCAGCATGTCTTTGCCATGTTCGGCGCCACCGTCCTGGTGCCGACGCTCACCGGCCTTGACGTGGCAACCACTCTCCTGATGGCGGGTCTTGGCACCCTCCTGTTCCACTGGATCACGGGCGGCAAGGTGCCTGCGTTCCTGGGCTCCTCCTTTGCATTCCTGGGCGGCTATGCGGCCGTTCGGACGCTTGCGGAGGCAAACGGTGTCACCGGGACCGGCTGGATCCCCTATGCATGTCTCGGCGTGGCCGTGGCAGGCCTCCTCTATGTGCTGGTATCTTTCCTCTTCCGTGCCTTCGGACCTTCCAAGGTCATGCGGTATTTCCCGCCGATCGTGACGGGTCCCATTATCATCTGCATCGGCATCACCCTGGCATCCAGTGCTGTGAATAACTGCGCCGCCAACTGGTGGATCGCCCTTCTGGCTGTCGTGATTGTCATTGTCTGCAACATCTGGGGCAAGGGCATGATCAAGATCATCCCGATTCTCCTGGGCGTCGTGGGCAGCTACCTGGTGGCTGCGCTCCTTGGACAGGTGGATTTCACCGAAGTGCGCGAGGCAGCCTGGATCGGCTTCCCCCTCAAGCGCGAGCAGACCATCCTGGGTCTTTTCTCCGGAGCCAACGGATCCCTGATCGTCTCCGCTCTCATCGCCATGGTGCCGATCGCTCTGGCCACCATGATGGAGCACATCGGTGACGTATGCGCCATCTCCTCCACGGTGGGTGAAAACTTCGTGGAAAATCCCGGCCTGCACAAAACCCTCCTGGGCGACGGCCTTGCCACGACGCTGGCTTCCATCTGCGGCGGCCCTGCCAACACCACCTATGGCGAAAATACCGGCGTGCTGGCCCTGACCAAGGTCTATGATCCCAGGGTCATCCGTATTGCTGCCTGCATCGCGGCTGTCCTGTCCTTCTGCCCGAAGTTCGCAGCTCTGGTCAAGTGCATGCCCACGGCGACCATCGGCGGCGTGTCCCTGATCCTCTACGGCATGATCTCTGCCGTCGGCGTGCGCAACGTCGTGGAAAACCAGGTGGACTTCACCAAGAGCCGCAACGTCATCATCGCAGCCCTCATCATGTCCCTGTCCCTTGGCATCAACTTCTCCGATGCCGGCGCCATTGCCTTCCAGATCGGTTCTGTGACCATCTCCCTGTCCGGCCTGGCCGTGGCATCCCTGGTGGGCGTGCTGCTCAACGCCATCCTGCCCGGCAACGATTATGTGTTCGGCAAGAGCGAATTGGGCGATCAGTCCGTGAACTTCAAGGTCTGAGCATCAGAGCCTTCAAACAGAATACCATGAAGGGGCCGCGAGGCTCCTTTTTTCGCGCCTTTATGGCCGGATCCTGGTTTCAGAAACCGGGGAAATCCTGTATAATGCCCTGGCCCTGCGAGGGAAACCAAGCAGGCGCCAGGAGGCATCATGAAGTCGTTTATGTGGGACCGCCGCCTCATCCGGCCGGTCATCGTCCGGGACGCCCCGGCCCTGAGCCTCAGGGAAAAGGACCAGTATCTGTGGATCCTGCAGGTGCCGCTCGGGAGTCCGGAGAGTGCCGCAGAGCTCTTTGCCGAAGGCATGAGACATGCGGCGCAGCCTGCCATGGGCTTTCCCGGGGAGGAGGCGTTTGAGTTATCTATCCTGGAGATGGCGGAGAGACTGGCTGTAAGGCTGCAGGTCCCCGTGCCGCGCATCCGCTTTGAAGAAAAAAAGGGCGTGTGGGGCCTGTGCTCAAAAGGCGGGATCATCACGCTGCATCCATCTCTTCAGATGGAGGATGCGGATGTGGCGGAGGAAGTACTCCTCCACGAGATGATTCATCTTATGATTCCGAACCATGCCCGTGCATTCTGGGAAAGACTGACCCTGGAGGACCCATGGTGGCCCGAAAAAGAGGGAAGGCTCAGGGAGCGGCACAGACAGCGCAAATGCCTGAGAAGGGCCGGGGAGCGAGGATAAGCCATGTATTTTCAGTATAGAGGACGGGTCTATAAGGCAACCCGCAGGTCCAACAGCAGGCGGCTGACCATCACGGTGCACAAAAACTCGGACCTGATCAGTCTCAACATTCCGCCCTGGGCCGGAAAAAAAGATATCGAGGAATTTCTGGACAAACAGGAAGCCTGGCTGGAAGAACGTGTCCCAAAGTTCAGAGACGACATCTGGGTGCCGATGTATGCATCGGGCGAAAGACACCTGGTTTTCGGCAGGTACGTGACGCTGGGCATAGACGATGTGCCCTGCGGCGAGAAAGCGTTTATCACCTGGCGCCTTTCTCTCCTGGAGCAGGAAATCAGAAAGCTGCTCCCTGCCTGGTGCAATCGGATGAAACTGCCTCTTCCCAGAGTCACCATCCGAAAAATGAGCAGCCAGTGGGGTTCCTGCCGGGTGCGTTCACGGTCGATTACCCTCAACAGTCAGCTGGCCCTCTATCCGCCGGACTGCCTGGAGATGGTTCTGGTGCATGAGCTCAACCACATGTACCATCCGGACCACTCCGTGGCCTTCTACCGTGACATGGACCGCTACCTGCCCTCGTGGAGAACCTCGGACAGGACACTGGAAACCATGGATATCTCCCCGAAGGAGCACTGACACAGGACTTCGGGGAAAATAAAAAAAGCGAAAATAGAAAGATCTTTTGGCAAAATGAAAATCGGCAAGTATCGGAAACTGATTCTGGAGTATGCACAGCTGGTGACCGGATGTTTTCTTGGAGGACTTGCGTATCCTCTGTTCATGACCCCCAACAATATCGCCCCGGGGGGACTGACGGGTGTGGCGACAATTCTCCATCACCTCTTTGGGTGGCCGATCGGTATGGTGAGCCTTCTTCTGAATATTCCGCTGTTCCTTCTGGGGTTTAAGGAGATCAGCGGGCGGTTTGTGCTTCGCAGCCTCATTGCCATGGGCCTTTTTTCCCTCTTCATCGATATCCTGCCCTTTGGCGCCATGACCATGGACCCGCTCCTCGGGACGCTGTTTGGCGGGATCCTGCTCGGTGTCGGGCTCGGCCTGATCCTCAGGTCCGGCGCCACCACGGGCGGCACGGACATGATGGCCAAGCTGCTCCACAGAAAGATCCAGTTTCTGTCGGTCGGTGCCATTCTCTTTGGACTGGACTGCATCGTGATCATGGCGGCCGGCATCTTCATCGGCGCCAACGAGGCGCTTTATGCACTCATCAACATCTACGTATCGTCCAAGATCATTGACTACGTGATCATCGGTATCACCGCCAACAAGGCCTGCTATGTGATGTCGGATTCCTGGGATGTGATCTCCAGGCGGATCCTTCACGAGATGGAACGGGGTGCGACCCTCCTTCGTGCCAAGGGTGCCTGGAGTGGACAGGAGCGGCCGGTGATCATGAGCGTGATTTCCCGAACAGAGCTGCCCCAGCTCAAACAGATCGTCATGGAGGAGGATGAGGCTGCCTTCATGATTGTGACAGATGCGATCGAGGCCACGGGCGAAGGGTTTTCCAGCTTCACGGATCCTGCATGAAGGGAATGGAAGATCACGGGAACCGAAGAAAAAACAGAAACAAAAAAGCGAACGTCAGGCGAAGAATCCCGCCTGGCGTTCGCTTTTTGCACCCGGGTGCCACCACGGGGACTCTTTGCAATCAGTGGCGAAAATGATATAATGCCCTTCGTTCATGGTGTGCCATGTGACACACCTTACTCGTGTACGTGGAAACATGTACGGTGCAACAAAAAAGGAGGAAACCCCAATGAAGAAGTTTCTTGCTCTCTTTTTGGCTCTGGTTCTGTGCCTGAGTGCCGTGAGCGCTTTCGCTGACGACCTGAAGGTTGCCATGATCACCGACTACGGCGATATCACCGACCAGTCCTTCAACCAGACCACCTACGAAGCTGCCAAGGCATGGTCCGAAGCAAACGGCGTGGAATTCCTGTACTACAAGCCCGCCTCTGACTCCGACCAGGACCGTATCAGCTCCATTGAGAAGGCCATTGATGAAGGCTACAACACCATCATCATGCCCGGCTATGCTTTCGGCCCGGCCATCCAGGCTGTTGCTCCCGACTATGATGACGTGACCTTCATCGCTCTGGACGTGGGCGAGGGCGACATCGGCGATCTGGCTGCGAATGTGCCCGCCAACCTCTACTGCGCTGTGTACCAGGAAGAGCTGTGCGGCTACATGGCCGGCTACGCTGCTGTAAAGCTTGGCTACAAGAAGCTCGGCTTCCTGGGCGGCATGGCTGTGCCCGCTGTGGTTCGCTATGGCTACGGCTTCGTGCAGGGTGCTGACGCTGCAGCTGCCGACCTCGGCCTGACCGATGTGGAAATCAAGTATGTCTATGGCAACCAGTTCTATGGCGACGCCGACATCACCGCTTACATGGACACCTGGTATGCCAATGGCACCGAAGTGGTCTTCGCCTGCGGCGGCGGCATCTTCACCTCTGCCGGTGAGGCTGCTTCCAAGGTTGGCATGAAGGTCATCGGCGTGGACGTGGACCAGGCTGCCACCATCGATGGTCTCTATGGCGAAGGCATCACCGTGACCAGCGCCATGAAGGGCCTTGCTGCTACCGTGAACGCTGAGCTGAACGCACTGAAGGACGGTTCCTTCGTGGGCGGCAAGGTGGAGAACCTGGGCCTTGTGGGCGAAGATCCCGATGCGAACTTCGTGCAGATCGCTCCTTCCACTCAGTATGCTGACGGCTTCACCGCAGAAGACTATGCTGCGCTCGTAGCCAAGATGTTCAATGGCGAGATCACCGTCTCCAACGACATCACCGCTGAGCCCGCCGTCACCGCTGTGGCTGTGGATTATCAGGGCAACATCAAGTAATTTGTGATCTTTTTCCGGGGATGTGGGATACCCATCCCCGGATTTTTGACAAAAGCCCCTCTTTCCCTCGGGCGAGCGAGGCTTTTGTCAGAAAGGACCTTAGTTCCAAAAGACAGTTTCACAGCCAAGGAGGAGATCGCTTTGGAAAGCCCGTATGCCATTGAGATGCTGAACATCACCAAACGCTTTCCCGGGATCATCGCCAACGACAACATCACCCTGCAGCTGAAAAAGGGAGAGATCCATGCGCTGCTGGGTGAGAATGGCGCCGGGAAGAGCACGCTGATGAGTGTGCTTTTCGGCCTGTACCAGGCGGAGGAGGGCACCATCAAGAAGGACGGCGAGGTCGTCAAGATCAACGATCCCAATGATGCCAATGCCCTGGGCATCGGCATGGTGCACCAGCATTTCAAGCTGGTGGAGTGCTTTACCGTGCTGGACAACATCATCATGGGTGTTGAGCCGGTGGGCCCGATGGGCTTTCTGCGCAAGAAGGAAGCCCGCGAAAAAGTGATCGCCCTGTCCAAGAAGTACGGCCTGGATGTGGATCCGGATGCGAAGATCGAGGACATCACGGTGGGCATGCAGCAGCGCACCGAGATCCTCAAGATGCTCTACCGCGACAACGAGATCCTCATTTTCGATGAGCCTACCGCCGTTCTGACGCCCCAGGAGATCGATGAACTGATGCAGATCATGCGAAACCTCGCAGCCGAAGGTAAATCGATTCTCTTTATCAGCCACAAGCTGGCGGAGATCATGGCGGTGGCGGACCGCTGCACGGTTCTGAGAAAGGGCAAGTACATCGGCACCGTCAACACCAAGGACGTCACCATGGAGGAGCTCTCCGCCATGATGGTCGGCCGCAACGTGAACTTCCACGTGGAGAAAAAGCCGGCCACACCGGGCGATACCGTCCTGGAGGTGCGCCACATGACCGTGGCCTCCAAGACGCACAGCAACAATGCCGTGAAGGATGCCTCCTTCAAGGTGCGCCGCGGCGAGATTGTCTGTATTGCCGGCATCGACGGCAACGGCCAGTCGGAGCTGGTGTACGGCCTCACAGGCCTGGAACCCCTGACAAAGGGTGAAATCGTCCTGGACGGCAAGGACATCACCAAGGCTTCCATCCGCAAGCGCTCCACCTCCGGAATGAGCCACATCCCGGAGGACAGGCACAAGCACGGACTGGTGCTGGACTATTCCCTTGAATACAACATGATCCTGCAGACCTACTTTGAGTCTGCGTTTACAGACAAGATCGGATTCCTGAGAAGAAAGAACATCCGGAATTTCTCCGACAAGCTCATCGAGCAGTATGATGTCCGCTCGGGCCAGGGATCCATCACCTCCGCCCGCTCCATGTCCGGCGGCAACCAGCAGAAGGCGATCATCGCCCGAGAGCTGGACAAGCAGCCAGAGGTGCTCGTAGCCGTGCAGCCCACCCGTGGCCTGGATGTGGGCGCCATCGAATACATCCACAAGCAGCTGGTGGCCCAGCGCGATGCAGGCAAGGCCGTGCTGCTGATCTCCCTTGAGCTGGATGAGGTCATGGACGTGCCGGACCGCATCCTCGTGATGTATGAGGGCGAGATTGTGGGCGAACTGGATCCCAAGAAGACCACACAGGAAGAGCTGGGCCTGTACATGGCCGGCGCGAAGCGAGATGAGGTGAAAGCATGAAAAAACTCTTGAAGCGGGAGGGCGTGCAGGCGTTTCTGGCCTCCATCATCTGTATTCTCCTGGGTCTTCTGATCGGCTATGTCGTGCTGCTGCTGATCAATCCCAACGGTGCTACCGAATCGATCGTAAAGCTCGTTCAGAACTTCTTTGTTTCAAAGCGGGCGAACCTTCGACTCAAGAACTTCGGCAATACCCTCACCAAGACCATTCCCCTGATCATGTGCTCCCTGAGCATCCTTTTCTCCTACAAGGTGGGCCTTTTCAACATCGGTGCTGCGGGACAGTATGTGGCCGGTGCCTGTGCCTGCCTGTATGCGGCCCTCGGCTGGGGCTGGGGCTGGCTGCCCTGCATGCTCTTCGCCATGGTGATTGCTGCTGTCTATGGAGCCATCGTGGGCGTGCTGAAGGCTTACTGCAATGTGAACGAGGTCATCTCGGGCATCATGCTCAACTGGATCGGGCTGTATACGGCCAACACGATCCTCTCCTCCGTGAAGGAGACCGCGAGCCCCTATACCCTGTACTTGGACAAGGAAAATCCCTCAGCACTGCTTCCGAACATCGGTCTTGACAAGTTGTTCAACAATTCCACCGTCACCATCGCCGTCCCCATGGCTCTGATCATCGCCATCGTGGTCAGCATCGTGCTGAACAAGACACGCATCGGCTATGAGCTGCGTGCCACGGGTATCAACAAGAATGCTGCAAAGTATGCGGGCATGGCGGAAAACCGGAACATCATCATGACCCTCGCCATCTCCGGAGCCCTGGCAGGCCTCGGTGCCTCCATGCTCTACCAGACTGGCTACATGAGATGGGAGTGCACCCAGTCCTCCGTGCCGGCCATGGGCTTTAACGGCATCGCCGCCGCCTTCCTGGGCGGACTCAGCCCCATCGGCACCATTTTCTCCTCCTTCTTCATTCAGCATATCACCGACGGCGGATCCAACGTGAATACCAATTTCTATTCCTCCCAGATCTCCGATGTGATCTCCTCCGTCATCATCTACCTCTGCGGCTTTGTGCTGTTTATCAAGCTCACCATCAACAAGATGATCAGCCGCTCTGATGAAAAGAAAGGGGCGAAGAACTAATGCTGCTTCTGATCCAATATACGCTCATTTTCGCCTCCGTTCTTCTCCTGGTTGCCCTGGGCGGCTGTATCTCAGAGCACTCGGGCATCATCAATCTGGGTCTTGAAGGCATCATGGTCATCGGTGCCCTTGGCGGGGCGCTGGTCATGAGCCGTCTGGCCTTCCTGCCCCCGGCTGTGATGGTGCTGCTGGCGCTGCTGGCTGCCATCGTGCTTGGCATGATCTATTCCTGCCTCCTCGGTGTTGCCGCCATTCACTTCAAGGCGGATCAGACGCTGGTGGGCACGGCCATGAACCTTCTGGCTACCGCTGCTGCGACCGTGTTCGTGAAGGCCATGAACACTGCTTCCAATCCCGACAACCACTCCTCCGAGATCGAGTATGTCGCGGGAAGAAAGATGTTCATCGTCAACATCAACGGCTTTGAGTTTAACTGGTTCATGCCTCTGGCCATTGTGGCCGTGGTGCTGGTGTATCTGTTCCTTTACAAGAACAGGCTGGGCCTTCGCCTGATGGCCTGCGGCGAGCATCCCCAGGCAGCGGACTCGGTGGGCATCAACGTGTACAAGATGCGCTGGATGGGCGTGCTGATCTCCGGTGCCCTCGCCGGCATGGGCGGACTGTGCTACATCCTGGCGGGCGTGTCCCTGTGGAAGTTTGAAAACGGCGTGGCGGGTTTTGGCTTCCTGGCTCTTGCGGTCATGATCTTTGGTCAGTGGAAGCCTGGGAAGATCGCCCTGGCAGCGCTGCTCTTCGGCCTGTTCCGTGCCCTCAGCAACACCTACATGGGCTTCCCCTTCCTGGCATCCCTGAAACTGCCCAGCAACGTCTACAACATGATGCCCTACATCGTGTGTCTGATTGTGCTGGCCTTTACCTCCAAGACATCCCGAGCACCCAAGGCCGAAGGTATCCCCTACGACCAGGGCATGAGATAACGACAGAAAGCCCGGTGGCGTTTGCCATCGGGTTTTTACTATGGACTTGTGATTTCCTTGAGCTCCTTCTCTGTGCAGACAGGACCGGGCACGACGTCACACTGCTTCTCGAAGAAGGCAATGCCATAGGTGTAGACGGTTTCGCGGCTTTCACTGAGGGCAGCGAGAGCGCTTTTCCTGATTCGTGACTGCGAGGCTGCCAGCACCGCGGAAGAGTGAAGGAAACGAGCTGCTTTGACGATTCTGACCTGAAGGATGATGGCCAGATTTCTACAGGCTCGCCTTCCGAGACACTCGATATCAAAGTGCCCCTGGCCAGGGATATAGTGGCCATGAACGGCGAAATCTGGTCTTCGGGACAGAAGACCACACGGTACGGCGTGGACATAGGCTTCCTCAGAATCATAGCAGTCGATCGAGGCGTGAAGCGCATCTTCCAGGATACGACGGATGCGGTGTGGTCGATCCTCCTGGCTACTCAGGAACTCATGGTACAGAGGGGCAGCATCAAACGATCTGGAGAAAGCATCAAACCAGCGCTGGATTTCTCTTTGGAAGCCGATTTTGACTTCCTGGTTGGGAATTCCGGCCTCAATGCAGTGCCCATCAAAGGATACACAGGTGAGGTAGCCGGTGCTCAGCATGATATTGAAAAGCTCCTCTTCATCGGGCGCCTCGGAAAACGAGATCTGCTCACGCCATCGAAAGCGGATCGTGCCGCCATGGAGGAGGATGCCGATCTGCTCTTTGACCGTCTCCGAGCTCATGTCTGCGAGTTTCCGGAGAATGTGATTCCCGCTGGTGGCCATCCAGTAGGTTTCCGGGATTGCCTGAGGATGGCAGCGCAGTTCTTCGATGTGCCTGAGCACGGACCAGGGATTGTAGATCTTCGTCTGTCCAAAGCGATACCCGCCATAGAAGGCTTTCAGCTTCGCCGCGTGATCCGAAAGACCGTTTTCAGATAAGAGCCCCTGTACCTCCTCCTCTGTGAAGCCGAACCAGCTGCCGCCCTCTGCCGACATGACCGAATTGAACTCAGAATGGCTGAGGCAGGGTTCGATGCTGCTTGCGGCGACGTGAAGACATCCCACAATCACAGCAAACTGAAGGTTCTCAGCGTTTGTTCTCAGCACATTCTGGAGAAGTGAACCGATCATGTCATTCATTTCCCGGTCGTATCCACAGCGTTGAGCATGTTCCAGTGGGACATCGTATTCGTCCAGCAGGAGCACGGTCTTCTGCCCGTGAACGAGCCGGAGATAGTAGGCGAGCCGCTGGAGCGATGCCTTATAATCCGTCCTGGTAGCCTCTTTGCCTGTGTCCGGATCTTCTCCAAGCCAGACTCTCCGGAAATCCTTCTTGTTTCTCTCTGTCAGTGTATCGGATTCGAGCACATAGAGGTGCCGTTCATATTCA
The DNA here is from genome assembly GCA_017460395.1 of Clostridia bacterium. Lineage (GTDB taxonomy): Bacteria > Bacillota > Clostridia > Christensenellales > Aristaeellaceae > UBA2943. The sequence continues at coordinate 44,456 of JAFUBA010000053.1, read as the reverse complement.
TTTTGGATCTCTTCCCGAAGCGTCTGGTACGCATCGAGGAAGGCAGTATGTGCATTTGTCCCGTGACCTTTGACATTCTGGAGGGAAAGGCGGATGACCGGATAGCGGGTCATCTGAGCAGTATAGAAGGGACCTGCGGACATGATGTTCAGGCCATCAAAGAGGTGCCTGTTTTCAGCATTCAGCGCCTCATCCCGCGTGTCTTCCACAAAATACCGGATCATGGAAAGCATCAGCGTCTTGCCAAACCGCCTGGGTCGAAGAAGGAAAGTCGATTCATGGGTTCGCCTGAGGAGCGGCAGAAGCGCCATCGTTTTGTCTACGTACCTCTTCTTTTCCAGAATGTTCGCCTTAAAATCCTCGGATGCGGTGGAGATTTCTGCCAGCTCATCGGGAAAGGGAACAGCTTCAGGGAACGGCATCATTCCATCGACCTTTCTCATACAGGTAGAAAAAGGCAGGGCCCCTTCTGCGGAGCCCTGCCGTCAAAGCGATTACATCAGGCTGTGATACAGCTCGACGATTTCTTCCACACTGGTATCCCTGGGGTTGCCGGGACGGCAGGCGTCTGCATAGGCGCTCTCCGCGAGGAACTGCACATCCTCTTCCTTGAGGATGTTCTTGAGGTCGGCGGGGATGCCCACGTCAGCAGACAGCTTCTTTACCGCTGCGATGGTGGCGGCTGCTGCCTCCTCATCGGTCATCCGGTCGATGCCTTCCACGTCCATGGCCTTGCCGATGGCGCGATAGCGCTTGCCGGCCACGGGGCAGTTGTACTCAAGACCGGTGGGCAGGATGATGGCGCAGGCCACACCGTGGGGCGTGTCATACAGGGCGCTCAGGCCGTGCGCCATGGAGTGCACGATGCCAAGACCCACATTGGAGAAGCCCATGCCGGCGATGTACTGGCCAAGGGCCATGCCCTCGCGGCCTTCGGGGGTGTTCTCCACAGCGCCGCGCAGGCTGTGGGAGATCAGGCGGATGGCCTCGAGATGGAACATGTCGGAGATGGCGCAGGCACCCTTGGTGATGTAGCCTTCAATGGCATGTGTGAGGGCGTCCATACCGGTGGCAGCGGTCAGGCCCTTGGGCATGGAGGACATCATGTCGGGATCTACGATGGCCACATCGGGGATGTCGTTGGTATCCACGCACACGAACTTGCGCTTCTTCTCGACGTCAGTGATGACGTAGTTGATGGTCACCTCAGCAGCGGTGCCGGCGGTGGTGGCCACAGCGATGGTGAACACGGCGTGGTTCTTGGTGTCTGCCACGCCCTCGAGGGAGCGGACATCCGCGAACTCGGGGTTGGTGATGATGATACCGATGGCCTTGCTGGTGTCCATCGCACTGCCGCCACCGATGGCCACGATGCAGTCAGCGCCGGCAGCCTTGAAGGCAGCTACACCGCTCTGCACGTTCTCGATGGTGGGGTTGGCCTTGATGTCAGAGTAGATCTCATAGGGGAAGGAAGCGGCATCGAGGAGAGCAGTGACCTTGCCGGTGACGCCGAACTTGATGAGATCCGGGTCGGTGCAGACCAGAGCCTTCTTGTAGCCGCGCTTGAGCAGCTCGGGCACCACGTTCTCGATGGCTCCCTTGCCATGGTAGGAGATGTTGTTGAGGACGATACGACTGGCCATGGGAATTACCTCCTTAAATTAACGCATGATGCGTCACAGGAAATGAGTATATTGTATGCGGAACCGTCCGCAGGGAAAACGAAGTTATCAGGCGATGGTCTTGAGGGCGGACACGGCTGCATCGAAGGCAGCGTCGTTGTCCGGGTATACGAAGCTCTCCAGGCTCCGGGTCTCGCCGGGGCGCTCGAGGTGGCTGAGTCCCGCAAAGGTCTTCAGGTGGGGCTCCACGGTGACATCGGTTCTGCCGGTGGAAAGGTATTCATGCAGGATCTCCGGCACATGGCCGTCGCCCTTGCCGGCCGGGACCACATGCCCGTCATCTGCAATGGCGTCCTTGATGTGCATGTAGAGAATCCTGTCCTTGAGCATATGCCATGCCTCCAGGGTGTCCTGGCCGCACTGCACGAAGTTGGCGGGATCAAAGATGCCCTGAAGGGCCGGGACAGTGTTCAGGATGTCCAGGCAGCGCGGGGCCATGTCGCCGTAGATGCCCTTCTCGTTCTCGTGACACAGCTGAATGCCGGTAGGCGCTGCGATCTCTGCCATCTCCTGGAGGTGTTCCATGATCTCCGTACGGTAGACGGCGGGATCATCGCCCTCAGGGATATAGAAGGAGAACATGCGGATGAGGCTGCACTGGAGGATCTGGGCCACATCCAAGGTGTGGCGGAAGGTGTCCAGGTGGGCTTTGTAGTCGCCGTTTTTGATGTCGATCTTTCCGATGGGACTTCCGATGGAATTGACGTAGAGGCCGTGATCCTGAAGCTTTTTCAGCACTTCGCGGGCCTTGTCCTCTGTGATCTCAGATACATTGGTGCCGTCCACGTTCCGGATTTCCAGACCGGTCACACCGTTTCGCAGCATCGCTGCGATCTGTCCGTCAATCATGGGGGAGGCTTCATCGGCAAAGGCATGAATACGAATGACCATGGGCATGATCTCCTTTCAAAATGACTGAGGTTGAATATATGGAATCAGTCTGCGGGCTGCACAATGGCGAAGGACGGGCCTGAGAGCATGATGGCATCCTCTTTCTTTGCTACCTGACCGATGGAGTAAAGGATCTCGCCCCTGATCTCCACCCTTTGGTCGCGGCACAGGGGATTGATCATGAGAATCAGGCTGCCGCGCCGGTAGACAAAGGCCTTTTCCGGGTCGGTGCAGATGGAGGCAAAGGGCGCATCTGCCTGAAGATCCGGTGTCCGGTGCCGGAGGGCAAGGAGCGCGCGTACGGTGGAGAGGAGGGACGAAGGATCCTTCTCCTGCGCTTCCACCGTCGGTGCATCATCAGCATCGTCCACCGGGAGGTAGAGCGTTTCGGGGTCTGCGTCAGAAAAGCCCAGATTCTTTCCCTTCGTCCACTGCATGGGGGTCCGGGTGCCGGTGCGGGTGTAGCCGCCCTCTTTCGTAGGCAGCTTCAGATACCGCATGCCGATCTCATCGCCGTAGTAGAGGAAAGGCACGCCCGGGAGCGTGAAGAGGAAAGCGTAGCAGAGCTTCAGCTCCTCCATGTCCATATGGAAGCGGGGGCGCGGCGTATCGTGGTTACAGGTGAGGAGGGAGATGTACCCGATGTCCCTGGTGTCCTGCAGCCAGTCCTCGTATTCCCTCAGGAAAGGCCTTATATCGCCGCCGCCTTCGCGCCGGAAGTAGCTGTGATCCTCATGCCCCTCATAGTCGCGCATGAGGGCGGTGTAGCCATTGGAATTATTGAGGTAGAAGTCCATGTGGAAGCCGGCACGCAGGGCAATCTTCGGGTCACACCACTCGGCGACCATGGCGGCTTCGGGGAACTCCTCGTCCAGCATCTGTCGGACGTTTTTCCATACGGCGCTGGTGCCGCTTTTCTTTTCGTCGTCATATTTGACGAGGGAAGCGGCCATGTCCACGCGGAAGCCGTCGCAGCCCCGCGTCAGCCAGAAGCGCATGACGTCCTTCATGGCCTCCCGGGTCGCGATGGCGTCCGGGCTGTCCACCGGAGTCTGCCAGGATTCCTCGGGGTGCAGAAAACCGTAGTTAAGGGCAGGCTGGCACTTGAAGAAGTTGATCAGGTAGGTGCCGTCCCGCTCGGTCTCCCCGCCAATATAGGCGATGTTGCGGCATCCCTTGAACCAGCTGTCCGTCCAGATATAGCGCCCGGAGAGCTCGTTCTTTTCTGCCCTCTGACTTTCCCGGAACCAGGGGTGCTCCTCGCTGGTATGCCCGGGCACGAGGTCCAGAAGCACGTGCATGCCCCGCGCGTGGGCTTCCTGAAACAGCCGATACAGGTCTTCGTTCGTGCCGTATCTGGGTGCGACCTTCCTGTAATCGCGCACGTCATAACCGGCATCGTGGAAGGGCGAATCATAGCACGGATTGATCCACAGGGCATTACAGCCGAGGGAGAGGATGTAGTCCAGCTTTTCGATGATGCCCTGAAAATCTCCGATTCCGTCCCCGTTGGTGTCACGGAAGGACTGGGGGTAAATCTCATAGAAAACGGCATCGCGAAGCCACGAAGGATTCATATGCTGTGCCTCCATCTGTCCTGATGCAGGCATTATACCAGAGTGCATGAAAAAAGAACAGACACAAGGAGGTTTTGCTGCGAGGCGGGGGAGGTGCTATACTGGACAAAATGAAGAGCCTTTGGGCAGGAGGAAACGGCATGCTGATCGTATCCAGATCCGGCGACGGGGACACGCGCACCATTCAGGAGGCGGTGGACCGCGCACATGAGGGTGATGAGATCCTGGTGAGAAAAGGCACCTACCGGGAGCGGGTGATCATCACAAAGAAGGGCATACGCCTGAGGGGCGAAAGTGCACAGGACTGCCGGATCGTCTGGAACTGTGCGGCGAGGGACCTGAATGCACAGGGCATAGAGAAGACCACCTTCCTCACCTATGCCCTCCTTGTGACGGGCGAGGATATCACGGTGGAGTCTCTCACCATAGAAAACGATGCGGGGGACGGACGGGCCGTCGGCCAGGCCGTGGCGGTGTATGCGGCTGGCGACAGGAGCCGGTACCTTCACTGCCGCTTCGTGGCCTGTCAGGATACCCTGTATATCGGCCCCACCATGCGCGTGATGCTGGAGGACGCAAGACCCTATGAGATTCCGGAGGGCATCCAGAAGGTGGGGGACCTCCCGGAAATACACGGAAGGGCATACTTTGAAGACTGCTGCATCGTGGGCGATGTGGACTTTATCTTCGGCCCATGGACAGCCTGGTTTGAGCGCTGCCGCCTGCACATGAATGCGCGTGGCGGGTGGTACACGGCGGCGGACACGCCGAAAGAATACCCCTTCGGGTTTATCTTTCACGAGTGTCATCTAAGCGGCGACTGCGATGACGGGCTTGCCTTCCTGGGAAGGCCATGGCGGGGCTATGCCCAGACCTATTTCCTTGCCTGTCGGATGGATGCCTGCGTCAATCCCATCGGGTTTACGGACTGGGACGAGATCAGAGTTGTGACGGATCGGCTGGGCGAGGGCGGCACATCAGGTGCAAGAGAGGACCTCACGCCCCGCCATCCAAGGTCCAGGAGGCTGAGCTCCGGGGAGATGGCGGAAATCACAAGGGACCGTGTCCTTGAGGGATGGAACCTATAAGAAGCGAGAGCCACAGGCATTCTGCCTGTGGCTCTCGCTTCGTTTATCGCCTGATATCCAGCGGATCCGACCAGTAGTTCTGGCCGTAGATGTCCTCAAAGCGGTAGGAGAGGAGGATCTTCTCAGGATCCGGCAGATACAGGTTGTGGATGCGGGTATCCTCTGTCACGGTCACGGAGTTTCCGAGGGTATAGCTGGCATCATACACATTGTCATAGGTGTAGTAGTCGCACAGGAACACGAGCGTGTCGCCCACCTCAAGCTCCGTCAGGTTTTTGGCCACGGTCTCATTTTCACTCAGATAGTCATACTGCGCACCCGCAATATACCCGTCCTCATGGTCCTGATCAAAGACGATGATGAGCTTCACGCGGCTTCCGTTGAGGATGGCAGGCACGTAGCCCTCGATGCGCCAGGTGTCGCCACTCTCCCTCGTGGACAGGTGGTAGTATGCCACGATCTGGTCGTCGATGGCCATCCAGGCACCGCCGTCATCGGCCACCATCTGCCCGTCATGGTTGAAGGAGTAGACGTTGTCAAGGCCGAGGTCAATGTAGCCCTGGCCGTCATCCAGCAGTACGTTCTGATCGATGCCGTGAAGAAGAGACCATTCCTGGGCGGTCAGGTCCAGCACCTGGGAGCCATCCTGGAGCGTCACAAAGTTCAGGCGCTCGGGATCCAGGTGGTTTTCCTGAATGTAGGAGACCAGGTCCTCATCCGAGCTGGTCCGACCTGAGAAGAAGTCCAGGGAGCTTCCGAGGGAACCCAGGCTGCCCGAGTTCCCCCCGAGGAAGGAGCCCAGGAGCTCGGAGATCAGGTCGGAGGAGGAATAGGAAGAGCTGGAAGAGCTGTAGGAGGAACCGTAGGATGTACCAAAGATCGAGGAGAGGGGTGAGGTGGCACCGCCGGTAGCTGCCTGACCTGCCACCTCCACGGAGGCAAAGTCACGGATGCACTTCATGTAGCTCTCGTCCATGCCGATCTGGCTGTAGGTGCTGACGGCCTTATCCACGTTGCTGAGCTTGCGGTAGGGGAAGAAGACGGACAGACCGTAGGCGTTGGTGATGGATCCCGAACGGTTGTACTTGATGGCTCCATCCAGCGCGTCCGCCAGCGCTTTGCCCTCGCTGTTGCCCATCTTGAGGGCCAGGTCCACCAGGTCCACCTGGTCGATACGGGAGGAAGCGGCGAACTCGCGGCTGTTGGCGCGGGCGTCGGACACCTGCTTATAGGATTTCTGCTCGATGAGCCCGGAGATGGAGCGGGAGAAGGCGGCGAGCCTAGAGGGCACGGTGGCCTCCAGCTCTGCCAGGTCCACGACCGACAGGGTGGTATCCTGGCCCCGTGCCTGGGTCCTGCAGGCGGAGACGAAGTCATCGCAGATCTTTTTGCCAAGCTCCGTGGTGGGGATGGAGGTATTCCTGCCAAGCTGCGTGAGCCAGTCGGTATAGTACCAGCCGACGCCGGGCTCTGACTCCTCGGAGGCGATGAGATAGTCCGCGTGGGAGGAGAGCATGAGGGCATTCTCCACGGTGGCCATGAGGCAGGCATCATAGCCGATGAGGTCAAATTTGATGCCGCCGTCGGTGAGCGCCTGGTGGATGCCGGCCAGGTTCATGGAACCGGCAGAGGTGGTCTCGTCATACCCGTAGCCGGAGACAGATCCGCCGCCGTGATCCCAGAGGACCAGGAAGTAACGGCTTGCGGGATACGTTTTTGCACCGTAGCGGATGAAGGAGGAGAGCGTGGCCGGGCTTGTCATGGCCTTCTTGCCGTCATCCCGCACAAGGCAGGTCATCTTGCCGCTCTTGATTTCCCAGATCTGGTTGGTGGTGGAGGAAATCTGGCTGTTCTGCCACTTCTTGCATCCGCCGGTATACAGGAGAATGCGGACATTGTCCTGGAAGGAGGCGTTCAGCATCTCCTGAATGTCCCTCGTGGCCATGCCGCTGCGGCTTTCCAGGTCCGTGCCGCACATATAGATCATCAGGGTGACGGTATCGCGGCCGCTGCCAAGAAGACGGGTATAGCGGTCGCGGATGCCGGAGGTGACCGAGGTGTCCAGGGCTGTGGAATCGGTCTGGGCACCGTAGGAGGTGCCGGTCACAGAGCCGCTGGATGTGCTCAGCCAGCTGCCGCCCAGGATGGATTCCAGGCCTGTGGACTGGGAGCCACCGAGGAAGGAGGCGAAGGCGGACAGGGGGGATGTGGAGGATGAAGATGCGCTCTGGGATGTGATGTCCTGGAAGAGAGACTGGGTGGCGGGAACCGCGGTCTGCACGGGGACGGTGTGGGAGGTCTGTGTATCGCTTCCGCCGCCAAAAAGGCCGGAGAGACCGCCGCCACCGCCGAGCAGCACGACCGCGATCACGATGATCAGCGGCAGAAGCCCGCCGCGGCTCTGCGAGGAGGCACGGGTGGATGTGGAGGAAGAGGTGGTCTGGGTCGTCGAGGGGCGGGCATTTCCCTGGGAGGAAGTCTGAGGGCGGAAGGGCGGCTGCACAGGCGCGCCCTGCGGCCGCTGGCCCTGCGTGCTCTGGTGACCCGTGAAGCCCTGCTGGGTCTGCGTGCCATGCGGACGCTGGAATCCCTGCGGCCGCGGTGCTCCCTGGGACTGTGTGCTCTGGGGGCGCGGCGCGCCTGCGGCCGTGCCGGTGCGTGGAGATGAATTCTGGGCCGGGCGGCTGCCCGTGCCGACGGGCGTGGAAGATACCTTGTTGCCCTTTTCTACATTACCCGCGGTGCCGTCCACTTTTCTATTGCGGCCACGGGGTCCGTTTCCTGGCTGTGACATGCAAAATGCCTCCTGTATGCTGCAGATGATTGGTGTATATGCAGTGCAAAAATCAAAAAATGGATGGTGTCTCATGAAACCGCTTTCCATTATAAAATAATGATGGGGGCTTTTCAATCCGCTGCATCGTGCGGGATTGCCCCATGAAAGACGATTTCGTTGATTGACACTGGGCAGAGGATATGCGAAAATCCGCGGTGAATGAGACAGAAAAAAGAAATTGGTTTTGTTTGGGATTGAAACAAATGACTCGGGAACACCGTCTATATAGAAGAAAGACTTACCGGTGGAGATGACATCTTTGCCGCAGATCTGTAAAGCGAGGGATCTACTGTGCAGAATCAGCCACAGGCGGGGAACTGGCAGAATCCGCAGATGGGCTATGCTCCGTCAGGCCAGGGATATACGGGAAGCTATCAGGGGATTGACACGGGGATCGGCTATGCCACAGGGTCCTACCAGGTGACACAGAACATGGTGCAGCGCCCGGCCCAGGGCGTGCCAAGCCCGTATGCGGGTTATGCGCAGCCGTATGTGGACCCACAGCCCAGCGGTCCGATGCAGCCGCTCCAGGCGCCCGCGGCCTTTGGCGCAGAGCAGATGAACGCAATCAATGCCGGATTCTATGCACAGACATCTCCGGACATGGCACCCCAGGCGGGCATGACGGAGCAGAGCGTGTCCCGCGAGGAGCCCAGTGTGCCGCAGTTTCCCCCGACGCCCCAGATGAACAAAGTGTTCACCATGGAGAAAAGGCGGAGCAGCAGGGTCATCGTCTGGATCTTCCTTGGCATCCTGGTGCTCTCGCTTCTGGCCGGTGCGTACTTTCTCTGGTTCCGTCCAAGGGCCTATACGGCAGAATCCGTGGTCCAGGCGCTCTACCGGCGGGGCCTCCCGATGGTCAGCGCGTACAACTATACGCCCGAGACGGATCCGGACGGGCTGCTGGGCACCACCTACCAGTCCAAGGCCGGGTGGGTGGATCAGTCCCTGGCATCCTCCGGAAGAAGCGGCGTGGATGCAGGCGGGGTGGTGGAGGTGTTCCGCACGCAGGACGATGCCCTCTTGCGTCTCAATGAGCTGATGGCAGGCAACCGCACGGAGACCGGACGGTGCTATCAGTCCCACCGCGTTGTGATGCGGTTATCCACGAGCCTTTCCTCCCAGGAGGCGGCACTCTATGAGGAGACGCTGGAGGATATCTTTAAAAAGTAAGATAAGTCAACACATGCAAAAGGAGGACAGTGATGTCCTCTTTTTTCTGTGCTTTGAGACAGACAGCACAGGCTGCTCCGGCTTGTCACGTTTCTGCTCCCTGCCTATAATGGCACCATGGCCCCGGGAGCTTTGACAGGAAAATTGACACGAGGGAGGCGGCGGACATGCATGGGAAGAAAACGTCCAGACATCTGACGTTCCATTTCCGGGATGCCGTCGACTGGGTCAAAGCATGGCTGCACCTGGAAGACAGAAACACCGTCGTACTGCATCTGGAGGCGGGGACGGGCAAAGAGGCGGAGGAGAAGGCCGGGGAAGCGCCAGAATGGCAGGATGCAAAGTCCTTGGATAAAGCGCTGAGCGATGCGGAAAACGCCTTCCAGGCATGGAATAAGGAGGACCGATATATTCCGTCCAGCGACTGGATGCCAAAGGCGGAGGAGATGCGGATACCTCTCCGGCCGCTGGAGGGCCTCGGGGATGGAGAGATACGGAGACTCGGCCTTGATCCTGCACGGGTGGAGGATATCCTGAATCGCCTGCAGCACATGCGCGAGCAGATGGACGCCCGCAACGATGCATGGGTCCGGAAGGCCATGGAGGAAAAACGGGGGATCCTGGACGGTCTCCTCACAAAGGCCGATCCATCCATTCATCTGGACGATGACCAGCGGCGGGTGATACTGACCGATGAGGACAACGTCCTGGTGATTGCCGGTGCCGGCGCGGGGAAGACGACGACCGTGGCTGCAAAGATCCGGTACCTGTGCGAATACTGCCATGTGGATCCGTCCAAAATCCTGGTGATCACCTTCACCCGCAAGGCCGTCCAGGAGCTTCAGGACAGGATTCAGCGGGACCTTCAGATCCCCTGTCCCATCTCCACCTTCCATTCTGCCGGCAACGCGATCCTTCGCAAGGAAGATGCCCCGCATCTTGTGGCGGACGAGGGGAAAATGTACTGGGTGATCCTGGACTATTTCCGGGAGTCTGTCCTGAAGGACGAGCAGCTCACACGACAGCTGGAGCTGTTCTTTGCCTCCTACTTTGATGATCCCCTGGAAAACAGGCAGATGAAGATGGGAGAGCTGCTCTCCCGCCTTTCCATGGAGAACCACGCGACGCTCAGGAGCGATCTGGGCGAGGTGGAGAAGGTCTGCCAGGACCGTCGTCTCAGGCGTTCTGTCACCATCCAGAGCGAGGTGCTCCGCTCCCGCCAGGAGGTGGAGATTGCAAACTTTCTCTATCTCCATCAGCTGGACTATGAGTATGAGCCGCTCTACCCGCACACGATCCCGGGGCTGAAAAAGCCCTACACGCCGGACTTCATCATCCGGCAGGGGGACCACGAGTGCTACCTTGAGCACTTCGGGATCACGCAGGATGGCATGAACGACCGATGGAGCGAGAAGGAAGTGGCGCGCTACAAGAAAAATGTGAACCAGAAGATCATCTGGCACAGGCATTTTGGGACGCGCCTCATCTACACCTTTTCCGGATACCGCGACGGGCGATCTCTCCAGGACCACCTGAGGGAGGAACTGGAGAAGGAAGGGTTCGCCCTGACACCGAGGCCCTCGGGCGAGGTGCTCCAAAGGCTTCTGCAGGGGGACGTGAGCCGTCTGGCCCGCCGCCTTCTGAACCTCATCCAGGACTTCATCGTGGCCTTCAAGACCGACGGGTACACGATCGAGGACTTCGACCGGATGGAGAAGGCGACGGAGAATGTGCGCACGCGCCTGTTTCTTCAGATCGCACGGGCCTGCTATGTCAGGTGGGAACAGTTCCTTCACGACCATGATGCCCTCGACTTCCAGGACATGATCAACCGGGCGGCAAAGACGCTTTCGGACATGGAGCGATGGAAGCAGAAGCTGGATTTTGAGTACATCATCGTGGACGAATATCAGGACATCTCCATGCAGCGCTTTGACCTGACGCAGGCCCTGCGGAAGGTGACGAATGCAAGGCTCATGGCGGTGGGGGATGACTGGCAGAGCATCTATTCCTTCTCCGGCAGCGACATCACCCTCTTTACGCACTTTGAGGAGAAGGTGGGCCCGGCGCGGCTCCTCAAAATCGAGTCGACCTACAGGAATGCCCAGGAGGTCATCGACATTGCGGGCGGCTTCATCCAGCGAAACCCCACCCAGTTCAGAAAGACGCTCAGAAGCCCCAAGAACATTCAGGACCCGGTCCTGATCTTCAGCTATAATGCTTCGGATAAGCGGTCTGACGACGCTCGGCAGAGCGGGGAAAACTACCGGATGGCCTGCGCCGTGGAGATGGCGCTGGAGCAGATCCTCTCCTATGCCCAAAAGGAGGGGAAGATGCGGGACGGTATCCTGCAGGAAAAGATCCTGCTGCTCGGACGCTTCAACTATGACGGAAGCCGCCTGGAGCGCTCAGGCCTGTTTGAATACAGGAAGCGGGGTGACAGTCTCACGTGGGTCAAGCACCCGGAGGTATCCATCACCTTCATGACGGCCCACGCATCCAAGGGCCTTGGATATGACGAGGTGGTGGTCATCAACGGGCGCAGCGGCCCCTACGGCTTCCCGAGCCGGATCCTGGACGACCCGGTGATGGGCTTTGTGCGCCGCCAGGACAGATCCATGGACGTGGCGGAGGAGCGGCGGCTGTTCTACGTGGCCATGACCCGCACGAAGAACCGCGTGTTCTTTGTGGCGCCCGAGCAGAATCCCTCGGAGTTTCTGCAGGAGATCAGGCGGGACTATCCGCTGGTGCGCCTGGAGGGTAAGCTGCAGGAGACGGTCCAGAGCCCGCTCTCCCAGAAGCTCTGCCCCATCTGCGGATACCCCCTGCAGCTGCGCTTCAAGCAGGCTTTCGGTCTCAGGCTCTACATGTGCACCAATGAGCCCGAGGTCTGTGACTTCATGACCAATGACCTTTCGGGCGGCGGTATGTCCATCCGAAAGTGCCCCTCCTGCCCGGACGGTTTCCTCATTGTCCGACAGGGGGCCAGCGGGCCCTTCCTCGGGTGCACCAACTGGCGGCCGGACGGGAAGGGCTGCGGGTGCACAGTGAGCCGCACGCAGTATCTGAAGACCGAGGCCGGCCCGAAGCCGGACATGCTGGAGCGGGCTGCGGAAAGGGAGGCGGAGGCAGAGGCACCGCCGGTGCTTCCGGAACGTGTGAGCGCACCTGCAGAGGACGTCTATACGCCGAGCGTAAAACCCGTGTTCTACGGGGAAATGGACCTGGAATTCACAATATGGCAGATCCTTCGCACTGTGGAGGAGATGAGCCGGAAAAAGTTTTTCTCCCGCACGGTCCTGTGCGACGTGCTTCAGGGGAAACCCGGGAAGATCGCACGCAAGTGGAAACTCCAGGAGATCCCCCAGTGGGGATGCATGAAGGGCGCGGGGGAGGACACACTGCAGGTGCTCCTTGACTGGATGATCGGCAAGCGGCTCCTGTATGTGTCGGGGAACCGCTACCCGGTCCTGCATCCGACCTATGCCGGCCAGCACCTCACGGAGCACGTGTCTTCAAGGAAACTGCAGGCACTCAGGCGCCGCCTGGAGGCGGCAGCGCAAGACAGCACCGGGACAAAAAACGAAGGCTGACAGAAGCGGCAGGACGTGATATAATCCCGCAGGTATGCGGGGCGGGACGGGATTGTTCCAGCCCTGTGAAAACCCTTGAATCAGGGAAGGAGGCGGATAGTTTTGGGGAGGATGTTTCAGCGGGTGAGCAATCACCGGGGAGACATCATTGTTGGCATCCTCAGGTGCCTGACGTACCTGGGACTGTTTTTTGCCTTTTACCGCACGATGCTGGTGCACAACTGGCCGCTGGCACACCCCAGCAGGACGCTGTTCTCCACGATGCTGACCTACGTCGCGGTGGCCTTCGGGATGCATGCGGTGTATGGCGGCTATGATATCGGAAAGAAAAAGAGCAAGCCGATCATCACGAACATGTATCTGGGGAGCGTGGTCACAGACCTTGTGACGTACCTGGAGCTCCAGATCATGAACGTCAACGAAAACCGGAACGCGTACCTCAAGTTCTTTTCCTCCGAGGACTTTCCGTGGCTTCTGATCTGCATGGGTATTCAGGCCGTCTTCCTGATGGTCATCGTGCGATTTGGAAATCACCTGTATTTTTCCATCTATCCTCCGAAAAAGTGCCTTCTGATCCTGGGAAACCTCGGGGAGAGGGCTGCGATTGAGGACAAGCTCAATCACTACCGCCTCCAGTGGCACGTGAAGGACGCTGCCACCTGGGATGATCCGAAGATCGCGCGCAGGATTGAGAGCGCAGAGGTGGTCTTCATCGCCTCCGTCCCGGAGGGCGAGACCATGCGGCTGCTGAAAATGTGCTATGACCTGCACAGGGATGTTCTGTGCAAGGCCCAGCTCCAGGACATCATGCTCTCCTCCGCCCAGCAGGTGGTGGTGGACGATGCGCCGTTCCTTGAGATGGACTACCACAAGATGACATTGTGGCAGCGGATCGTCAAGCGGCTGATGGACATCGTGCTGTCCATGCTGGCACTGATCATCACCTCGCCCATCATGGCGCTGTGCGCCCTGGCCATCAAGCTGGAGGACGGGGGCAGTGTCATCTTCCGACAGGAGCGGATGACGGTGCGCGGCAGATCCTTCACGATCAGGAAGTTTCGGACCATGAAGGCGGAGGCTTCCCTGGCAGATCATTTTGTATCCACGCAGGAATCGGACGACAGGATCACGAAGGTGGGGCGTTTCCTCAGGAAGACAAGGCTCGATGAGCTGCCCCAGTTTGTGAACATATTCCTCGGGGACATGACGCTGGTCGGCCCAAGGCCTGAGATGATCGATAACATCACCCGCTACAAGGCGGATCTCCCGACCTTTGTCTACAGGGAGAAGGTGAAGGCGGGGCTCACCGGCTATGCGCAGATCGAGGGAAAGTACAATACCTCTCCCGAAGACAAGCTGATGCTGGACCTGATGTATATCGAAAACTTCTCCCTCTGGAACGATGTACGGCTGATCTTCAGGACACTGACCGTGCTCTTCAGGCCGGACTCCACAGAGGGGTTTCGGGAGACAGAAAAACCGGGTTCCTCGAAAAATCATTGATCCAAGAATCCATCTGCATAGATTTAGTCAGCATAGACGGAGGCAACGATAATGAGCAAGACACTTCTGATCATGGCCGCGGGCATGGGGTCCAGGTATGGGGGAAACAAGCAGGTGGACCGCATCGGCCCCGGCGGTGAGATCCTCATGGAGTACGGTATCCACGATGCCGTGCAGGCGGGCTTTGACCACGTGGTCTTTGTGATCAAGCGCTCCATGGATGAAATGTTCCGGGAGATGGTGGGCGACAAGGTGGCAGAGAAGGTCAGGGTCGATTACGCCTATCAGGAGTTTGACTCCCTGCCCGGTGGCTTTCAGGCCCCGGAGGGCCGCACCAAGCCCTACGGCACCGTGCATGCGGTGCTGAGTGCCAAGGACGTGATCGACGGGAATTTTGCGGTCATCAACGCGGACGACTACTATGGTCAGGACGCCTTTGCAGCCATGAGCGAGTGTCTTGACCGCATGGAAGGAAAGCGTGCCTCCATGGTGGCCTATGATCTCTGTAACACCGTCAGCCCCAACGGCACCGTCACCAGGGGCGTGTGCGAGGTGAAGGACGGCCTTCTTCAGAAGGTGGTGGAGACGTACAAGATCCGCCCCATGGAGGACGGCACGATCCGGGACTTCGGGGACGAAAAGAACCCTGAGGGCGTGCTGCTTCGGCACGACGCGCCCGTGTCCATGAACTTCTGGGGGTTCACGCCCTGGATCATGGAAAAGGGCGAGGAGAGACTGAAGGCATTCCTTTCGAGGACCGACCTTGACCCCATGAAGTGCGAGTATGTGCTGCCGACGCTGGTGGACGAACTCATGCACGAGGACGGGATGCCGGTGGAGGTGCTGACCACGCACGCCGTGTGGTTCGGCATGACCTACCGGGAGG
Organism: Clostridia bacterium; assembly: GCA_017460395.1. GTDB lineage: Bacteria > Bacillota > Clostridia > Christensenellales > Aristaeellaceae > UBA2943. The sequence continues at coordinate 29,227 of JAFUBA010000053.1, read as the reverse complement.
ACAGGGCACTTGTGCAGGAGGAACTGAGAAAACTGCACGAAAAGGGCGTATATCCGGACACATTGTGATCAGACAGGCGAATGATGTGAGCATCAGCGACAGGAAAAGGAGCAAATGATATGCAGATTCTTCTGACCGGCGGCGCAGGATTTATCGGTTCCCACACGGCCATCGAGCTGATGGCGGCAGGCCACAGTGTGGTGATTGTGGACAATTTCGTGAACTCCAGCCCTGAGGCACACCGGCGCATCGAGGAGATCAGCGGACAGAAGGTGCCGCTGGTGGAGGCGGACGTGGCAGACCGGGATGCCATGGAGGCGCTCTTTTCAGAGTACCAGTTTGACTGTGTGGTCCACTTTGCAGGCCTCAAGGCGGTGGGCGAGAGCGTGCAGCAGCCCCTTCGCTACTACAGGAACAACCTGGATACCACGCTGACGCTGTGCGAAACCATGCAGCGGCACGGCTGCAAGTGCATCGTCTTCTCCTCCTCTGCCACCGTCTACGGGGTGCCGGACGAGGTGCCGCTGAGGGAGGACATGTTCTGCAAGGGCTGCACGAACCCCTATGGCTGGACCAAGTACATGATCGAGAAGATTCTCATGGGTGTGTGTGACGCTGATCCCGAGTGGTCTGTGGTGCTCCTGCGCTACTTTAACCCCATCGGCGCTCACGAGAGCGGCAGGATCGGCGAAAACCCCTCCGGCATCCCCAATAACCTCATGCCCTACATCACGAGGGTGGCGGCCGGCACGCTGGAGAAGCTTCATGTCTTCGGCAACGATTACCAGACCCACGACGGCACCGGTGTGCGCGACTACATCCATGTGGTGGACCTGGCAAAGGGCCATGTGAAGGCCTGCCAGTACGCGGAGGGCCGGCAGGGCTGTGACATCGTGAACCTCGGCACGGGCGTCGGCTACAGTGTGCTGGACCTGGTAAAGACCTTTGAGAAGGTCAACGGCATTCAGATCCCCTATGAGATCAGCCCCCGCCGCGCGGGCGATGTGGACGCATGCTTCGCAGACCCGAAGAAGGCCGCCGAGGTACTGGGCTGGAGAGCGGAAAAGAACCTGGAAGACATGTGCCGGGACGCGTGGAACTATCAGAAAAACAACCCGAAGGGCTATTGATGCCCCTTTCCTCAAAGGCGTGCACAGCACGCCTTTGAGTTTACTGAGGGGAAATGAACAGGAACAAGACGATGTAGTAGAAAGCAGGTGCCACCATGAGAGCATATATCCTGAGCTTTGGATCGTGGGGAATGCATCTGATGGATGGCATTCTCTCCTTTGGGATGGCAGATCTCCTTGAGGCCGACGCCCTGCGGCTGATCCAGATAGGAAAGAGCGAGGAGGACGTGCACACACTCCGTCAGGAGGTCCTCGACTACACGCAGCTTCGCGGCATGTACGGGCTCTCTGAGCACCGGGGCTTCGGCCCTGCCGTCTCCCTGGCAGTCTGGCCGGAGGAGGGGCTGCAGGGCAGCATCCTGGAGATGGTGGAGACGGAAAGCGACCGTCTCCTCATGAATACGCTCTTTCGGGAATCGGAAACCCTGCGGCGCAACCTCTCATCCTCCCTCGCCGTATCCCAGCTGGCCTTCTCGGAGAAACTGTCCGGGGAACCGGACGGAGCGATGCGGGACCTGGTGGCGGAGGCACGGGCGCGGGATGACACGGAGGTTATTCTGATCGGCAGCCTTACGGACGCAGAGTGCGCATCCGGCATCCTGGCAGTCAGCCGGATGCTCCACGATCACCTGCCATCTGAGAAGATATCCTGTATTCTGGCCCTCCCCCTCAGGGAAAAGGACTTAGGAGGCGCCTGCCGGGAGGTGCTCTCGCTCCTGCCGAGGGAGGGACGCTTCCTCAGTCTCATCGGACTTCCACAGGACATGCGCTTTCAGGGGGAGACGGAGGACACTTCCACTGGCGGCAGCATCGCGGACCTGATCATGCTCCGCCTCCTGCAGCGCTGCCTTCGGGGCGATCGGGGTGCCTTCACCTTTTCCACGGATGAGGGCAGCATGTGGCAGGTCTTTGAGGCGGATGAAGGATTTGTCCGGGAGCGGCTTGAGCGCCTGGTAGAGGCGCTTGCCACCGCAAGGTTTTCGGGCATCCCCTCCGCCATGGAGGTCCTCTCGCAGGGAGAAACGAGGGGCAGGCGGTGGGAGCGGCAGCTGAGATGGGCAGGCGCCCTCTACGCCCATGCGCTCGGCAACGAGGAGGAGAGCATCCGGGAGGAGCGCCTCCTGTCTGCCCTCGGGAGAATGGGCGACATGCTCTTTCGCTTTCTCCTCTCCGCCCAGAAGGCACTTCCCCTTACCATGGTCTACTCGCAGGAGCTGGAGGCGGAAGCCGGAAAGAGCGCTGCGCACTATGAGCAGATCCTGACGGTGGCTGGCCAGCTGGCCCTGGAACACTATGACTTTCAGATGACCGGCCTCCCAAGCGAGGGCATCGTCCACCGGGGCGACGAGGAGGACTCGGAGGAGGAGAAGGCACTGAAGCACCTGAGGGGCGGCGAGAGCGTCCTTGAGGAGATGGAGGAGCAGCAGCGGCAGATGGACGAGATCATCGGCGGCCGCCTGACCCTGTCGGTCCTCAGGGAAGCGCTGAGCGACAGCTCCCTACAGGAGGCGGGGCTGAAGGCGGATATCGATGAGGCGATGGAGAAGATCCGCCTGGCCGAGGAGAGAAAGGCTCAGGAAGGTGCCCGGGATGCTGACGGGGAAGAACCGGAAGGGGACGCTTCTGAGGATGCACAGGGCGACGGCGAGCCCCTGGACCTTGAGAGCCTGCAGTCCAGAATCGATGCTGCAAAGGCGAGGCTGACCCGGATGCAGCGGCTGGATGTGATTCTGGAGGGCAGAAAGAAGAAAGCCGCAGATGATCTCCAAAGGGCCAGGGAAAAAAGAAAAGAGCCCCCGAAGCTGGGGGATCTCAGTGTGCGCCCGATGGGCAAGGATCTGTTTGCGGAGAGCTTTCTGGAGGGCCTGATGATGGAGGTGCCGGAAAGCCGGAAAGAGGGAGCTTCCTGTCTCGTTTCCCTCGATCAGCCCTTCACAAACTTTTCGGAGATGATCCGGAGCCTGCAGGACATGCAGACCTTCGAGCATCCCGGTACGGCAGGACTCCTCGCGCAGCTGCTCAGCGGCCGGTGACGCCCTTTCTTGCACCTTCCTTTGCCAGCTGGTCCGCCAGCTCATTGTAGCGCACCCCTGTGTGACCCGACACCTTTTGGAAGGCGACGGTCAGGTGGGGCTCATAGGTCTGGGCATAGGTGGCCTCATACATCTGCGAAATGGGCGTGTTCCGCTTCCAGTCGCGGGTGATCCAGCAGCGGACCCCCTCGTAGTCGTGGTAGATGCGGATCTTTTTGTACCCATGCCGGAGGGCCCAGTCCATGGCGGCAAGGCTGCCCATGACCTCGCCTGCCACATTCCGGCTGGGCAGGTAATCCTGATGACGGCCAAAACCGCACAGGTGTATCTCCTCTGGGTCTTCTTCGCTCCTGGGGAGAATGACGGTGCCCCAGCCGTAGAGACGATGGACCTGGTCGTAGCTGCCGTCGCAGTAGGCGGTGACAAACCCTTCCTCCCGGTCGAGGCGATGCAGGGTGTCAAACCGGTCCTCGCCCCTGACCCAGGCCTCCGCATCCGCGCGGGATGAGAAGGTTTTCTGCTCTCCGGCCTGCCCATAGATGTAGGCGGACTTGGCGGAAGCTTCCCTGGTAAACACGCCGTCCTGCGAGCCCCCGCGGACGGCAAAGAAGGTGCCATGGTCATCGGGCGCCTCAGAGAGGTCTGCCAGACGGTCCTCGGCCCCTTCCAGCCAGGCCTTTGCCTCACCTTCTGTGGGGAAAGATTTGAACTCGGCGCCGGGGAAACCGATCACGGCCTTCTGGCACTCGCTCCAGGTCAGAAACAGGCCTTTTGTGCGCCCCTTTCGGACGGCGTAGAATTTGGGCTTTTTTGCAGATGGCATGTGGCGTCCTTTCTTATGCAGAAGTTTCCTGCGGGGCGCTGAGCCCCGCGGAGAATGCATTTTTGCAGAAGATGCCCCCTGTGTCAATCCTGAATCCAGGATACTTTGTATGTAAGTGAGGTGCCCGTTTTCGTGGACAGGACAGAGAAGAGACAGCTGCTTCGGACCGTTTGGCTCGGAGACGATGAGGGAACCGTGGCCGTGGCTTCAGGCCTTGGCGCGGTGGAGGCAGTCTACCCCGCCTCCTTTTTCCAGGATGCCGCTTCTGCTCTCCCCGAGGAGGGCAAGAGCCGGGGCGTTCTGGGGATCCTGGATGAGAGCGGGCGGTTTGCAGGGGAGGACCGTCTCTTTTTCCGGGCATTTCTCGCATCCGTGCTTCTCTCGGACCTGACGGGTAGGGCCAGGGTGGAGCGGGTGCATGTCACGCATGAGATGGGCGGGTTCTGCAAAAGAGTGCTGAGCGTCCTTGGACGGGACAGTCTCGAGCTCCTGTGCCTGAGGGAGGAGGGCGAAGGGGAAGACGCCGGGCCAGTGCGGCCTCTGGGCCTTGTGGACCCTGACTGGCTCGTTCTCCCGATGGTTTCCTGGCGGGAGAAGGGCGGATACATGAGTGCGCTGTGCGGGGAGCTCCTCCACAAAGACGGCACGGTATCCGATCCCACATCACTCAGGGAACCGGTCCTTCGGCGGCTGCTCATTGAGCGGCTGGAGGTCCTTGGGGGGAATGCAACCTGCCAGGAGCTCCTGCGGGACCTGATGGCAGGGGAAATGGAGGACCGGCAGGAGGCGGATGTGAGCCTCAAGGGCTGGAGCCAGATGGTCAGGATGATCGCAGGGCTCCCCGGCCAGAGCGGCTTTGAAAACGTGCACTGCGAGCGGATCGCGGCGCGTGCGGTTCCGGCCCATCCGCTCTTTGCATGCCTGGGGCTCCAGGACCCGGTCTCGAAGGTCCCGGAGCGGGGCATCTGGACATGGGGCGAGACGCCCCTGTGCTATCTTGATCCCGTGCAGTACGTGACAAGGATCCGCACCGTGGAGGCCGCAGACGGGGCGAGGGCACTGTATGCGGAGGAGGAGATCCTGGAGCGGGATTCCAGGGTCTATGCGCTCTCCCTCAGCCAGAAGCTGAAGGCGGCTGCGGAGGAGGTCACGGGCGAGGGGGCGAAAAGGTCCCTGCTCAGGATGGCGGAGGCCGCCTACGACGCCTCCCTTCAGGGAGATCAGACCCTGACGCTCACCTGGCCCTGGCGGACGGACTCCCCGGCTGTGCACGCCCTCCTTCTGGAGGTGGCGGGGGAGGAGGTCGCATCGGCCTGCATGCGTCCCTTCTCGGACCGTCTCGTGCTCATGGATCCAGCCCTCCTCGAGCAGGGCAGGTTCTATGTCCCCGTGCCCTTTGCGGAAGGGTATGCTGCGGTGCTCCCGCCCGTATCGGAGTCTCTCGGCGCCCTGTGTGCGACGGGCGGCTTTTCGGGGTATGGTCTCCAAAGGATCGAGGGCGAGGCAGACGGACAGGGCAATCTCGTTATGCGCCTGTATGTCACCGGGGCCCGGGGCACGCTTACCTTTACGCGCTCGTATGCGCCGCTGGAACAGATCATCTGGGAGGGCAGGCAGGTGCCAGACCTGTCCGTGTGGCCGGCTGTCCCCATCCAGAATACCTGGCGCACGTGGTATCTGTCACTGCGCGGCCGCGTGGAGGCGGGCGTATGGCAGGGCAAGGGGTTCTACTTCGGGCACTGTGATACCATCCAGAATACAAACGACAGTCATGACAGTCCTGGGAACATGAATCCTGGAAACAATACAGAAGAGACATACCTGCCCGTCGTGCTGCCCTCCGGCGTCTTTCCCTTCTGTACACCCCTGCGGCTTGGCACCATGTCCCTTGGGGCTATCCTCGCGGACGTCCCGCCGTTTGAGGAGGTGCAGGCCGGACAGCTCGGCTATGCCCTGGACATTGGCGGGAGCGGAACCGCGCTGGCGAGGAAAACGGACGGCGGGCCGGAGGAGGTTGTGATCCCGAATCTGACAAGGATTCTCTTGAAGTCCCCGTCTGCGGATCCGTCCCCTCAGCTTCTGCCCTCCATTCCCCTCGGGCCTGTACTGCCCACGTCCGTCCTCTTTCATGGCTGGCACACAAAGGTGGTGCCGCTGGTGGATGCGAGTTTCCCGATGCCGGGGGAGGAGGCGGATTCCACCTTCCTTCTTCGAACCGACGAGCAGGCGGGCAGGCTGCGGGATGCCTACTGGAAACTGTGCATGCTTTTGTGCTCCCTGGATGCGTGCATGCGGGGTGCGGATGCGATTACCTGGCATCTTTCCCTGCCGGATGTGCTGACAGAGCCCGGCATCGAGGCCTTCCGGCGGGAGGCGGAGACAGCCGCGGAGGAGATGGAGGAGATCACCGGGGTCAGGAGCCTTGGCGTGCACCTTGCCATGCCCTCCAGGCTCTGTGCCGCCAGAGAACTTGCAGAAAAAAGTCTCCGCGCCAGCTTCGGCATGCTCATCATGGGGCAGGGGAGCATCTCGGGGTGCATCTCCCTTCGCGGGATTGCGAGCCCCATCATGGACGGGCTGCTTGGCATCGGGCTGTGCGACCGACTGCATATGCTCTTCCGCGAAAACCCCTCCGCTGCCACGGAGCTGCCGGGTCCGACGGGCCTTGCATCGCTCAAGGAGGACTTCCTGAGGGCCGACCACGATGCCAGGGCCTTCCAGCGCTCCCGCGACGCCCTGGAATGGATGCTGGGCGAGCGGGCGGGAGACACTGCGCTGCTGATCAATGCGCTCTTCTTACAGGGCGGCAGCACACATCTGAGCGCCTGGGTAATTCTCGTGTTCTGCGAGATGATGACGCTCTTTGGCACCATGGCGGAGGCGGTCGGCGACAGGACGATGTATTCAGACCGTCTGCCGGAGCAGCTGCCCGTGTGGTTCTGCGGGCGCGGCGCGGGCATGTATCCGCTTCTGTGCGAGGAGATCCGAAGGAGCGTGGCTACCTTCCTCACCCTCCCCATGCGGGACGATCACCCGGTCCACTCCATGCGTCTTCAGATGAGCATGCAGCCCAAGATGGAGGCGGCCTTCGGGATTCTCAGGATGGAGGAGCAGGACACGAAGTGGGAGCGCGGCGAGACCCAGTGGACGGTGGCACCGGACTGGCTGTGCGGCCACTTTCTCCTCCGCTTTTCCATGCTCTTTCCTGTCCAGGCTGCGCTTCTCTTCCCCGGTATGGTGCAGGGGGGCGAGCTCACGCAGGACGGAACCCAGCGCATCTGGGCGCTTCGGGCCCAGTGCCCGGACCGTCTGCCGGAAGCATTTCACTATATGATCGACAAGCTCCTGTAATGGAGAGAATGAAAGCCGCGCAGGTGAAGAACTGTGCGGCTTTCAATCTGAAGTTGAAATATGGAGTTTTCCTGGGACATGCGGAAAATTCTGTGGTACAATGCTTTCTGCGCGATTTTGACAGCATTCTGGAAGGGAGCATGCAGATGAACAGATTTCAGACCGGGGAGCTTCTTCATGGCTTTCGCGTGACGCAGGTGCGGGAGATGGAGGAGCTTGGCGGAACGCTCGTCTCTATGGTATACGAAAAGACCGGCACCGAGGCAGTCTTTCTTGACAACGGTGAGGAGAACAAGACCTTTGCCATCACCTTCAAGACACTGCCGGAGGATTCCACGGGCGTGTTCCACATTCTGGAGCACTCCTGCCTCTCGGGCTCTGACAGATACCCCGTGCGGGAGCCGTTTGTCGAGCTTCTGAAGACGAGTGTGAACACGTACCTGAATGCCATGACATTTCAGGACAAGACCATGTATCCTGTCTCATCAAGAAACGCAAAAGACTTTCTGAACCTGACAGGCGTGTACCTCGATGCCGTCTTCCATCCCCGTCTTCTGCATGATCCCAACATCTTCTACCAGGAGGGCTGGCACATCGAGCAGGATGAGACGGGCGAGTATGTCTACAAGGGCGTCGTATTCAACGAGATGAAGGGATCCATGGGCCAGGAGATGGACGTCATGCGCCGCGCCATGCGAAAGCTCCTGTTCCCGGACACATGCTACGGTCTCGTCTCCGGAGGGGACCCGAGGGAGATCCCGAACCTGACCTACGAGCAGTACAGGGAAACCTACAGAAAGTTCTATCACCCGTCCAATGCCAGGATCTATCTGGATGGCGCGGTGCCGCTTAAGGAAACACTGGAGCTGATTGACAGCTATCTCAGGGACTTTGACGCGCTCGAGGGCCTTAAGGAGGATCTGTACCAGACGCCTGTCTCGGGGGAGGTGGAGACCGAATACGAGGTCGCGGGCGAGGAGGAGACGAAGAACCGCGCCACGCTGACATACGGAAAGATCATCGGCAGATGGGATGATCCCCTGCACCTCATGGCCTGCAAGGTGGTGACGGATGTTCTGCTGGGGAGCAATGAGGCCCCGGTCACGAGAAAGATCCTGGAATCCCGCCTGGCGGAGGACGTCCTGGCGCAGTTCAACGACAGCCTCCTTCAGTGCTTTCTGACCGTGAGCCTCCAGCACATGCAGGACGGGGCGGAGGAAAAGGCAGCGGCGCTCCTGATGCAGGCCCTGGAGGAGGAGATCTCGAAGGGATTCGATCCTGAAGACGTGGAGGCGACCATCAACGAGATGGAGTACTACGCCAGGGAAAAGTACGAGCCGCAGGGGATCGACCGGGCCGTCGCGGTCATGGACAGCTGGCTCTACGGCGGTGATCCTGCGATGTACCTCGTGTGCGACGATCGCTTCCGGGACCTGAGGGCGCTTTCAAAGGAAGAGGGAAAGCTGGAGTCGATCGCGCGGGAAATCTTCCTGGAAGAAGCGGGCAGGTGCCGGGTGCTGGTGCGGCCCTCCGTGACCCTCGGGGCGCGGACGCGGGAGGAAGAGAAGCAGCGCATTCTGAAGACCGTGCAGGAGTGGAGCGAGGAGGAAAAACAGGAGAACGCCCGGATGAACGAGCAGCTCCTCCTCTGGCAGCGGACCGGGGATACACCGGAGCAGCTTTCGACCCTTCCGGTCCTGACCCTCGAGGACGTGGGCGAAATGGCGCGGGACCTCGAGTGCAGGGAATGCGCCCTCGAAGGCGCGAGGGTGCTCCTCTATCCCCTGCAGGGCCACGGGGTGAGCTATGTCACGATGTATTTCCCTCTGGGCGGGCTCACGGCGGAGGAGCTCTTCCGGCTGAAAATGGCAGCCACGCTCCTGGGTGCCATGCCCACCGCCCGCAGAAGCGCCTATGAACTGGGGCGGGAGGTCAAGAAGACCATCGGGAGTGTGGCGGCAAGCCTTGAGTGCCAGCAGAGCGCGGGCGAGTACGACACATGCCGCACCTATCTCAAGGTGAGCGCCTCCATGCTGGACAGCCAGCTGACCCACGGGATGGAGCTGATCGCGGAGATGCTGCTGGAGAGCGTGTTTGACAGAAACAAGGTGCAGCAGGTCCTGATCCAGACGGAAACATCTGTGCGCCAGAGCCTGACGGTTTCCGGCCATAACTTCGCTTTCCTCCATGTCAATGCGTTCACGGGGAGCGCGGGTGCCCTCTCCCATGAGCTGTCGGGCGTCCCGTCGCTTCGGCGCCTGAGCGCTCTCAGGGCGGGTTTTGAGGAGCAGGGAGACGGGCTGATCCAGGAGATGGGCGACCTTCTTCGCCGGGCCGTCCGGCGGGAGGGCATGATCCTTGCCCTCGGGTGCGATGCGCCCGAGGCGGAGGCACTCACGCCCTTTATGAAGCTCCTGCCCAGAGATAATGCAGGAGCGCCGCTCGATGACCTGCCCCGTCTGTATGAGACGACGGCCAATCGGGCCGCCGGGTACGCGGTGCCCTCCCAGGTGTCCTATGTGGCCAGAGGCTGGTCCCAGAGGGCGGTGTTCCCCGGGAGCATGCATGTTTTGTCCCACATCATGGGCCTCACCTGTCTGTGGGGACAGGTGCGCGTGCAGGGCGGAGCTTACGGCACGGGCATGACCTGCTCGGCCAACGGAAATCTGAACGTCTACTCCTACCGCGATCCCACGCCGGCAAGAACGCTCAAGGTGTTTGAGGAGATGGACGGGTGGCTGAAGGAATACTGCCTGCAGGATGACACCATCGAGCCCATGATCATTGCTGCCATGTCGGGCATGAACCCGCTTCTCAGCGCACGTCAGAAGATGGACCGGGCCCTCATGAGGAAGCTGACGGGCTACACAGAGGAAGACCGGGCAAGGATCTGGAATGAAATGAAGAAGACCACAAGAGAAGACTTCCAGGCGCTGATCCCATATGTCCGGGCTCTTGGGCAGGACGGTCCCGTGTGTGCCGTGGGGTATGCTGCGGCGCTTGAGGGCATGGGCCTGACAGTCGAGGAGATCTGAACATAAAAAACAAACGCTGACCGGCTGGCACCCGATCAGCGTTTGCTTTTTTGGGAAAAGGGAGGTTGTTAGGGGATACTCCCATAGACAAGGGAGCAGGCATAAGGTACTGCATGCATGTGAACGGGAAGTGAAGTTTGTGTGAAAATATCAAGAAATTTTTGTAGGCCTCAAATGAGCCGCTGCGGGAAAAAGGATCTGTGAAAATGGCCGCGATTATGGTAAGATGCGCGTGCTGCAAAAGGCAGACAACATGTATCATGAGATCAGGCTTTGACGGAGGATCATCATGAAAAGAAATCTGACACATTCCGGCACGCACGTGAGGCGCCTGGCGCTGGCCCTGCTCCTCACATGCTGCCTTGTACTTCTCACCGGCTGCATGGGAAACGGGTCCCCGGAAGACTGGTACAACATCGGCCGGCAGGAGATGAGCCTCGGTCACGATGAGGCTGCCCTGGAAGCCTTTCAGAAGGCAGGGCACACGCAGCAGAGTGATCTTTATATCAGGTACCTTACCGCGTGGGGCCTTGCCCGGGAGGGCAGGGATCTGGAGGCAGCGGAGGCCTTTGAAGGGCTGGGGGACTTTCTCGACAGCCGGGAGGAGGCCGCCTCCTTCCGCGTGCGGCAGGTGGAGAAAAGCTACCAGACTGCCCTGAACCTGTTCTACGAAAAGCGCTGGGGCGAGGCGCAGGAGGCCCTCCGTGCGTTTGAGGACCGGGAGGATGTGCCAAACCTCATCCGTTACGCTGAGGCCATGGAACTGCGCGATGAAGCACCTGACAGCGCAATCGGACTCTTTTTATCCCTTGGCTCATGGCGGGACAGCAGGGACCAGGCCGAGCGACTGGAGAAGGCCATGCTGGAAGGGTACTTCCAGGCAGCCCTGAGGGAGATGGACAAAGCCGACTGGGATGCGGGCATCCGGGCGCTGGAGACGCTGATCGAGAGGACGGAAAACGGCATCGCCGGACCGGAAGAGGCCTTTCCGAATCTTGACGAGGCAAAGCAGCTCCTGTCCTACGCAGAGGCGCAGAAGGTGTTTTCGGAAGGTGACTGGCTGAAGGCAGAGAGCATGTTCCGGGCACTTGGCTTCCTCAGGGACAGCCGTGCCATGGCAGAGCTGTCCCATGCGTCCTGGGTGCGCGACATGCAGAAGGATGCGCTTTCCCTGGAGGGTACCGGAGACTTTGAGGCGGCGCTCTCCATCCTGGAAGCGCTGGGCAGCGAGGCAGATCCCTTTCAGGTCCTTCGTGTGAAGGTCCGGCTGATGGAGGGCGAAGACCGCTTCGAGGAGGCGGTGGCCATGCTGGAGACGCGCGCGGAGGAGACGGAGGATAACCAGGCGCAGGTCGAAGCGCTCCTGGAGGAAGTCCGGGGCCATCAGCGGGCCCACTTCCTTTCAGAGGGTATCCAGGCCTTTGAGAAGGGGGACATGGAGACGGCAAGCCTCCTTCTCTCCCGCTGCGAGGATATGCAGGAGGCGGAAAACTATCTCCTCTACCTTCAGGCTCTGGAATACCTGGAAGCGGGCGATGCACAGGACGCCCGGGACCTCTTTGAAGGACTCGGGGACTTTGCAGACGCACAGGCAAGGGCGGAGGCCCTCCGGGAAGCCTGGGAGGAGGATGTGCTGAAGCGCGCCGTGGAGGCCTATGAGGACGGCAACGAGATCGTTGCAGTGCAGCTGTTCTCCCAGGTGTCCGGCCGGGAGGAGGCGCAGCGCTATCTTGTCCGCATGCAGGCAGCTCTGCAGCTGCTGCACGGGGACTGGGATTCCTCTGCAAGAGCCTTCGAGGAGTTGGGCGATGATGCGCTGGCAAAGGAGCTTTTGCAGTCCGCAGAGTACATGCAGGCGCGGAAGACCTACACAGAAGCGCTTTCTGCCATCGAGGAGGGCGACATGGACCGAGCGGAGGAGCTGATGGCTGTCTCCTCCATGGTATCCGAAAGTGCACCCTACAGGCATTATTTTGCCGGAAAGAAGGCCCTCGAAAGGGAAGCGTTTGACGAGGCTGCGCGGGAACTGTCCCAGGCAGATGGGGTTCTGGACACGGAAGAGCTCCTGCTCGCGGTCCGAAAGGCGAAGGAGCGGGCGGACGTGGAGTCTGCCATCCGCGTTCTGGAAGAGGAGGGCACGGCCCACATTCCGGAAATCCTCTACGATAGCGATGATGTCCCGGAGGACATGAAGGCCTATGTGAACGCCCGGGCGCTGGAGACGGAAGATCCAGAGACGGCGATCGAACTGTACAGACAGGTGGGGGACGTGCTGGATGCGGCGGACCGCACGGAGGCACTGGAAGAGCGCGTGCAGGCGGAGCGCCTCGGCATGGCAGTCAGTCTTGCCCGCGGCGGCGCACTCCAGGAGGCTCTGGACCTGGTCGCGGATGATCCCGGCGATGACGCCGAGATGCTGAGGTCCTACTGCAGGGCAAGGCTCATGGAGGAACAAGACACAGCGGGGAGCCGCGAGGAAGCCGCGGACATCTATGAGGAGCTCGGAGACTATCTGGACGTGCCGGAGCGGATCCGGCACCTGGATGCGATTGCCTGGCGCGAGGCTATGCTGTCGGCCCTGCGGGACGGGAACCTGGAGGGCGCAGCACATCTCCTCGAGGACAGAGAGACGCTGTCCGGTGAGGGAGATGCGGATGCATGGATGACGTACTATCTTCAGGGCAGAATGCTCGAGGAAGAAGGACGGTACGGGGAGGCCGCAGCGTCATATCTGTCCCTTCTGGATCTCTTCCTCGATGCCGGTGAACGCTATGAAACGGTTTCGGAGCAGGCCGAAGAGGCCGATGCGACAGGTGTCCTGCATGCATTCAAGGAAGGCAACGTGGAACCAGTGGAAGACTACCTTGCGCCGCTCCTTGACGGAGAGATGCGCAACTGCATCCTCCACCTGTGTGCCTCCCGGATGATGGATGAGGGCAGACAGGAGGATGCCCAGCTCATCCTGGGTATCCTCGGTGAGCAGGCGGACGCGGATGCGACAGAAACCGATGAGCCATCTCAGCTCGTCCTGGACGAAAGATGGGACGAGGCGAGGGAAGCCTTCCTTGCACGCGCCATCTGCGAGGACGAGGAGACGAGGAAGGACGCGGACCGGTATCTTCTCTACATTGAGGCGCGGGTTGCGGAAAACCGCGGCAGCCTGCATACCGCCGCGAAGCTGTATGAACTTCTCACGGATTTCCTGGACAGCCGTGAGCGATTGGCAAAGGCAGAAGAGGTGCTGGATCAGGAAAGGCTTCTGTATGCGCCAGGACGAGATGCGGGGGAGGATCAGGCTGTGACCACAGAGAGCGGTCTGGAAGAAACGGTGGACACAGGAAACGATCTGGAAGCTGCTGAGGAACCTGTGACCACAGAGAGCGATCTGGCAGAACCCGTGGCCCCAGAAAGTGATCTGGAAGCTGCAGAGGTGCCTGTGTCCACGGCGAGTGACCTGGTTGAAACAGTGACCACTGAAAGTGACCTGGAAGCTGCAGAGGTACCTGTGACCACGGCGAGCGACCTGGAAGAAACAGTAGCCACAGGAAGTGACCTTGAAGCTGCAGAGGCACCTGTGGCCACGGCGAGCGATCTGGTCGAAATCGTGGCTACCGAAAGTGACATTGAAGGCTAAAAAAGTGTTTGGAGGAAGAAAAATATGCCGTGCATCATGCTGAAAACCAATGTGAAACTGGATGAAACGCGGGACGCCATCCGCAAGGACTTCGGCGAGGCGATCTCCCTGCTCCCGGGAAAGAGCGAAAGGTGGCTCTGCACCGTGCTGGAGGACGGGCTGGATGTGTCCCTCGCGGGGAGCACCTCGCCCTGCGCCATGATCTTTGTCGATCAGTACGGGTCTGCAAACCGGGATGCGTGCAACCGCCTGGCGGGCAGGCTGACGGACATCATGGAGGAGCGCCTGCACATTCCGCCAGACAGGGTCTATGTCGCCTTCCACGAGACGGGCATGTGGGCCTGGCAGGGTGAACTGTTCTGACGCGGGCTTATGCGGACTGGCTTTTGCCGGCCCGCTTTTTTTGATGGTATGGCTGAAAAAAGCTTGCATGGATGGTTTGACCGTGCTAAGATGCATGAAGTTCAATGCACGGATAAAGCCCAAATAGCACATCATTTTTTTCCGATCAGGAGGATCTGCATGACAAGACTGAAGAGACGCGGGGGTATTCTGCTGCTGCTGGCCGTGGCGGTGGTATCCCTGTTTCTTCCTGCGGTAAAACTGTATATTCACAGCCAGCTGGGCGAGGAAGTCGCTGGCCTGTTTTCGCCGACACTTTCGTCTTTTTCACTGATGAAGGGGGACGGCGCGCTCCCGCTGTCGTCGGTTCCCGCCCTTGCGTCCCTGCACTTTGAGGGCTGGATGCTGACGGGGGGGTGTGTCTGCCTTTTGGTGGCGGCATGCCTTGGCTTCCTTGGCAGCGGATGGATGCTGTCGCTCTCTCTGGCCCTGAGCCTTTTTTCTGCGGCGCTGAGTGCTTCCTTTGCAATGCACCTGCAGAATCTCGCGGGCTCGCTCCTCTTCTCCCTCATGATCACCGTGCAGTGGGCCGCCTATGTGCCCCTGGTGTGCGCCCTTGCCATCGCGGTCTGGGTGCTTGTGATCATCCTGAAGGAAAAAGAGGGCATTCAGCTGTCTGAAGCTGCCTGGCGGCGCCTGATGGCACTGTTTGCCGCCTTTGCGCTTGTCTGCTGCTTTCTGCCCGTGTACCGCGTGGCAGTGCCTGCCACCATCACGTCGACGTCCTCGGATGCCGATGAAATGAACCGCTCCACCTCCATCTTCACCTATGCCCTCGGGCAGGAGGAGATGCTCAACGAGGGGAAAAAGGCCGGGTTCTATCAGGATGTCATGACGGGAGATCTCCAGGAGCTTGAAAAGTACTCGGGCAACGGCAATGATCTTCGCGGCATCTTCCTGATTCCCTCCACCAGCGGGAACCAGGTGAGAAATCTGGCGGTCCTGTGCGCCATGGCACTGCTTCTTCTGACGCTGATTCTCAGCCTGATTCCGTCCGTGGACAAGTGGTTCCCGGTGGCCCTCTCCCTCCTCTCGCTCATTGCCTTCGGCTCCAGCGTCCTTGGCATGATGAGTGTGGGCAGCGGGGATATGTATTCCGGAGCCAGCAGGCAGCTGACCTACATGGGCCTTGGCAGCGTGACGCCCTGGCCGCTCGTGGGCCTCGTGGTTCTGTGCCTTGGCACCCTCGCCGGTGTCATGTGCATCCGTGTGGCCAACAGCCCCTATTTCGTCAATCCGATTCCGGAGTCTGTAAGACTGCGCGTGGTTGCCCTGACCCTGGCCGTGATTGCGCTTGCCCTGACCCTGGCGCCTCAGGCGACCTTCTCCTTCTACCGTCCGGGCAAGACAAAGGCGGTTTCCAGTGTCACCATGACGGGTGTTCAGATGGTGACCTTCTCGACTCCCGAAGACATGCTCTCCCCGAAGGACAATAAGGGCAAGGACATGTACACAGAGGAGGGTGCGGAGGATACACTTTCACTCTCTGCCGTCACCGGGAAGATGCAGGACATGACGCGCCAGCTTGGCCTGACCAGCTGGGCCTCCATCGCCCTGATGCTCATTGGCATCGCAGTGCTGTGCATGAAAAAGCAGCGGAAGATTGCCATCGCCGCCTTCCTTCTGTCCTTTGGCGTCCGGGTGGTGACCTGGCTTCAGATGTCATCACTCATGCCGGCGGTCATCGGATCCGCGGAGCCGTCCTTCTTCCTGTATGCCACGCTTCCGGTCCTCATCTTTGCAGCCTTCTTTGCAAACTTTGCGGATATGGCGGAGCTGCCGAAGAAATATAAGCTCTTTTTGATGATGCTACCCTTCCTTCTGGCAGTCTTCCTCTTCTCGTATCTGCCGCTCTACGGCTGGAGCTATGCCTTCTACAACTACAAGTTCGGCATGCCCATGAGCGAGCAGGAGTTTGTGGGCTTCAAGTGGTTCTCCGAGATGGTGAACAATCCCGGTCAGCGGGAGAATATCGTGAGGGTGCTCAAGAACACCTTCGGCATGAGCGGCCTGAATCTGCTCACCAGCTGGCTGCCCATGGTCTTCGCGATTTTCCTCAACGAGATCACCAGGACCCGCTTTAAGAAGTTTGTCCAGATCTTCACCACCCTGCCCAACTTCATCTCCTGGGCGCTGGTGTTCTCCTTCGCCATGTGTCTGTTCGCCATGGATACCGGCATCTATTCCAAGTTCATGCTGGCCATCGGTGCGATCAAGGAGCCCGTGGCCTGGCTGAACTCCACAGAACACATCTGGCTGAAGATGTGGGGATGGAACACATGGAAGGGCCTTGGCTGGGGCGCCATCATGTACCTGGCGGCCATCGCTGGCATCGACCAGGAGCAGTATGAAGCAGCGAGGGTTGACGGTGCGAACCGGTGGCATCAGATGCGCTATATCACCCTCCCGGGTCTTCTGCCCACCTTCTTCGTCCTCCTGATGCTGTCCATCTCCAACATCCTCAACAACGGCATGGAGCAGTATCTCGTGTTCCAGAACCCCATGAACAAGGCGACCATCGAGGTGCTGGACCTGTATGTGTACAACATCACCATCGCTTCAAGGGGCACCACCCTCTACTCCTTTGCCACGGCCATCGGCATCCTCAAGACGCTGGTGAGCGTGACGCTGCTGTTCTCCGCGAACTTCGTCTCCAAGAAGCTGCGCGGCGAGTCGATCATGTGAGAGGAGGGGAGCAAGATGGCAAAGAATCAGGTTTCGTCCAATCCCCATGATCAGCACCATCCGGTGAAGCTGTCTCGGGGCGACAAAATCTTCAATGTGTGCAACTACCTGGTGTTCATCCTGATCACCCTGGCATGCATCTTTCCCTTTTACTATCTGTTCATCAACACCATCTCCGACAATGAGATGGTCCGCCTGGGCCAGATCCAGCTGATTCCCCGGGGCATCCACTTCGAAAACTACGTACAGGTCATGAAGATCGATGGCATCATTGACGCGCTCTTCGTGTCCATCGCAAGAACGGTGCTGGGTACGCTGTGGACCGTGGGCGGATGCGCATTCCTCGGGTATCTCTGCACCAAGCAGGAGATGTGGCTGAGGAAGGTCTGGTACCGGCTGATCATCATCACAATGTACTTTTCCGCCGGCCTCATCCCCTGGTACATGAACCTGAGGATGCTGGGCTTTCTGGACAACTTCTGGGTCTATGTGATCCCGGGCCTGGTCTCGCCCTACAACGTGATCCTGGTCAAGACCTTCATCGAGGCCCTGCCACCGTCCCTTGAGGAGAGTGCCACCCTGGATGGCGCCGGCTACACAAGGGTCTTCATGTCGGTCATCATGCCCCTGATTACCCCCATTCTTGCGACGCTGTGCATCTTCTCTGCCGTCGGACAGTGGAACTCCTTTACCGATACCATGATGCTCATGCCCAGCGGCAAGTATTACACCCTCCAGTTCCTTCTCTACAAATACCAGAACGAAGCGTCCTCCCTTGCGGCACTGGTGAGAAACACCCAGGATTCCAGCGCTCTTGGGAACCTTGCCACCAAGCAGACGGCCCTGTCCGTGCGCATGACCGTGGCCATGGTCGTGACCTTTCCGATTCTTCTGGTCTACCCCTTCTTCCAGCGCTACTTCGTCAAGGGCATCATGATCGGTGCCGTGAAGGGCTAAAGGAAGAATGTACATCTTGCGCTTTTTCCGCCCCGGGTTCGGGACGGTTGGCGATATAAATTTATTACAGGAGGCTCTTTATGAAAAAGCTTGTCTCTCTTCTTCTGGCACTGTGCCTGATGACAGCCTGTCTGCCCGCAGTCACCGTGGCTGAGGAAACCTATCGTGAGCCGATCACGCTGACGATGTTCTCTGAACTGGCCAACTATGCCGGCGAACAGCAGGGCTGGTTTGGCAAGATCCTGAAGGACCGCTTCAATGTGACCTTGAACTATGTCTCCACCAACGTGGACTCCAACGCCTGGACTGCAGCACTGGCTGCTGGCGAACTGGGCGATATCGTCTGCCTTGGCGACATGGGCGATCACTTCCTGGCCGCTCTGGATGCAGACCTGCTTCTGGACTGGACCGAGGAAGATCTGACCCCCTATGAGAACATCAATGCTTACCTGGGCGACGCCATGAAGAAGACCAGTGACTTCGCCAAGGAGCATGGTCATGATGGCGTGTACGGTTTCAACTACGGCGTGGCTCTGGAAGACGGTGCCTGGGCCGAGCTGACCGACCCCACCTATGCTCTGCAGGTTCGCTTTGACGCCTGGGAGAAGGCCGGACGTCCTGCACTCAAGACCCTGGAAGACCTGCCTGCCTTCGCAAAGGCCCTGCAGGATGCCGTCCCCACCAATGAGAACGGTGAAAAGGTCTATGCCTACGGCGGATTCCCGGACTGGGAAGACAGCCACATGAAGTTTGCCTGGGACCTGATGACCTACTATGGCTATCAGGAGTGGGATTATCTGGGCGTCAACTATGCCACCAAGCAGGTTGAGGATCAGCTGGCTGAGGACGGTC
Organism: Clostridia bacterium; assembly: GCA_017460395.1. Lineage (GTDB taxonomy): Bacteria > Bacillota > Clostridia > Christensenellales > Aristaeellaceae > UBA2943. The sequence continues at coordinate 10,325 of JAFUBA010000053.1, read as the reverse complement.
TCTACAAGAAGACCCTCAAGGTGATCAACCAGATGTACCGCGACGGCACCTTCGATCCCGAGTCCGTGTCCCAGAACTTTGATACCTATTCCCAGAAGCTGTCCTCCGGCCGCTATCTCATGGTCATGTGGGGATGGATCATCGGCAACTACAACAGCGCTGAGAAGGCTGCAAACAAGGATGGCTTCGTGACCTTCCTGATTGAAGATTCTGCTCCTGCCATGCAGACCCTGTCCACCTCCGGCAGCAACCGCATGTGGGCCCTGGGCGCCAACACCCAGTATCCCGATCGCGCCCTGGAGATCATCGACTGGCTGTGCTCCGAGGAAGGCATGATCGAGCAGAACTACGGCCCCAAGGGTCTGTGCTGGGACTACAACGCTGACGGCGTGCCCGAGATGACCGATTTCGGCTGGACCTGCCAGGAAGACAAGCAGAACACTGAGATGCCCGCTGAATACGGCGGCGGCACCTTCCAGGATGGCGAGAGCAAGATCAATCACGAGACCGTGAAGACCGAGCAGATGATTCCTGGAAAGACCTATTCCTACAACTACAAGGGCTGGCCCTGCTATGCAGAGCACTATGCCACCGAGCTGAGCAAGGCCTGGTCTGAGGAGTATGCAGACGGCGCCACCTCCGGCGTGGATCTGTATCGCCAGAAGAATCAGGTATCCCTGCAGCTGCCCGTGGCCATGGCTTATGCCAAGGCTTCCCTCTCTGAAGAAGGCCAGCAGAAGCGCGCTCAGTTCGCACCTGTCATGAAGGAATACAGCTGGAAGTGCGCCAACTCTGCCTCCGACGAAGAGTTCGAGCAGAACTGGATCTACATGGTCGATACCTCCAAGGCTTACGGCTATGACGATGTCACCGCCGAGCTCATGGCCGATATCGAGAAGTGCCTGGCCCTGTACTGAGATCATCTCACGGTAAACGACATGTAACATCTGGGACGCCGCAAGGCGTCCCTTCTTTGATTTATGCGCCCGGAAGCGTATAATGAGGACACTTGATCAAAACAGGGAGGACCCGGATCACATGCAGCGGACCATTTTTCTGATCGGAGATTCAACGGTGGAAAACAACAAGGCACCCTTTCGCGGCTGGGGATACTGCCTGAACAGGTATACAGCCGAGGGCGCCAAGGTGGACAATCAGGCGCTGAGCGGCAGATCCACCAGGAGCTTTCTGAATGAAGGCCTGTTTGAGCCCGTAAAGGAAAGGATCGGGGAGGGCGACCTTCTGCTGATCCAGTTCGGCCACAACGACGAGAAGGATGCAGAGGATCTGCACACGGATCCGAACGGCAGTTTCCTGGATTTCCTGAACCTTTACTGCGATACGGCCCTTGAGCACGGGGCGCTGCCTGTCCTGGTGACACCTGTATCCAGACGCTTTTTTGTGGGCGGGGGCTTTCTGCTCTACACCCACGGCGAATACCCGGCAGCCATGAAGAGGCTGGCAGAAAAACGGCAGCTCCCGCTGATTGACCTGGAGGCGAAAACACGGGAGCTCTACCTTCAGCTCGGGGAGGAGAAGACGGCGGAACTGTTTGTGCGCCTCAGGCCCGGCGAGCATCCCGATTTTTCGGACGGGCATGACGACAAGACCCACTACAACGAGTATGGTGCAAACCTTGTGGCAGGGCTTGTCTGGAAGGAAATGCTGAAGGACTCACGCCTGAAGGGATATGTCCGGGAGGATGTGCCGGAGGTATCCTGATGGCGTCTGCTATCTTGCATATCATGTGCTGACTTGCATATAATGAAAGGGAAGTCAGAAAACCGCACTTTGAGCTGAAACCGCCTTTTGAGAGGAAGTTGCCCATGAAATCGTGCAGACTTTTCGCCCCCGTGGCTGTCCTGCTGCTCCTGCTTCTGTCCTGTTCCCTCGCCCTGGCCGATATCGTGCCGATCCCGATGGACCGGGAAGTCATGGACCCCATCAACGACAGCTACTATGTGTCCGACCGCGAGTATGAGGACCCGTCCATCCATGTGACCATCGAGGAGGGTGAGTATCTGGACACTCCGTATCTGGTGGCCAGGATCCGGATCGCGGATCCGAGTCAGCTGCGGGCCTACTGCACGGGAAAGTCTCTGGCCACGGGCCTGGAATATGCGGATAAGATTTCCAAGCAGATCAATGCCGTCTTTGCCCTCTCCGGGGACGCGCTGAGCATGAAGGAGACGGACTGGTCGACCAAAAAGGGAAAGTTCGTCATGCGGATGGGGAAACTGTGGTATCCTGCCGCCGACAAGGTGGAATCAATGCGATGGAAAGAGACGTATGACTACCTGATCATCGACGAGCACAGCGACCTCCATGTGATTGAGAATGCCACGAAGGATACCGTGCTCGGCTTTGAGGGGGAGATTGTATCCACCTATGTGTTCGGACCTGCCCTCGTGGTGGATGGGAAGAAGATGGAGGGTCTTGGCTCCCGCAAGGGCTACGGCGTCAATTATGGGGCAAAGAAGAAGACCCAGCGCATCTGCTTTGGGCAGACAGGGCCCCTGGAGTATATCTGTGTGGTCTGCGCGGGACCGGAGCAGCGCCGGCTCGATGGCAAGACCAAGTCGCGCGGGCTCACCATCGAGGAGTTCACGGACCTTGTCTACAGCCAGGGCGATGTGCAGGTGGCCTATAACCTCGACGGGGGTGCCTCCTCCCACATGGTCTTCCAGAACCAGTGGATCAATGCCTACGGGAAGACGGCGAAAAATGCCCTGGGCGATGTGATCTATTTTGCCAGCGCCTGGCAGGAATAAGACCGGCGGCATGCCCTTCTGTATCCAAAGACAAGGAATACTCATCTAATGCTTGTCGAAATCGGAAAAATGTACATCCATATAGTACATTTTCCGATTTTTTATTGCCAAAATCCAAAAAATTGCGTATAATCTTCTGTGGCAATTTCTGCCCATTCGCTGATCTGTCCATCTTATGGTGCATTCAGGGCACCGGGACGATCATACGGGGCTTTGATGCATAACGCCCAGTCGTGGCGAACTTTCCCTGAGGAAACCGCAGATACACTTTTACAGTCCGGCATGTTTCACCGGACGAGTATCAGGACGCAAATGTCGATGGAGGAATCACCTTGCCTGTCAAGCCGCTTTACCAGAAATCTCCGCTCGCTGTACTTGATGCATTTCCGCTTGGACCCGGACAGGTGAAATCCCAGTGGGATCTGTTTCCGACGCTCTACAGGACCTATTCCAATCTTCCCACACACCCGGAGCTGTGGGAAGGCATGTTCCGTGTGGCATGCATGTTTGTGGACAACCCCGAAGAGGAAGCCTCCGCGAAGATCACGCGGGATTTCATGTCAAGGCAGCAGGCGGACGGGAGTCTGGGCGACGATCTGCTCAAGGCCATGTATGCCTGCCGTGCCGCCCTGGCCATCTATGAATATGACAATGACCGCACCCTCCTCAAGGGCGTGACCCTCTGGTGCGGCTGGGTGTCGACCCACTGGGATGCCGTGAGTGCCTGCGCGCCGATCCGCATCCGTCCGGCAGATCTGATGGATCTGTTTGAAAAGATCTACAGGATGACGGGTAAGGCAGGTCTTCTGGCCCTTTGTGACCGCCTGCGGCGCGAGTCACTCAACTGGGGCAGAATCCTCAGGACATTCAGCATCAAGCGCCCGATGAATAAGATCGCTTCCTGGCTGGAGACCCGTGCCGGCATGGACCGGGAGGGCGATCAGCTGGACGGGATTTACACACGCCAGTACCATACGGCCCATGCAGAGACGCTGGCCGACGGCATGCGCAGCGCTTATCTTAACAGCCTGTATTCCGGCTCCCAGGACGATACCATGGGCAGCCGCGAGGGCTGGGAGAAGATCCAGTCCTATCACGGTGCCGCCAGCGGCGGCACCACGGCCGATGAGACTGTGGAGGGAGATGATCCTTCCGTGGCCATGGATGCGGCCAGCATCGGCGCATGGGCGGAGGCCTTTGTGGTTCAGCTCATGCACCGTGAGAACGCCTGGGCTGGACAGGCCCTGGATCAGCTGGTATCCAACGCGCTCACGGCCTGTTTCATTGACGGTACGATGGTGCCCTACCAGAGGGTGAACTCTCTGGAGACGCTGTGCCTGGTGAAGGACTGCTATAAGACCCACACGCCCTCCGAACAGAAGGTGAGGGCGCTGAACCGCCTGCTCAGGGCCTGGGCGAGCGTGTTCTCCAGCGCCGTCATGACGACGGAGGACGGCATCATGGTGAACCTGTACCTGCAGGCCACCTACACCTTCCTCATGGACGGCAAGCCCTGCAGGCTCGAGATTGCAAGGACAGGCGAGCACGGGTATGAACTGAAGCTTGCATGCCGCGAGCAGCTGGAGGGAGAAATCGCCCTGCGCGTGCCCTTCAATTCCGGACTGACCGTCAAGGCACACGGCCAAACCTATACTTCCCCGGATGAGGACAATCTGATCTCCGTGGAAGGCCCCTGGCAGAATGGGGATATCATCGAAATCGAGGTCCGGCCGCAGCTGAAGGTGAACGAAGGCTTCCACCAGGGCATGATCGTCTACTGGGGCAATCAGCTGATGGTCGTTCCCGTGGAAGACAAGGCCGACTGGGCCGTGGCAGCGCTCGGCAATCCGGAGGTCGTGGACGGGAAGATCATCCTGCATGCGGCGGCCATCAACGACTGGAAGAGTGTCAGCAGCATTCCCGAGCTGATGCCGGTGCTGCCTGTCATCCAGGAGGATGCGGCGCTCAAGGATGTGGAGATGGCACCCTATGCCACCACCGGCGCGCGCCTGGGTATCGTGCCGAAGGGTCAGCCGGCATGATGGATGTGAGGCTGGCCCCGCTGGCCGGGGTCACCGACTGGGTGTTTCGGAAACTGTGCTATGAACAGGGCTGTACCTGCGGCTACACGGAGATGGTCAGCGCCACTGGCTATGTGTATGCTCCGCAGATGGAAGCAGTGCAGAACCTCCTCATCCGGGGAGAGGGAGAACCGAAGCTGATTCTCCAGCTCTTCGGGGCCAGGGAGGACACCCTGGAGAAGGCAGCGGCAGAGCTGTCCTCGAGCGGCCGATATGACGGCATTGACTTTAACATGGGCTGCCCCGTGCACAAGGTGGTGTCCGGCGGCGAGGGCAGTGCGCTCCTGAAAGATCCCGAGAAGGCGGAGCGCCTTCTCAGGATCCTGGTCAGGAGCAGTCAGGTGCCTGTGTCCGTGAAGATGCGCATCGGCTTTGATGAAAACTCCATCAACATCGTGGAGATGGCAAAGCGTGCGGAGAATGCGGGCGTCCGGGAGATCACCGTTCACGGAAGAACGAGACAGCAGATGTATTCTGGCTCAGCATCCTGGGACTCGATCCGCAGGGCTGCTCAGAGTGTGTCCATCCCGGTCATCGGAAACGGAGACATTTTCACGGCGGAGGATGCACAGCGCCGATGGCACGAGGGCCATATGGCCGGACTTATGGTGGCAAGGGGCGCCCTCGGGAATCCGTGGATCTTTCGCAGCATCCAGAATGTGCTGGCGGGGCAGCCTGATCAGGTGCCAACGGTCCAGGAAAAAATGGACATGGCCATCCGGCACATGGACCTGCTCCTTCAGTGGAAACCGGAGCGTGTGGCCGTCACCGAGATGCGAAAGCACGTGGGATGGTACCTGCACGGGATTCGCGGGGCGGCGAGAATGCGCGAGGAGATCAACAGAATGCTCTCCCCGGAGGAGATCCGGGAGAAGCTTCGGGAAACAGCTTTTCTGGCAGAGGAGATGGACGGGACATGAGGTGCGTTCTTCGCATCGCGATCGCGGCAGTCTTTCTGCTTTTCTTTGCATTCACATCTTTTTCATCTGCTAGTTTTCCCTTCACATCAGTATGTCTGGCGGAAGGGACGGAGACGGAGCTTCGACTGACAGTGAAATCAGCCGAGCCATACGCACCTGATCGGGCAGCAGAGCTTTCTACCCTCATAGCGCACATGGGCCTTCGCGTGCGGGAGGACGATGCGGGCGTGAGAGAGCTGGCGCTGATGGTCGATCAGGAGCCGGCCGTCATGCTGAGGTTCCTGGGGCCGCAGCTGGACATCCTTCGCACGGAGGGTCTGCTTTCCGGTTACATTGTGCCGGACGGGGACGCCGTCTTCCTGCTTCAGGATGAAGCGGGGCTTTCGGACATGCCGCTGCCGGATCCCCTGACCCCACTGTACCCTGAGCTGGACGCCATCGCGTCTCAGGTGTATGCCGTGGGCACGGGGATCGAGACGAGCAGAGAGAATCTTGGCGAGTTTGGCAGGGCAGCCTTCGTCTTTCACGGATCTGGGTTGGAGCTTCTTTCTAAGACAGAGGATATCTCATTCCACTGGGATGCGGAGGGGCGGCTGCTCAGATGCGCGTGGACGGATGAGATCTCCGGCGCCGAGACGGTCTGCCTGTTTGCGGACGGCCGGGAGCAGACGAAGGTCACCCAGGGAAAAACGCAGGCGACTCTGGACAGAACAGTATTATCGCCGGACGATGTTCAGATGGCGCTGTCGATCCTGGACCAGGACACAGGCGAGAGTGTGTCCGTGAGTGGAATCTACCATGGGAATGAGGGGCGCGGGGACTTTGATCTCACGCTTCTTCTTGGGAAGACGCCCTGGCTTGAGGGAACTGTGAGCATGTCCAGGCGTGCCTTTTCGGGCACCCTTTCCATGCAGGATGCAGACATGGAAGAGACCGCAGGTGCGGACACCCGGGAGAGGATTGTTCGCCAGGTGGCGTCCTGTCTTCTTCGGGAATGGGTCCTTCTGCCCTATGAGGACACGCTGTTTATTTCAAAAGATATTCCGAGGGATACATGGAACCAGTTGGCACGGTCCACATGGACCGTGTGGGAGGAGGATGAAGAATGGGCTTTCTTCGATGCATCATTCGGGGAATGAAGCGCAGTGCAGCGCTCTGCCTTGCGCTGTGTCTGGTTCTCTGCAGTGCGGCGCTTGCAGAGGATACCTACACGCAGATGGAGAAGATGTACCAGCAGATTGACCTTGGCAGCGGCCTTCGGGGCGTGATGAAGTTTTCCGTGACCGGGGACACGGGCTGGGCGGATGCTCTCCGGCCGCTGGATGACACGGAGATCCAGATGAGATGGATCGCGGTCCAGGGCAAATCCGAGGGCCAGGCCTATGCCGTGAGAAACGAGGAGCGTACCGGCATGACGAGCCTGTACAGCGACGGGGAGAAGATTTACCTCAAGAGCGATCTTCTCATGGGCCTCAGCTTTGAGCTGCCCCTGTCAGGCGACCTGCTCTCCTCCATCACCAGCGCAGAAGGACACGGCAACCCCACGCTCTACTCTGCCATCCTGAAGATCCTGATGGGGGATGCGGCGGCGCGCCGTACAGCCTTCCTGAGTGTGCGGCAGGGCATCAGCACGTTCCTTGAAAGCTATGTCAAGGAGCCGGAACTGACAAAGGCCGGCACCCAGAACCGGATGATCTTCCGGTATGCGCTGGAGCCCGAGGATGTGCGGCTCGCCATCAAGGAATGGATCCGCCTGACGCTGGCATCAGAGGAAGCGACGGAGTATCTTCGCAGCCAGATGACAGAGGAGCAGGCACAGATGTACCTTTCCAGCCAGATGGAATGGTACTATGACCGCATGATCGACCAGATCGAAATCTCGGACACGGTCTCCATGACCCGCACGGTCACCATGCAGGGCGAGGAGATTTCTGCGGAGTACATTTTTCCGCTCTCGGATCCCAAGGGAGCGTGGACCGGGCTCCAGATCCTCAGCCGCGGCGATGACACCACCTATGTGCTCATCGGACAGGCGATGACGGTGCAGTTCCAGCTCAGCACTTATGTGGAAGGCGCATCGCCCAAGCTGGCAGGCTCCTTCCAGCTGATTCCTGCCGAGGGCGAGGCGACGGCCGTGGCCTTTACCCTTGAGGGCCGGGAGAGCACCAGGACGGACGAGGAGGACTACACCCACCAGGTGTGGGACTGGAGCTTCTCCTTTGAACCGGACCGGGATGCGTTCCCAAGCGTCGAAGGAGCCCAGGCGGAGGATGCGGACGGGGAGGACCAGGATGCCTCCTTTGATATCGCAGAATTTGATCCCGTGCGCGGCATGGTCCGCTTCCACTTCTATTCCAAGCCGGCCAAGCGCGCCGCCACCACCCTCGAGGTCACCCTCGACAGCCAGATCCCCGGAGGACAGCTTCAGGGCGCGGCCAGGTTCATGACCGCCACACCCTGGGAAATGACTGGCCTTGACGGAACAGGGGCCAGAAGCATGGCGCAGATGAGCCAGGAGGACCGCTGGGAAGTGCTGCAGGATGTGGTGATGAACCTCATGGTCACCCTCGACAGCATGCGGCACGACATCCCACTGGACGAGCCAGGCGAGACGACAGCCACGCCATCCGATCTTGCGGACGCGGTGAGCGCGACGCCGACGGATCTTCAGGAGGCCGCGGAGCCCGAAAACGAGGAGGTACCCGTTGACGCTGCAGAGGCCGCAGAAGATGCAGCGGATGCAGAAGAACCTGCCCGGGAGACAGAGGAGCCCGCAGAGAAAAACGAGGAAGCGGATACGGACAGCCTGACCGTGGAGGAAGACGGGGAAATCCCGGACGACGAGACCGACGCTGCGGAGGAGACGAAAAAGCCCATCGTGCTGGTGGTGAGGCCCTGATAAAAGGGGAAGGGAGCCAATATGAGAAAAGTGTTTGAGCGATGCAGACAGCTGCTGGCCATGGTGCTGGCGCTGTTGCTGCTGACAGCGCCTGTGGCAGGCCTTTCCGAAAGTGCCCGGGTTTCTCAGTCTGCCCTCTCCTGGATGATCGACCGGGACGGCCTTGAGACGTGGCTGACCCTGCTTGGGTCGAATACTGAGACGGCGTCCGATGTGGCCACCATCTTGAGCGGCTTGCTGGGTGGTCTCACCGTGACGGCCAGCTACTGGGACGAGGGCGCAGACGTGACCATCAGGATGCAGGACGAGGCGCTCGCAGACCTGAGCCTTCGGGAGGACGAAGATGGACATATCCTGATTGGCACCTCCTTTCTGCCCGGCCTTGTGATGTATGCGGACGGAAATGAAGTGGTCTCCTCCCTGAATACGCTGAATGACCAGGTGGAGGTATTTGGGACGGATGATTTCCTGAACGAATTCACGCAGGCGCTGCTGTCTGACCTGATGCCGCCCATCACGGACTTTGTGCTCGCCCACCTGCCCGTCACAGAAGAGGGCCGCTTTTTCGGCAATGCCTACGGGGAGGGTGACAGGATCAGGACATACCGCGCGGAGGAAAAAGAGGTCTGCGAGTTTGCACAGAAGCTTCTCGGGGCAAATGTCTGGAGCATGTATGGCGATAATGTCGCGGGCGTACTGAGCATCGTGTCCGAAGCATTTGATGCGGGAATCCGGCAGAACCGGTACCTGTATGAACTCTCCCTGGTCTATCAGGAGGAAGAGCTTCTGGGCCTCGGGCTCACGGTGAACGACAGGCTGCTTGGCGGCGAGGTGATGACCCTCTCTGTGGCCAACCCGGAGGATGGGATCATGGCCGTATGGAGCCTTGGGATGAACAATCAGATGTACCATGTGGAGCTGTCCATGGATGACAGTGGAACAGATGACGACAGATTCTTTGTCACCTCAAAGGTACGCCTTTTCGATGACGCCTACGCCATTGGCTATCGGCCGCTCTACAACTGGAACCAGGATGTCCGCTTTGTCTCCACCGGCGAGACGGAGACCATGGTGGACGGGGATATCCACCGGGCCCACTCGCTCTATGAGCTTCAGGTGATATCGGAGGAAGAGCAGCATCGCCTTTTGGAGGAGATCGTGGCTTCCATGGACGCGAACCGCTTCCGTCCTGAGGTGACATGGGACTGGACCGATGCGGATACGGGCAAAACGGTCATCCGGGCCACTGTGTCCACAATCGATGCTCCAATGCCCGAGAAAACGCTGTCCCTTCAGGGCGAGGATCGAGCGATTGATCTCATCAACCTCTCCCCGTCTGAGCAGCAGGCGGTGAGTGAAGCTGCAGATCTGGGCAGTACCGTGTTCCTTCAGAAGCTCATGCAGGTGATCCCGACGGATACCCTGATGCTGCTCCTGAGGCTGACGAATTAAACACAAAGAGAAGCAGGATAAGCTCCTGCTTCTCTTTGTGTTAGACTGCTGCTTCTTTGTCCGTAAGTTCCTAAACAAATACCGTGGCGAATGCCCCTGCTCTGTGTAGGGTCGTTCGCACTGACCTCAAATTATGTGAATACATCCGATCCCTTTACTCTACTCAACATGGGTTTATCCCATGTTTTTTTGTGCTCACTTT
>JAFUBA010000052.1 GCA_017460395.1 Clostridia bacterium | reverse complement strand
CCTGAGCGATCCCAGGATCCTGATTTTGGACGAAGCCACCTCCTACATCGAAACGCAGACGGAAAAGCACCTGCAGTAGGGCATCAGGGAGATGCTCAAGAACAGGACCAGCATCATCGTGGCTCACCGCCTGAGCACCATCAAGAACTGCGACCGGATCCTCTATATCTCAAACAAGGGGATTGCGGAGGCAGGAAGCCACAGAGAGCTCATGGAAAAGCATGGCCTCTACTGGCAGCTGTATACCGCGCAGGCGGGGGAAGCCTGAATGGCATAAGAAAAGAGCCACGATCCGTGGCTCTTTTCTTATGCGCTCTTATCCCACAAGATTCTCGAGTTTCCCGATACCTTCGATCTCGCAGACCACCCGGTCGCCGCTTTTCAGGTACCTTGGATGCTCCATCCCGAGGGCCACACCGCCGGGCGTACCGGTGGCGATGACGGTCCCCGCCCGGAGTGTCATGTATTTTGAGAGCTCCCGGATGAGCTCCGGCACACGGGTGATCATCTGTCTGGTGCTGGCCTCCTGACGGATCTCCTCGTTCACCGAGCAGGCGATACGGAGGTCATCGATATTTCCTGCTTCATCCGCCGTCACGATGCAGGGGCCCATGGCCGTATAGCCGTCCAGGCTCTTCCCGATGAACCACTGCTTGTGGAGGAACTGCAGGTTTCTGGCCGACAGATCGTTGAAGACAGTGTAGCCGAAGACCGGATTCGGGTCCCGGTCCGGGTCGTAGCCGCGCACGTCCCGCCCGAGGATGACGCCCAGCTCCACCTCATAGTCCAGCTGGTCGACGAAATCATAGTCCGGGATCCGGTCGCCCGGGCCGAGGATGGAATCGGCGCGTTTTGCAAAGTACACGGTGGCTTCCTTGTTGGTGAAGTCCTCCACGTGGGCGGTCTCATCGATGTGGGAGCGGTAGTTGAGCCCGACGCAGACGATGTCCCCTTCGGTGCGCTGCATGGGTGCCAGGATGCGGACGGAGGCGGGATCAAAGGGAGAGGTGAAGGTGACGGGAGACTGCAGGTTGTTCCGCAGCTCCTGCAGGCGCTCCGGATCCGCTCCGAGCGTCCGGACGGCGTCCAGCATGTCTGTGCAGGATGCAAAAAAGTCCTGTAGGGCATAGATGCTGCCCTCCGGGCCCTGAACGGCAGGCACCTTCCTGCCATCTGGTGTGCAAATGGTGTAAAAACGCATAAGGTCGTACCTCTTTTCCATAGCTTGATGGGGACTGAGTTTTTCCGAATATGGCCCGCCGGGATGTACCGTATACGCTGACGTCTTCATGATGGATATGAAGAAGCGGATGAAATCAGAGCGTGAAAACAGAGTGATTGTACCGCAGCAGGGGAAATCTGACCAGCAGAAAAAAAGCCCGATGCGGGAAAATTTGCCCTGCCATGCAGGGAAGCGATGGCATGCGACGAAATAGAAAACGGATTTATCTGAGCGTAAGACATATCATTCCATCGAGGGATTACCCAAAGTGATCCATACAAGATATAAAGGAGCGAGATCGGTATGACAAAGATCATCGGCACCCCCATCCCCAATCTACCCTGGGAGCCCAAGCCCGAAGGATGCAAGGAGGCCATCTGGCGCTACAGCGGCAACCCGATCATCGGGCGGGACGGCAATGCACACTCCAACTCTGTCTTCAACAGCGCCGTCGTGCCTTTCAAGGACGGCTTTGCCGGCGTCTTTCGCTGCGACAGCCGCTCCATCTCCATGGACCTGTTTGCCGGCAGATCAAAGGACGGCCTGCACTTTGAGATCGACGATGATCCGATTCAGATGGAGGGTGCGGACCCCGAGGTTCTTAAGAAGGAATACCGCTATGACGCCCGCATCATCCCGCTCGAGGACAAGTACTATATCACCTGGTGCAACGGCTACCACGGCCCCACCATCGGCGTGGCATGGACCGAGGACTTTCAGACCTTCCACCAGCTGGAGAATGCCTTCCTGCCCTTCAACCGCAACGGTGTCCTGTTCCCGAGAAAGATCGGGGGCATGTACATGATGCTCTCCCGTCCCTCCGACAACGGCCACACGCCCTTTGGGGATATCTATCTCAGCCAGTCAAAGGACCTGGAGTTCTGGGGACGGCACCGGTATGT
>JAFUBA010000011.1 GCA_017460395.1 Clostridia bacterium | reverse complement strand
TTAAATTGAGAGAAGTCCTGATACAATGAGGGTATCAGGACTTCTTAATTATGAATGCGGCAAGCAGATAAAACTGGCACGCAGGGTCCAATGATTATATCAAGAATTTTCGTGTAGTCCTGAAAATTTCGGGAATTTAGGATAATCCTGTGTCCGGAAATATGTGGCCGAAGTTCTGAGTCCGGACAAAACCTTCCAGGAAATCAGCAGAAAGTGGGCTATCCGACAATGAAAAAGAGACTCATCACCCGCAGCGATTTTGACGGTCTTGTCTGCGCCATGCTGCTTCGCGAGCTGGATCTGATCGATGAGATCAAGTTCGTGCATCCCAAGGATGTGCAGGACGGTAAGGTGGATATCACGGAGAATGATATCACCACAAACCTCCCCTTTGACCCCCGCGTCGGTCTCGCCTTTGACCACCACGAGAGCGAGCTGAGCCGCATCAACATGGAAGCGGCCAGGGACCGCTTCATCATCGACGGGGATGCCAAGTCTGCGGCCCGCGTCGTGTACAACTACTATGGCGGCAAAAAGGTCTTTACCCGCGTGCACGAGGAGATCATGACGGCCGTGGACAAGGGCGACAGCGCCGACTTCACCGAGGAGGAAGTGCTGCATCCCACCGGCTGGGTCCTCCTCAACTTCCTCATGGATGCAAGGACCGGCCTTGGCCGCTTCCGCAACTTCCGCATCTCCAACTATAACCTGATGATGGAGCTGATCGACTACTGCGTGAATCATACGATCGACGAGGTCCTGAACCTCCCGGATGTGAAGGAGCGGGTGGACCTGTACTTTGAGCAGCAGGAGCTGTTTCAGCAGCAGCTCGAGCGCATCTCCCAGGTGCAGGGCAAGGTGATCGTCATTGATCTGAGGAAAGAGGACATCATCTATGCAGGCAACCGCTTCATGGTCTACGCCATGCACCCGGAGGTGGAGATCTCCGTCCATGTGGCCTGGGGCTTCCAGAAGCAGAACACGGCCGTCATGATCGGAAAATCCATCATCAATAAGGCCTCGAAGGTCAATATCGGCGATCTGTGCCTCACCTACGGCGGCGGCGGCCATGCAAACGCCGGTACCTGCCAGCTGGAAAATGACAGGATCGATACAGAGCTTCCGGGGATCATCGAAAAGCTCCAGGGCTGATTTCAAAAAGGGCGAAGCTGCAGTGGCTTCGTCCTTTTGGTTTATTCGCCGAGATATCCCGGGATCTGGTAGTCCATGACCGGCTGCTTGTCCTCGCGGATGTTTCGCCGAAAGCCCGTGTCTGTTGTGTAGCTGGTGATTGTCATCTCCACATACCCGATCTGCTCCTCCGGCTGTACATAGTGGGTGAAGGCAAACTGCCCGTGCCTCGTGGACTCCTGGGGCGACAGTGGCAGATAGTAGGCCCCCTGGAACAGGTTTGACCCGTCATCCGTCACCGCAATCGGCTGGCCATGCACATCCCAGCACTCCATCGTGAAGCGGAAGTGGTCGATGTCCATGTCACTCTGGTTCTGGACAACGATCCGGATCCTGTTGTCCCGGATGTAGAGATCCGTGATGCGAAGGGCACTGTCGTAGTTTCCCACCTTGATGGTGGCCTGCGTCGAGTACCCGCCGTCCTCGGTGACCCCGGTCACAAAGGTGGTCCCCCACCTGCGGCCCGTGACAGACGGCCGGTTGTTCTTACCCCGGACGGTCGCAATGCTGCTGTCCCCGATCTCCCAGGTCATGGTGCGGTTGCTGGCGTCCTCCGGCTCCATGATGGCCTGCAGCGTCGTGGTCTCGTCCACGTCCACATAGACCGTATCGTTTTTCATGTGCACACCCTGCACGGGCTGGAGCACTTTGATCTTGACCCTCGCCGTCTTCCCGGAGCCATCCTCGGCTTTGGCCACCACGTAGCACTCACCCTTTTTGACACCCGCGACCACGCCGTCCTCGGTCACCGTCGCGATCTTCTCGTTGGTGGAGGAGAGGCGGACATCGGTGTTCGTGACGTCGGAGGGCTCCAGCTGCCAGTAGATCCGGACGCTGGCGCCCGTGTTCACGCTGACGCTCTGGTCCATGAAGGAGTTCTTCCTGACGGGCTGGGTCACCACCACCTCGCAGGTGGCCATGACCATGGGATTGTCCTTTGCCTGGCAGGTGATCTGGCAGGTGCCGGCATGTACCGGCGTGACACTGCCCCACTGGTTCACCTTCGCCACCGTCTCGTCCGAGGAGGTCCAGACGACGCTCTTGTCGTTGGTATTGCCCGGCAGGACCGTGGCGCGAAGACTCTTATTGTACCCGACGGCGATGTTCATGTAGCTCTGGCTGAGCTCGATGGACATGGCGCCCTGCACAACCGTCACGGTGAAAGAGCCGTACACACGGCTTCCATCGATGGCCGTTGCCCGGATGATCGCCTGGCCCCGGGCAATGCCTGTCACAAGGCCTTTTTCATCCACCGTCGCCACCTTTTCATTCTGGGACTTCCATACGACATCCCGGATGGTGGCATTATCCGGGGACACAGCGGCGCTCAGCTGCAGAGATCCTCCGGCCATCAGCTGCCGGGATGGACCCGTCACCTTGATTTCCCGCACCCGCTCGGCCACCAGCACGTGGTAGGCGACGGACACCTCGGGGTTCAGCTGCGAGGACACCGTCAGCACGCACTCGCCCTTCTTTGCGCCCCGGATCGTGGTGCCGTTGACTGAAAGGACCGTCGTGTCCGAGGATGAGAGCACGTAGCGCCTGTTGGACGCACCCTGGGGCAGGACCGTGGCCCTGACCGTCAGTGACTGGCCGCGCACAAGGGAGAGGACCGGCAGGTCCATGCGCTCCTGCAGGATGCCCTCAAGGGACGGGGCATCCTCCTGAAGGATGCTCAGATCCCGCTCGTCCACCTCGATGCTCTCGGCATTTTTCAGCACCTGGATTTCCAGCTGCCCCCGCCAGGTGCGCTTCTCCACGGTGGAGCGCACCGTGACGGTGGTCCAGCCCTTATTGAGGCACGTGAGCACCCCGTGCTCGTCCACGGTAGCGACCTTCGTATTCGAGGACGACCAGGTCTTCTCCCCCTCGGCCGCACTGCCCGTGACCTCAAGCTCCACCGTGTCGCCCTCAAAGAGCTTCTCCTCCAGCTTTACGATCCTAATGCCCTGCACCGTGGCTGCGATGGCGCTAACAGGACACGCAAAACACGTCATGAGGGTCAAAAGCACGGCAAGCAGGATCCATCTGCAGCCGAACGATTTGATATTCCCTTTCATTTAATCTTCATCTCCTCTGCGCCTTTGACTCACGGAGGTTGCCCTCCGGCGCAGCATGTCCGGGCAATCCCTTCGCCTATATAACGGCCCGGGCGCAGCCCTTCTTGCATCGCGGATTTTATCAGATTGGGAAAGGCGTGTAAACGCTCCGGCAGCCCGCTCTCCGGCGATTCGGATCGAAAAAACACCGGAGGATGGATGAAACGGGCAAGCTGCACCGTTATATGTGCAGGACTTTCCGTGCAAAGTCTGAAGCTTCTCCATGAAACTCAACGGAGGCGATTTTATGCGCAAAGCAGCTCTTCTCATCTCTTTGCTCTGCTGCCTTCTTCTGTGCACCCTCTCATCCGCGTCTGCCGGCAGCCCCCAGGTCTCCCTCACGGACACCGGGCTTTCCCTTCAGGGGCACGAGGTGCACTATCCGGCCGTTCACTTTGACGTCACGCCGGACGGCGCAGACGATGACACCGTCCGGGTCCTCGAGGAGACCATCCAGAAACAGATCCTGGAAAAGGGGCACATCCAGGACCTTTCCTCACGCCTGGCCCAAGTTCTCTCCCTGAAGACGCCCCTCACCGTCACCTGGGAGGGCGGACAGACGGGCGACCTGCTCTCCCTGTGCTTCACCGCCCGCGGACCGGTGCACACGGAGCTCCCGGAGGAGGAAAAGTACGGCCTCATCCTGGACCTTCAGACCGGCACCTGTCTCACCCTGCAGGACCTTCTGAAGGAAGGAACTGAGGAAGCCTTCTGCGATCTTCTCCTGCAGGAGATCCTCCCCGCCCTCTCCCCTCAGCTCGCCGTGCCGGACCTGACCGAGGGCCTCTTCGAGGAAGACAGTCCCGTCTCCCTGTATGCCACGGACCTGGGGCTGTGCCTCCTATATCCGCAGTCCCGCCTCCCGACCCTCACGGGCCACGCGGGGCTCGTGTGCCTGAAGTGGCACGAGCTGAGAGACCTTCTGGATATGTCGGAGGAAGGACCTTTTGTCCGGATGGGCCTTACCTATGTCCTAAAGGCGGATGCGGACACAAAGGACCGCCTGTCCGCCATTGTGGCGGACGGTGCCCTGCCGGGCCTCCCGGTCCGCCTCGGGGATACCATGCAGGAGATCCTGGATACATACGGCCTGCTCTCCGACCCGGACGAATACGAGCTCGGACGAATGGTGGAGGCAGAGGACGGGCGCTTTCGCGGCGTGTATCTTCTCACAGACGCCCTGTCCTTCCGGGATTTCTCCTCAAGCCGCCTCGACGGCATCCGTCTGGATTCCTTCGCCGTCTGTTCCCTGATCTCCGGGGAAACTGCGAGGGAAAGCTGCCTGGATCTCCTCGGGAGCCCCGATCTCACCCTCACCCTGAAGGCGCGGGAGGCAGATGCCTACCGCCTGGGGGAGGGCATCAGCGACTACTACTATTTCGGAGGCAACACCCTGTGTCTCCATTTCGATGGACAGGAGGTCCTCGCCACCATGACGATGACCCTGGGCGACAGATGATTTGCAATTTGCCGCCTCCTGCCATATAATCTTTCCGCCCTCACCCGGGCTCACAGTGTCCTGCCGCACGGCAGGACATTTCCTTCCCCGTCTGTCTTTATGATGAATTTTCTGCCTGATCACAGGCATATCGTGGAGGTTTCATGGCAAAACAAGCGGCGAAAGGTGCCACCAGACAGCCCTCAAAAAGCCGTGCAAAGAAGGCACCTGCCAGAAAGGTTCAGGCCTATTCGAGCGATGCCACCATGGTGCGGATGCTCCTGGGCTTTCTCCTGATCGCCTTTGGCATTCTCCTCTTCCTCTCCGTCCTCATCCGGCTCCCCGGCGCGCTCTTTCCGGCGCTTCGGACCCTGTCCTGGGGCCTGTGCGGCGTCTTCTGTTTCCTTCTTCCGGCGATCCCCATCTGGAGCGGGATCCTTCTGATCCTCTCCCTCCGGCGGAAGGTCTCGGTGCGCCCGCTGCTTCTGTCACTGCTCCTCCTGGGCCTTCTGTGCGCCCTCGGGAACCTTCTGACATACTCCAGCTTCCAGGGACAGCGCATGGCCCTGCCAGATATGTATGCCATCCAGCATGGCAGCGACTATGTGGCCATGCTCCAGATGGCCTACACCTTCTCCGCGTCCCACACGGTGCCCCTCGCAGGTGGCATGCTGGGCATGCTCCTGCTCTGGCCCTTCTGGGCGGTCCTGGGATCCACCTTCACAAGCGTTCTCTTTGTGCCCGGTGCCCTGGTGACCCTGTGTTTCCTCACCCGCTTCAATGCCCCGGCCTTTTTCCAGAAGCTTTTCGGCAAGATTTCCGGAAAGCTGTCCGACATGCGCGCGGAGGCAGCACAGGAGGAAGCAGAGCGCAGCGCGCGGCAGCTGGAATGGCAGAAACAGCAGGCGAGCCAGCAGGTCCTGGCGCCCCAGCCCGTCTCTCCGCCATCTCAGCCCTGGCCCCAGTCTTCCTCCCAGCCCCAGCGCCTCTACACCCAGCCCCAGCCGGCAACCTACGGCTTCCAGGAGACCCCCGAGGAGCACGAGGCTGTGAAGTCCCTGAAGGCACAGCCCCTGCGGAACATTTCGAAATTCTTTGGGCGCCCCGCGGAGGACGCACCGTCGGCACCCACTGAGGCCCCGCCCCGGGTGCCGAGAGAGAGAAAGAATCCCTCAAGGCAGCATCCCGAAGTGGCAGTGGATCCCGCTCCGGCTCCCATCCCGGATCCGGCCGTTTCCCCCACACCGGCACAGACCCCTGTCCCCCATCCCGTGTCTGATCCGTATACTGCACCGCAAAAGAAGGTGCCAGAGCCCGAGGATCCGTCCGACACATCCTCCACCTTCGCTCCCGCGTCCGGGACCTCCCAGCAGGTACCTGTCACATACCAGGAGCCCGTCCTGACACCCGATCCGGACACCGGACTCGTGAAGCCCAAGGCTTCCTGGGTCGATGAGGAAGAGCATCTGGATCTCACCACCCCGGTGGACCACGTGCGGATCCCGCCCGCCGGCAGCAGCAAATGGAACCCGACCCCCGTCATCCGGGACCCCGGTGATCAGGAGACCTTCGGAGGGACCCGGGAACCTGCAGATGAGCCTGCAGAGCAGGAAGCCATTCCCTACCTCTTCCCGGGCACCGATCTGCTCTGTGAGCCGGAACCGCCGTCAGGCATCTCCCAGGAGGAAGACCAGTTCCGCGCCCAGCGCCTCGAGGAGACGCTCGCCTCCTTCAAGGTCGAGGCCCACGTGCGGCACATCACCCACGGGCCCACGATCTCGCGCTTTGAGCTTGAGCTTGCCCAGGGCATCAAGGTGGCCAAGGTCACAGACCTTGGCGCCAACATTGCCATGAACATGGCGGTCAAATCTGTGCGCATTGAGGCCCCGATCCCCGGAACGTCGCTCATCGGCGTGGAGGTACCAAACCGCAAGCGCGCCAACGTGACCCTTCTGGAGGTCCTGCAGTGCGATAAGGTCGTCAAGTCCTCAGATCCCCTCCTGGTGCCCCTCGGCCGGGACATCGCCGGCACCCCTGTGGTGTGCAACCTGGCCAAGATGCCCCATCTCCTGATCGCAGGTGCCACGGGCTCCGGTAAATCGGTGTGCATCAACACGATCATCACCTCCCTTCTCTACCGCTGTTCCCCGGACGATGTACGTCTGATCCTGGTGGACCCGAAGGTCGTGGAGCTGCAGTGCTACAACGGCATCCCGCATCTTCTCGCGCCCGTGGTCTCCGATCCCCACAAGGCCTCCGGCGCCCTGCAGTGGGTGGTGGAGGAGATGATGAAACGCTACAATCAGTTTCGCGAGATTTCCGTCAGAAACATCGACGGCTACAACGCAAAGCTTCCACCGGACCGCAAGAAGATGCCGCGCATGGTGGTCATCATCGACGAGCTGGCCGACCTGATGATGGTCTGCAAGCGGGAGGTGGAGGAGTCCATCTGCCGCATCGCCCAGCTGGCCCGTGCCGCCGGCATTCACCTGGTGGTTGCCACTCAGCGTCCCTCGGTCGACGTCATCACGGGTCTGATCAAGGCCAACATCCCCAGCCGTATCGCCTTCAAGGTGTCCAGCTTCATCGATTCAAGGACCATCCTGGACAAGCCCGGCGCAGAGCAGCTCCTGGGCTATGGCGACATGCTCTACCAGCCCATGGGCGAATTCTCCCCCGTGCGCGTGCAGGGCTGCTTCCTCAGGGATGAGGAGGTCAACGCCGTGGCAGACTTTATCCGCTCCACCTCCGAGTCCGACTATGACCCCGACTTCGTGGAGCGCCTGGCCAATGTGTCGGACGATACCGCCATGCCTTCCTTCGATCTGACCGCCACAGAGGACGTGACCAGCGACGGCTCTCTCCTGCAGCAGTGCATCGAGATCGCGCTGCAGGACGGCCAGGTGTCCACCAGCCTCATCCAGCGGCGGCTCAAGATCGGCTATGCCAGGGCCGGACGGCTCGTGGATGAGATGGAAAAGCAGGGCATCATCTCCGCCAAGGACGGCGCAAAGCCGCGCATCTGCCTCATCTCCAGGGAAGAATATGAACAGAGAAAAAGCACCCTCACAGAGGATGTCTGAGACAGCCTGATCTGATACGATCCTACTTAGCACAAGGAGTCTGATGATATCATGGATATCTTGCAGGAAGCACATGTCACCGAACAGGCCAGGCTTCAGGAGGAAGCCCGCCGTGTCCTGGAATCCAGCGTAGAATCCCTCATTTCGACGGGGCACCTCCAGGAGGGCAGCATGATCGTGCTCGGCTGCTCCACCAGCGAGGTCGCAGGCGCCCGCATCGGCAAGGGCAGTGTGCCGGAATACGGACTGATCATCGCCCAGGCCTTCCTGAGCGTGTGCCTGGAGCATCACCTTCAGCCGGCCTTTCAGTGCTGTGAGCACCTGAACCGTGCCGTTGTGATGGAAACATCTGCGCTGAATGATAGAAGACTGATTCAGGTCAACGCGATCCCCCAGCCCAAGGCCGGCGGCTCCGTGCCTGCCGCGGCATGGAAGCTTCTGCAGCATCCCTGCCTCGCCATGGCCGTGCAGGCGGAGGCTGCCATCGATGTAGGCGACACCCTGGTGGGCATGCATGTCCGTCCTGTGGCCGTGCCGCTGCGCGGCGAATATTCCCAGCTGGGGCATGCCCATCTGGTCATGGCCTACAGCCGCCTGCCCTATATCGGCGGCAGCAGGGCCGTCTATCCGGAATGAGCAGTGCCTGGACCAGGGCATGCATTCAGCGTGTCCGCCTGTCTGACTTTCCAATTGCAGCCGTCACGTTTCAGCGTGGCGGCTGCGATTTTTATCCAAGTATGTTGCCACCATCATGATCGTAAACAGCCCCTCAGGTTCTAAGCCGCCAGCTCGTATCCCATCTCCAGAGCAATGCAGCTCTTCACGTGTGACTGCACCTCACATCCGGAGCCGAGTGGAACATACAAATGATCCCCACCGATCACGGTGGGGATATGACATCTTGGGTAACTCTGCTGGGAGTTTCATCCGGCCATATCAGCCGGAATTCAGTCCCGTCTGCGTCTGCTGCTGCCCTGGGCAATCAGAAGTAAGCGCACAAGGTTCAGAAGGCTTGCCAGGGCGGATGCCACATAGGTCATGGCAGCCGCCCGAAGGACATGCCGCACGCCCGCCAGCTCATCCTCCGTCATGACGCCGCTGTCCTGTAGCATCCGAAGGGCGCGGGAAGAGGCATTCAGCTCTACGGGGAGGGTGATCAGGGCAAAGATCACCGCCAGGGAGAACAGACCGATGCCCACCCAGACCAGGGGCTCTACGGAGAGCACCAGGCCCAGCACAAAGATCGGCATGGACGCCCTGGAGCCAATGTTCACCACGGGCACGGCCGCGGACCGGAGCGCCAGCGGGGCATAGGATTCCATTTTCTGCATGGCATGTCCGGCCTCATGGGCCGCGATCCCGATCGCGCTCACGGAAGAAGAGTCATATACGCCCTCCGACAGGCTCAGCGTCTCATTTCTCGGGTCATAATGATCCGTCAGTTTTCCCGAAATGCGCTGCACCGACACGCGCTGATTTCCATTCCTCAAAAGGATCATGTTGGCCACCTCCCAGGCAGGGCGGCCAAAGCTGGTGGGCACCTTTGCGTACTTCTCATATGCCTGGTTCACGCGGTGCTGGGCGATCAGACCGAGAATCAGGCCTGCGATCACCAGCAGGTAGGTCCAGTCAAAACCGTACATGTATCTGTTGTACATATGTGTTTCCTTCCGGCATGTGCTTTCATGCCAAGCTACCGGACGATATCCCGGTCTTCGTATCCGATGATCACGCCGCCCCGCTCTGCATAGTAGGCACAGAGTCCTGTGCATTCCCCGATCTCGATCACGGCCTGCGGGTATTTCTCCAGGATCTTGTCCCGGATGGCATGAGCCAGGGGCAGGTTCAGGCAGTGGTCCAATCGGACAAAGCCGCCCTCATAGCCCCGCTCCTCCATCTGCTCGAGAATAACCCTGGGAAGTTTTCCCTCTCCGCGGCACTTGGCCACCTGCTTGATGGTGCCGTTCTCATCCCCGATGGCCACCAGCCGGATCCCCAGAAGCCCCGCGGCAGCTGCAATCGCCGGGGACACGCGCCCGTTTCTTGCCAGGTTATTCATGCTGGCCAGGGTAAAGATCAGTCCGGCATGGCTTCTGTAAATCTGAAGATCCCGGATCATCGAGTCAAAGTCCATGTTTTCCCGTTTCATCAGCATCGCCAGGTTTGCCAGCATCCGCATCATGGGGCCGGTGGATAGCGAGTCAAAGACAAAGCCCTTCGCCCCCGGATGTTCCTCCAGGAACTCTGTCATGGCCTGTGAGCAGGAAGAAAAGCTGCCCGACAGTTTCCCTGAGATGGTGATGGCCAGGACCTCGTCGGCCCCCTCAAATGCGTTTTTCCATTCAGCAATATTGGGGCATGATGTGCCGGAGCGCTCCTTGCTCTTTTCCAGCACATTGCACATGCCTTCCACATCCAGAGATGCATCATCCACGAATTCTCTCATGCCGGAGAGGATCTTCATGGGCACCGAGACGAAATCCGCCTCGGGCATCTGATGCATGTTCACGGATGAATCACATACGATACGAAAAGCCATGGTTACCTCCTGGTTCCGGCAGTTCCCTCTTTGGTTTATGCCTGCCGGATCTTGAATTCCTTGCTTTCGCACGGGTGATTGTACAGATTCTGCACCAGCGTGTCAATGAGTATTGAAAGCCGGATAATCGGTTTATGAAAAACCGATTACAAATTGTTTGACTTCATGTCTTTCGCTTTTTATAATCCTCTTCCGGAGGTGTATCATGAACACGCAAGTGACTGATGATGTGCGCGCTGCCGTGAAAAGTTTTCAGCTGCCCGCCTTCCAGGCCATCCCGGACGTCGGTCTGTTTCTCGACCAGACCGTGCGATATATCAATGAGTATCTCTACCCTCTGCCGGACGACGCTCTCCTGACACCGTCGATGATCACCAATTACGTAAAGCAGGGGCTGATCCCAAAGCCCGAGAAGAAGCGGTACCACCGAAGTCAGATCGCCCTTCTGATCTGTATTGCCCTCAGCAAGCCCTTTCTCTCTCTTCGGCACATCGCGCGCCTTCGCAAAAGCATCATGGAATCCGGCGATGCCGGGAACGCGTATGAATTCTTCCGGGAAGAGCTGACTCATGCCATGGATCATGTCTTTGGGACCTCGCAGGCCCCTGTCCCGCAGATCGATGCGCTCGATGGCACGAAGAGCCTTGTCTCCTCCGTCACCATGATGATCGCCTACAAGATCTTTATCAATCTGTACTGCCAGGCGCTTGAGCGAGATGATCCCGATGGTCACACAAAGGGCACCGGGGACACCGGGAAGACAGCGCAGCCTTGATTTTTCCCCCGCTGATTTGTAAGATACTTTTATCAACTTGTCCGTCAAATAAGCAAAGGGAGGGGACGATTCGTGTCACGACAGAAGCAGAGGGCCGTGGAGTGCCGCAGTTATGACCTTTCTCCCACCCTGCCGATTCTGGTGCTCAGCGGAGAAAAATGGTATATTTCGCCCGTTCGAAATCAAGTCCTCCACTTTCACAACTGTCTGGAGATCGGCCTTTGCCGGACCCATTCCGGGATGATGGAGTTTGGGGAGGAAACGCATGCCTTCCACGCGGGAGACCTGACCTGTATCGGGAAGAACGTGCCCCATACCACCTATTCCTCCCCCGGGGAATCATCCCTCTGGACCTATCTCTTTCTGGATCCTGTCGGCATGATGGAAACTTCCGGCATCCAGGCGCTGGCAGATGACCAGCAGCTGCACAACATGATTGCAAACAGCCGGATGATTCTGAACGAAGAAAAAGCCCGGGATCTTCGGCTCCTCTTTGATCAGATTGTGACCGAGCTGGAGGAGCGTGAACCGGGCTATGAATGGACCGTGCGCGGGCTGTGTCTGAGTCTTATGATGAAGCTTCTCAGGATATGGACAAAGGTCCGGGACGTCCGCTTCATGAAGACGGACCACGTATCGCCTCTGGCGCCTGCCCTTGACTTCATCAGGTCCCATTACATGGAAAACTTTCACCAGGAAAAGCTGGCAGAGATCTGCCACCTCTCCCCCACCCATTTCCGGCGGCTGTTCCATGAGCAGCTGGGGACGACCCCGCTCACCTATCTGCACCGCACCAGGATCCTGGAGAGCTGCTCTCTTCTTCGTTCCGGCCGCTTTACCGTGTCCGAGGTCGCCCTGATGGTCGGCTATGCGACCATGAGCAACTATAACTTCCACTTCCGGGAAATCGTGGGCATGCCGCCCACCATCTGGCTCAAGCAGTCAGACGGAGAGATGAACATGAAAGTCATGTCCATGAGCGGCTGGATGGAGGCGGAGACCTCCGAGAAGCTCATTGCTGCTGTGCGCGAAACCACCGGACAGTCTCCCGAATCCCCTCTTCAAATGTCCATGCAGGAGCAAAGCCTGTGTCCTCCTGAAGAGGTGTCAGATCCGCCTGCAGATGCATGACCTGCCCCTTCGGATAGGGCAGTTCACCGATGCCAAGGGGCAACTGGGGATCGACCGCGTCCCGTGCGATCTCAAAGTATTCCCTCAGGGTTTTTACCTGCCCGCTGCCGACAGGATACACCTGTCCATCCTTTCCCCATGCTGCCATACGGTACAGTGCCTGTGCAGCATCGTCACAGTAGAGAAAATCCCACAGCTGTTCCCCGCCCGTGAGGACGGGTTTTTCTCTGTTCAGAAGCTTTGAGATGATGGTCGGCATGACGCTGAGGGGACCGTCCCCCGGACCATAGATGCTGAGGATCCGGGCCCACTCGTGCCTGACGCCAAGTTTTCGGCATTCGATCCGTGTCATCTGCCCCGCACACAGTTTCCCTATGCCGTAGCCATTGAGGGGAAAACAGGGAGAATCCGGCTTCACCAGACCCTCGATCCGCCCATACTCCGCCTGACTGCCTGTCCCTACAAACACGTGGCATCCGAGCTGCTGCGCAGCCCTGGCAGCCAAAACGGCACAGCGGATATTCTCCGTCTGCAACATCATATCGTCCCGGCCGGGGCCGATGGTGCCCATCCAGGCAAGGTGAAAGAAGGCATCCACCTTCTCCGGGATCACATCTTTCAGCTTCTCAATCTCCCGCATGTCAAGCGGCACCACGGTCGCCTTCTCAGGGATCAGAGAAATCCGCTGATCCCCCGGATAGGCCACGGCATAGACCCTAACACCATGACGGAGAAGGCAACGGACCAGGGCAAGCCCAATCGTCCCAAGACACCCGTTCACAACGGCAGAATGAATGGTCTCCCATCGCAATTCCATGTTTCTTTCCTCTCCACGTTTCTTCCTGACCTTATGCCGTTCAGATCCCTTGCTCTTCCAGGACAACACAGCCCAATGCATCGTGTTTCAAGTACAGGATATGATCAAACCCGGCTGCCCGAATCAACTCAAGTACCTGCGGAAAGCCCGCCATCAGGTGATCTCTGTCGTGGGCATCACTGTTCAGAAAGATCTCGCCGCCCATGTCGTGCAGATGGCGCAGAAGCAGATGATTCGGATACGGATCCTTCTTTCTCCCCCGGTTGATCGCCCCGCAGTTGACCTCAAAGGGTGTCCCAGTCTTCACGAGGCTCGCCATGCATTCAAGTGCCGGCCGCATGTATCTGGGATCCGTTTCATCAAAGAAGGGCTGCTGGTCATTGAAGCGGGTGATCAGGTCAAAGTGCCCGATGAAGGTGCAGTGTGTCTTTTCAACAATCTTTGATTCTGTTTCATAATATGCCTTCACCATCCTGTATGGATCACCGCCATATGCATCTTTGCACAGATCCGCCAGTAGTTCTGCAGACCAGTCCACCGGCGTGAGACCACCCTTGGAATTCTGGAGAAAATGTGTCGAGCCTATGATGTATTCCGTGCCTTCAAAGGACAGTGTCTCGCTCACCCCATCCAGTTCAAGACCGATCAGAAGATCGATCCTGTCCCGATAGGCTGCCTGAAGGCGTCTGACTTCCTTCAGATATTCTGGGAAGTCTACATGAATGTCCGGATCCATGTGCCCGGAAAAGCCAAGAACCGTCATCTTCTTTTCCAGTGCGCTCAGGACCATCTCCTCCAGCGTGTTCTTTCCATCACACATCGTAGAATGTGTGTGGTAGTCTCTGCCTTCCATCATGGGAGCTCTGCCTCTTTCTGTTTCAAGTCAGGATACATCATACATGCAGGAGAAGGTCTCTTCAAGAAACATGTGACCTCCGCCAGCATAACAAAAAACCTGCCGTCAGGCAGGCTTTATTTGAATCCGGCAGTGACCTATCCTCCCGGGCCGTCTCCAGCCAAGTACTTTCGGCACTGAAGGGCTTAACTTCTGTGTTCGGGATGGGAACAGGTGGAACCCCTTCGTCAT